>NZ_JAWHTE010000004.1:0-308817 GCF_032586175.1 Ovoidimarina sediminis
ATACCCGCCGTGTCTGACCGGCCGGAACGCGTTGTCTTCATTGACGAAACATCCGTCAAAACAAACCTGACCCGCCAGCGGGGATGGTCACCACGCGGCGAGCGATTGGTCATGGATGCGCCCTTCGGATCGTGGGGGACGCAGACCTTCATCGCAGGGCTCACCGCCGATGCCATGATCGCGCCGTGGGTGATCAGGGGTGCAATGGACGGTGCAGCTTTTGCTGCTTATGTCGAAAAGGTTCTGGTGCCGGAGCTCTCGCCGGGAACGGTGGTCATCCTCGATAACCTTGCCACGCACAAGAACGCCGCAGCGGCCAAGGCGATGCAGGAAGCGGGGTGCTGGTTCCTGTTTTTGCCGCCCTACAGCCCCGACCTCAACCTGATAGAAATGGCCTTCTCGAAACTCAAAGCTCACCTGCGCCGGATTGGAGCAAGGACCTTCACAGACATGTTCCACGCAATCGCTGAAATCTGCGATCTATACTCACCCGAAGAGTGTTGGAACTACTTCAGGGCTGCCGGATATGTCTCAGGTTAAAGGCCGGATGCTTTAGTTCGCCAGAATTAATAATAAGTTGCGCGTCACCGAAAAACGCGTGGATAGCGCTGTCAGAGCCTGCGGATAGTGCAAGCGTCCATCAAGTCTTCGGTCATTTGTCGGTCGCAGAGCCGTGTGGCTTCCGTGGTAACCGCCGCAGAGGCCGCCGCAACACCGAAACGCAGGCAATCTTCCGTCTTCCATTCCCGCGCGAGTGCGAGCGTATAGGCCCCCACGAAACTGTCCCCTGCACCGACCTTGGATACCACGGGAACATCCGCCCCGACCGAATGCCACGACCCGTCTCGCGTGGCGAGAACAGAGCCGTCTGCGCCCCGCGCCACGATCACGTGCTGGGCCACACCCTTGGCGATCAGTCGTTCGGCGAAGCGGGCTGTGTCTTCGGGGGCGGGATGAGCGCTGCCCGCGATTTCTTCGCATTCCTCGCCGTTCATTCGCAAGGTGTGGATCGCCTCGCGCGGCTTTTCCACCAGGTCGAAAAGCGCGGAGCCAGAGGTGTCGACGATAATCCGCGCGCCCCGTCCTGCGATGTGGCCTGCAAGGATCGAGGGAAATTCCTTTGCGACGCCAGGCGGCTGGCTGCCGGACAAGACAACCAGCGTGCCATCGCCAGTCGCCTGATCGACGGTATTTAGTGCGCGCGGCACATCCTCTTCGCGCCAGGAGGGTCCTGGCATCACGAAGCGGTACTGTTCGCCTGTAGAATTGTCGGTAACGGAAACGGACTGACGCGTCTCGCCCGGGCCCTGGAAGGCCACAGTTGCCACACCCTCGAGCGCGAGAAGCTGCAGAAGGTGCGCACCGGTTGCGCCGCCTATGGCCACCAGAGCCACGGATTGTCCGCCAAGCTGCCGGATCGCGCGGCTAACGTTGATTCCGCCGCCGCCGGGATCGATGTGGGGCTCGGTACACCGCAGTTTCGGGCCGGCCACAACCTCGGGCGCCGATGTGGCGTAGTCCACGGTCGGGTTCAGGGTGATCGTGAGAATATGGGCTTTCATGGCACCGGGGGCTCGCCTGTTTGCGCTAACGTCGAGGCCGCAGACAAGCCGATCCGGGAAAGGGCGTCAACCGTAAATGCGGGGCCGGGCGTGCCGGCCCCGATACCGTCAAACGGTAAGCTGATAGGTTTCCGGCACAAAGTGGAAACCGTCGCCGCGCGTATCGACGAAGCCCACGCCGGGGAAGGGCATGTGATAGCCGATGAAGGGAATGCGGTCGGCCGCCAGCATGCCGAGAACCCGGCGGCGTGCGGCCGCGGCAGCGTCCTTCTCTATGTCGAAGCGAACTTCCCAGTCCGGATAGGCAAGCGACCAGACGTGGTGGTTGGCGAGATCTGCGGTGATCAGAAGCTGCTCGCCCTCGGAGTCGAGCATATAGACCATGTGGCCCGGTGTATGTCCGAAGGCCGCCATGCTGGTCACACCCGATGCCACGCTGTGACCGTCGCCTACGAACTCCGTCTTTTCGGCAAGCGGCGTGACATTGCCGGCGACGCGCTCGTTCTCCTGACCAGTCCAGTAGGCGTATTCCGCCTCGCCCGCCACGTACCGCGCGTTAGCGAAAGTCGGGGCTCCTTCTGTCATAAGCCCGCCGATGTGGTCGCCGTGCATGTGGGTCAGAACGACTGTATCTATGTCGTCGCTCGAGAAGCCCGCCGTGGCGAGTACGCCTGCGATGGCCTCACCGCCAAGTCCGGTGTCGAACAGGATCGTTTCCGATCCCGTCTTGACAACGGTCGGGTTGAAGAAGGCCTGAAACCTGTCTGCGGGGATGAAGTGTTCGGCTGAAGCGGCCGCGAAGGTGTCGCTGTCAACGTTCATACCGAACGTGCCCTGCGGGTCATCGGTCACCGTGCGGGTGCCGGCGAGCACGACGGTGACCTCGAAGGCCCCGAGCGTGAAACGGCGATGGGTGTCGCTGCGTGCCGGCGTCTCGCCATGGCCGCCAGCCGAGGCGAGCGTTGGCGCGAGGGTTGCCGCAAGGGGAAGGCTCGCGCCGCCGACGAGCGCAGCCCTGCGTGAAAGAGATGTCTTCTTGAGGGTCATTTAGCGGATCACTTTCTGTCTTTCCATGGCCTTACGAGTTAGGGCTAAGTGGGATCAGGGAAAGGAACGATCTCGTGAGAAGCGGAGATTTGCCGCTTCACTCCCACCAGCGGTCGATTCGGGCAATGTCCTCGTCGGACCAGCCGAAATGATGGGCGAGTTCGTGGACGAAGACATGGGCCACGAGATCGCCAAGTGCGACGTCGCCACGCGCCGCCCATTCGTCGAGGATCGGGCGCCGAAAGAGCCAGATCGTGTCAGGGCCATCGGGTTGATCCATCACCGATTTCTCGATCAGCGGGATTCCGTCGTAGAGACCTGTGAGGTCGAAGGCGTCCGCGATCCGCATCTCGTCAAGGATTGGCTCCGGCGCGAAATCCTCAACGCGAAGCGTCACCTCTGCCGCCGCAGCACGGTATGGTTGGGGTAGGCCCGCGATCGCCTCCTTGGCCATGTGCGCGATGTCCGCGGCATCGGGGGATATGTGTTCAGACCAGTCCATTCTGCGCCTCCGTATGGACAAAGAAGCCTGCCTGTGGAAGAGGCTTGGCCCGTCGAAGGAGCCCCGAAGATGACCGTCACACGTTTCGCACCCTCGCCCACCGGCTATATCCACATCGGCAACCTGCGCGCCGCTCTGTTCAACTGGCTGATTGCGCGGAAGGCCGGGGGCACGTTCATCCTGCGGTTCGACGACACCGATCCCGAGCGGTCGAAGGAGGAATATGTCGATGCGATCCGCGAGGATCTCGAATGGCTCGGTCTGACATGGGACCGGGAAGAACGGCAGTCGGCCCGGCTCGACCGGTATGCCGAGGCGGCGGACCGGATGCGCACCGACGGGCGGCTTTACGAGGCGTTCGAGACGCCGACGGAGCTTGACCTGAAGCGCAAGAAGCTTCTCAACATGGGCAGGCCGCCGGTCTATGATCGCGCGGCATTGGAGCTGTCCGAGGATGAGAAGGCAAAACTCAGGTCGGAGCGCGGGGCAGGTCACTGGCGGTTCAAGCTCGATCAGGAGCGGATCGAGTGGACGGACGGAATCCTGGGCGATGTGTCGATCGACGCGGCCAGCGTGTCGGACCCGGTGCTAATACGCGGCGACGGGCAGGTGCTCTATACGCTCGCCTCGGTGGTGGACGATCTTGAAATGGGGATCACCGACGTGGTCCGCGGATCGGATCACGTGACGAACACCGCTACTCAAATTCAGATTATGGCCGCCCTCGGCGGGACCCCGCCAGCATTCGCGCACCATTCCCTCCTGACCGGCCCGCAGGGAGAGGCGCTGTCGAAGCGCCTGGGCACCCTGTCGTTGCGCGATCTTCGCGCCCAGGGGATCGAGCCGATGGCCATCCTGTCGCTCATGGCGCGGCTCGGCTCGGCAGACCCGGTCGAATTGCGAGCGGCGCCCGAAGATCTGATCGAGGGGTTCGATGTCGGCCGCTTCGGCGCCGCGCCCACGAAGTTCGACGTGGCTGATCTGTCGCCGATGACCGCGCGGGTCATCGCCGCAATGCCCTATGACTTGGTGGCCGATGAGATTCGCGCCCACGGCGTACCCGACGACATCGCGCCGCGCTTCTGGGAGGTCGTGCGCGAGAATGTAGGAACGCGGGCAGAGATTGCCGATTGGTGGTCCGTATTTCGGGACGGAGCGACGCCGGTCATCGCCGAGGAGGATCGCGGCTTTGTGGCCGAGGCCTTGGCGCTTCTGCCGCCCTATCCCTATGACTCGGAGACGTGGGGCACGTGGACGACAGCGGTGAAGGAGGCGACCGGGCGCAAGGGCAAATCGCTGTTCATGCCGCTTCGTCACGCGATCACCGGGCGGACGCGTGGGCCGGAGATGGCGGATGTGATGCCGCTTCTGCAAAGCCCTCCAAAGGTCTGACATTCCTGACACAGGAAACCTCGCATCGATATCGGACGGCTAAAATTATGCCGCATTTGCCTGTAGAAACAGGTGGGTGAGGCGAAAGCGGAGCAGCAGATGGCCGACCACATTCCGGAAAACGCGAGGGCCGACCAGTCGGACGACTGCGTGTCGAAGAGGCCGTGGAGCGAGGTGGTGAGCCGCTCCGCCAAGCTGTTTATGTTCAATGCCGCGGGCGAGGGCGGGCGATCCTTTGGACGTATTCTGTTCTACATTCTCCTGGCCCTGATAGCGCTCGTAGTCGTGACTTTCGTCATCGACAGCATCACCGGATGGTTCTCCGACACCTTCGATTTCTGGCCATTCAACCGCGCTCCCGTGGAAGAGGAAACGAGCCGCGGATTGTTCGGCTTCGGCTCCGACGCGCCCAAGGCCGAAGAGGCCGCGGAAGAGGCGGAAAAGTGGTACTGCAGATGGAATCCGCTTTGCTGAAGCGGTCCTGAGGCGTTCTTACGCCTCTTGTACGGGGTGGGGTTTTCCCTAACCTCCCGGCATGGCGAAGCAGGCCCGGTTTCTCGAGGGCAACCTCTTTCGGCACATTACCGTGATGTCGCTTACCTCCTCTCTGGGGCTGATGGCGATTTTCGCGGTGGATTTCATCGACATGATCTTCATCGCAATGCTGGGGAAGGCCGAGCTTGCGGCGGCGATCGGTTATGCCGGGGCGATCCTGTTCTTCACCTCGAGCTTCGGGATCGGCATGGCGATCGCTTCGGGTGCGCTTGTGGCGCGGGCACTTGGCTCCGGCGATGCGTTGCTTGCTCGGCGGAGAGCGACGACGGCGCTGGTCTACAGCATCTTCTTCGGCGCGCTGTTCGCCGGCGCCGTGTGGATAAACCTGCGTCCTCTGGCCAGCCTCGTGGGGGCAAGTGGCCTCACCCTCGATCTGGCGGTTCTCTACCTTTCGATCATCATCCCGAGCCTTCCTCTCCTTGTCGTTGGAATGGTCGGCGGTGCGATCCTGAGGGCTCACGGTGCGGCGCGGAAGGCAATGCTGGTCACCATCACCGGTGGGGTGATCAACGCGGTACTCGACCCGATCCTGATCTTTGGCCTAGACATGGAGCTTGCAGGCGCAGCCTGGGCCAGTGTGGCGGCACGGGTCGGGATCGCAGTGTCAGCCTTCTTGCCAATCTTGCGCGAGCATGGCGGGTTGACGCGGCCGACGCCGGAGGCGCTTGCCAAAGATTTTCGGCCGATCCTGATGATCGCCTTTCCTGCGATCCTGACACAGCTCGCCACTCCCGTGGGGCAGGCCTATGTGACGCGTGCGATGGCCGAGTTCGGGGAGGCCGCGGTGGCGGGCATGGCAATCGTGGGGCGGATGACACCTCTGGCGTTCGGAGTGCTCTTCGCGCTGTCCGGTGCAGTGGGGCCGATCATCGGGCAGAATTCCGGGGCCGGGAAGACTGACAGAGTGGCGCGGGCCTATCGCGACGCACTTCTTTTCACTGCCGGGATCACCCTGCTGAATTCACTGATCCTGTTTCTTCTTCGTGAGCCCATAGCTGCGCTCTTCGACGCCCAGGGGATCACGCGCGAGCTTGTCTTCCTGTTCTGCGGACCGCTCGCACTCGCCTTTTTCTTCAACGGGATGATCTTCGTCTCGAACGCAGCCTTCAACAACCTCGGCCACCCATTCCAATCGACCTGGATCAACTGGGGACGGCACACGTTGGGAACGATCCCCCTTGTGATGATCTTCGCAGCGTGGCTCGGTGCGCCCGGCGTCCAGATCGGTCAGGCGGCCGGGGGCGTCTTCTTCGGGCTTGCCGCGCTTTGGCTCGCCAACCGAGTGATCCGGTCCGGTATGGCAAAGCCGGATCCGCGCGAACCTTTCTTCCGTCAAAGCCGCCTCTTCCAGATGCTCTATCACCGGCGGTGACAGTTAGAATTTCGGGGGTTCCACGTAGCGCGCACCCACCTCGTCTAGGTGCTGATCCACTAGGGCGCGTTCCTTTCGGGAAAGCACGCGGTGTCGGCTGTAGATCGGATCGGGTCGGTCGAAGGCGATCGGCGCGTCCCAGCCGTCGGTTGTGTCAAAGAAGCGCGCGACACCGTCGATCCCGTATTCGTTGAGGAACCCTTGCACGACCACGTCGATATAGCTGAGCAGCACGGGATGCGCGCGATCAGGTGCGCCGTGTTTGCCATGCGGGATCGTGTAGACCTCGACCGCCAGTTTGCGCGGACCCGAATGTGTGACCAGGGCGGCTTGCACGCGGTCGTAGGCGCGCTCGCGCTCGTCGAGGTCGCGCCAGTCGGCGCCCGGCACCCGCGCGATCAGCCCGTCGATTTCGCCGCCGTCGACTTCGACAGCGGTCAGGAAGGCCACGGGCCTCAGCGCGGTGTGCCGCCAGACTCGCCGCCAGCCCGTGAGAGTTGCCTTGTGAGCATCCTCATGGGCATGCGTGGCGCGGTTCACGAGAGAGCCGTATCCGAAAAACCATGGGTCGTGCATGCCAATCCCATGCCCGATCTGGCTGCGTCGCCTCAAGCCCAAATCTCCCCCTTGCCGGAATCCCACGGTATGCTAACGGTGGTAACGATCATGCGGGAGAATCCGGGCCGAAGCGTCCGGTGCCGAAGGAGCAACCGCCCCGGTAATCTCTCAGGCCGAAGGACCGCCTGATCGGACAAGACTCTGGAGAGTGGCGCATGTCGCGTCCGCCGAAGGGATAGCGATCTCAGGCGAAAGGACAGAGGGGGCATCGAGGATGCGCAGACCGCGCACCCAGAAAGATGCCCGGCGGCCAGGCCTCCGGGGAAGAGGGAGGAAGGCTCGTGTCAGATCTCAGACGCACGCCACTTTACGGCCTTCATGCCAGTCTGGAGGCGCGCTTCGTGCCCTTTGCGGGCTGGGAAATGCCCGTCCAGTTTGCCGCCGGGGTGATGAAGGAGCATCAGCATACCCGCGAGGCGGCAGGGCTTTTTGACGTAAGCCATATGGGGCAGGTCATTCTGCGGCCGGACAGCGGTGATGCGGCAGATGCAGCACGGGCGTTGGAGGCCCTGGTTCCGGCAGATATCCTCGGGCTCGGAGCGGGCCGCCAGCGCTACGCACTTTTCACCAGTGCCGAGGGCGGCATACTCGACGACCTGATGGTCGCCAACCGCGGCGATCATTTGTTTCTCGTGGTCAATGCGGCGCGGGCGGATCATGACATCGCGCATCTGCAAGACGGAATGACGGGCAAGGGCGTCACTGTTGAGCCGGTTGGTGATAGGGCGCTTCTGGCACTCCAGGGGCCGGCGGCACAGGCCGTGCTTGCGGCTCATGTGGCGGAAGCGGCGGACATGAGGTTCATGGACGTGACAGTGGTGTCATCGGCGTTCGGGGAACTCTGGATCTCGCGCTCGGGCTATACCGGCGAAGATGGTTACGAGATTTCCGTGCCCGCGTCCGAAGCGGAGAGGTTCGCGCGGGCACTTCTTGAGGACACGTGCGTAATGTCGATCGGTCTTGGGGCGCGGGATTCGCTCCGGCTCGAGGCCGGACTATGCCTTTACGGCACTGATATCGACGAAACGACGTCTCCTGTCGAAGCGGCGCTTACCTGGTCGATCGGCAAAGCCCGGAGGGTAGGCGGAATGCGCGAAGGCGGATTTCCCGGCTCCGAGCGCATTTTGCGGGAGATGGCCGAGGGAACCCAGCGCCTTCGCGTCGGTCTGGCCCCCGAAGGCCGCGCCCCGATGCGGGCCGGCACGAAAATTCTCGTCGGAGATGAGGAAGTTGGCGAGGTGACATCGGGCGCGTTCGGGCCCACGGTCGGCGCGCCGGTATCGATGGGATACGTCGCGTCAGGCCATGCGGCCACAGGCACGACGCTGGACGGCGAAGTGCGCGGCAAGCGCCTGCCGGTACGCGTGGCGGACCTGCCCTTCGTGCAGGCCGGTTTCAAGAGATAGAAATAGGGAAGGGATACCCATGAAGTTTACAGAAGAGCATGAATGGTTGCGCGTCGAGGGCGACGTTGTGGTTGTCGGCATCACCGAACATGCCTCCACCCAGCTTGGCGACGTCGTTTTTGTCGAGCTGCCGGAGGCAGGCACGACGGTGTCGAAGGATGACGAGGTCGTGGTGATCGAAAGCGTAAAGGCGGCCTCCGACATCCTCGCCCCGCTCGATGGCGAAATCGTTGAGGTGAACGACGCGCTTGCCGACAATCCCGGCCTCGTCAACGAGGATCCGATGGGAGATGCTTGGTTTTTCAAGATGAAGGCTGACGACCCGTCGCAGATGGACGACTACATGGACGAAGCCGCCTACAAGGCCATGATCGACTAGGCGGGGCCGGTCAATCGCCTCCGGCGGAGTTATTTTTGCCAAGATCAAGAATGGCCGGCGCCTGTCCGGCACGGCATGCGAGGAGTGATCCAAAGTGGCCTTCGAACCGACCGAATACCTTCCCTATGATTTCGCCAACCGTCGCCATATCGGCCCGTCTCCCGAGGAGATGGCCGATATGTTCGCGGCCCTCGGCGTGGAAAGCCTCGATCAGCTGATCGACCAGACGGTGCCGCAGGATATCCGCCAGTCGACTCCGCTTGATTTCGGCAAGCCGAAATCGGAGCGCGAGCTTCTTTGGCACATGCGACAGGTGGCGCAGAAGAACACGATCTTCACTACGATGATCGGGCAGGGCTATCACGGCACCGTCACGCCGCCTGCGATCCAGCGCAATATCCTCGAGAACCCAGCCTGGTATACCGCTTACACACCCTATCAGCCCGAGATCAGCCAGGGTCGGCTCGAGGCGCTTCTGAACTACCAGACGATGGTTTCGGATCTCACAGGCCTAGAGATCGCAAATGCCTCGCTTCTCGACGAGGCGACGGCGGCGGCAGAAGCGATGACCATGGCGCAGCGCGTTGCGAAATCGAAGGCGGGCGCCTTCTTCGTCGATGAGAATTGCCACCCTCAGAACATCGCCGTGATGAAGACGCGGGCCGAGCCGCTCGGGATTGAGGTGATCGTGGGGGCGCCCGACGACCTCGAACCGGAAGCGGTGTTCGGCGCGATCTTCCAGTATCCAGGGACCTACGGGCATCTCACGGATTTCACGCCGCATATCGCAAAGCTCCATGACGCGAAGGCGCTGGGCATCGTGGTAGCCGATCCTCTGATGCTGACGCTTCTCAAGGAACCGGGCGCGATGGGGGCTGATATCGCCGTGGGCTCGACCCAGCGCTTTGGCGTGCCGCTGGGCTTCGGTGGCCCGCACGCCGCCTACATGGCATGTCGCGACGCCTACAAGCGCGCGCTGCCGGGCAGGCTGGTTGGGGTCAGCGTCGATGCGCGCGGGAACAAGGCCTATCGCCTGTCGCTTCAGACGCGCGAACAGCATATCCGCCGCGAAAAGGCGACATCGAACGTCTGCACCGCGCAGGCGCTTCTGGCCGTCATGGCCTCGTTCTATGCCGTGTTCCACGGCCCCAAAGGGCTGAAGGCGATTGCCCAGCGGATCCATCGGAAAACCGATCGGCTGGCCCGGGGGCTCGAAGCTGGAGGATACAGGATCGAGCCTGAGTATTTCTTCGACACGTTCACCGTCGAGGTCGGCGCGCTTCAGGGCGTCATCCTCGAGGCGGGCCGCCGCGAGCGCATAAATTTCCGCAAAGTGGGTGAGACGAAGATCGGCATCACTGTGGACGAAACCGTACGCCCTGCGGTGCTTGAAGGCGTCTGGCGTGCCTTTGGGCTGGATTTCAGCCGCGACGATTTCCCCGCGGATTATCACCGTGTTCCCGAGGCGCTGGTGCGCGAGACGGAGTATCTGACCCATCCGACCTTCCACCATAACCGCGCTGAAACCGAGATGATGCGCTACATGCGCCGCCTTGCCGATCGCGACCTCGCCCTCGACCGCGCAATGATTCCGCTCGGGTCGTGCACGATGAAGCTCAATTCCGCGGCCGAAATGATGGCGATCACCTGGCCCGATTTCGCGAACCTTCACCCTTTCGCACCGGCGGATCAGGTTCAAGGCTATCACGAGATGATCGAGGATCTGTCAGCGAAGCTGTGCGAGATTACCGGATATGACGCAATGTCGATGCAGCCAAATTCGGGCGCGCAGGGTGAATACGCCGGCCTTCTGACCATTGCCGCTTATCACAAAGCGCGTGGCGAAGCACACCGCCGGATCTGCCTGATTCCCGTTTCGGCCCATGGAACCAACCCGGCGTCAGCCCAGATGGCGGGCATGGAGGTGATCGTCGTCAAATCCGCTGAAAACGGCGATATCGACCTCAATGATTTTCGCCAGAAGGCGGCGGAGGCGGGCGACAAACTTGCCGCCTGTATGATCACATATCCCTCGACCCACGGAGTTTTTGAGGAAACCGTGCGCGAGGTCTGCGACATCACGCATCGCTATGGCGGGCAGGTCTACATGGATGGGGCAAACCTCAACGCGCTCGTCGGGCTTGTGAAGCCTGGAGAAATCGGATCGGACGTGAGCCACCTGAATCTCCACAAGACATTCTGCATCCCCCACGGCGGTGGAGGCCCCGGCATGGGTCCGATTGGTGTTAAGGCGCACCTGAAACCCTTCCTGCCCGGTCATCCCGAAACCGGCGGCCAGTCAGTTTACGAAGCGACCGGCGGGCGTGAAGGACCAGTCAGTGGCGCACCCTTCGGGTCGGCTTCGATCCTGCCGATCTCCTGGGCCTATATTCTGATGATGGGGGGCAGCGGGCTGACCCAGGCCACCAAGGTTGCGATCCTCAATGCCAATTACATCGCGAAGCGGCTAGAGGGCGCCTATGATATCCTCTTCATTGGGGCGCACGGGCGCTGCGCCCATGAGTGCATCATCGACACTCGGCCCTTCGCAGAAAGCGCAGGTGTGACGGTCGACGATATTGCCAAGCGACTAATCGACAACGGCTTTCATGCGCCGACCATGAGTTGGCCCGTCGCGGGTACGCTGATGGTGGAGCCGACAGAAAGCGAAACGAAGGCCGAACTTGACCGTTTCTGCGACGCGATGCTTGCGATCCGCGAGGAGATCCGGGCGATCGAGGAGGGCAAGATCGATCCCGAGAACAACCCACTCAAGCGCGCGCCGCACACGGTCGAGGATCTGGTAGGAGAGTGGGACCGTCCCTACTCGCGGGAAGACGGCTGTTATCCAGTTGGCGCGTTCCGCGTCGACAAGTATTGGCCGCCAGTAAACCGGGTCGACAATGTCTATGGCGACCGGCACCTTGTCTGCACATGCCCGCCACTGGAAGATTATCTCGACGCGGCGGAGTGAGGACGTTGGAGCGATCGCTGAGGATCCTCATTACAGGTGGCACAATCGACAAGGTCCACGACCCGCGGAGCGAGGGGCTATCCTTTTCTCCGGACGGGGCGACGCATATTCCCGAAATGCTGAGGATCGGGCGCTGTCATTTTCCGGTGGTCGAGCTCTTGATGCTGAAAGACAGCCTCTACTTCGAGACGGGCGACCGGGAAGCGATCGCTGATGCCGTGAAACGAGCGCCGGAGGAGGCGGTGGTCATCACCCATGGCACGGGCACGATGGGTGAGACTGCGCGCTTTATTGAGGCGCGCCAGCCGGGCAAAACCGTCGTGCTGACAGGCGCGATGCGGCCATTTTCGCTTTACGCCTCGGATGGCGAGTTCAACCTCGGCGGGGCGATCGCGGCGGCCCAGATCGCACCGGCGGGGGTGTGGGGTGTCATGAACGGACGGGTGTTTCCGGCAGCGCGGCTCGACAAGAACGTTGAACAGGGGCGGTTCGACCTGTAGGGGGCGAAGCCTGGGCGGTTGAGGCAAGTGGTACGATCCAGAAGCCCTTCATTACAATCCTTGCGAACTGCGTTGCTGCTGATAGCCGCATTGAGGTTTGCGAAATGAGGCTCTGCACTGTGGAACGATTGGCCAATCCTAGCTCCTTAACCGCCCGAGCGCGGCCTGGTCCATGGCGTAAAGGAGTGGTCATCTGCATGCTCTTCGCCTTGCTTGGCGGGCTTTTGCTTGCCGGTCACCTGGGGGTGGAGGCTGCGTCCGGCCTTCTGGATGTGCGGAGCCGCCTGGCCAATGAAATAGTCCATTCCCCGTTCTTCTGGGGGCTCCTTTTGGCCTATGTTTTGCTGATGACGACGCCTTTCGTTCCGGGCGCGGAGATCGGGTTACTTCTTCTTGTGACACTTGGGGCGGACGCCGCCGGATATGTTTACATTGCAACTGTCACCGCACTTCTTCTGGCCTATTCCCTCGGTCGGCTGGTGCCGCTGGACGCGCTTTGGGCGGCATGGGTGACAATCTCGCCCAGCGATGTGCCACGGGTGCCGGATTTCGACGGATCGGCACATCCGATTGCGCGCAGTCTGTTGCGTCACCGGTGCTGCGCGGTCGCGTTGCTTCTGAACCTGCCTGGCAATGCCGTCCTTGGCGGTGGTGGTGGAATCGCCTTCGCTGCGGGGCTCAGCCGCACCATCACCGTCCCCCAATTCGCACTGACCGTGGCGATTGCAGTCGCTCCGGTTCCGGCCGCCGTATTCCTCGGGGCAAGCCTCTCCCCGTGAGCCGCGCACGCTCTATTGACTTCATGCGGCGGTTGCACCAAAACCGCGCGCGATGGGGCCGTAGCTCAGTTGGGAGAGCGCGTCGTTCGCAATGACGAGGTCGTCGGTTCGATCCCGATCGGCTCCACCAAATCCCCGCCAACTTCGCAAAGATCGCGGCAATGCGGCGTGCTTGGCGTGGTCATTCCCTTAGAGATAGGGCTCCAGTGCGGCACGGACGTTCACGCTTGCGCCGAGCCGGTTGAGCAGCAGGTAGGTTCCGGCAATCTTCCGCTGCAGGAACAGGGCGTCGATGGGCGGAACGTGGATGAAGGTGCCGTCCGCCCCAAGCCCCATCCCCAGGTCGTGCAATCTGCGGCGGAGGGCAGGATCGCCGAAGTCGACTGGGCGGTCCTCACGGATTGCGTCAAAGACAGTCATCACCATATCGAGGATGATTGCGCGGTGGTGCGGCGCAGTGTCTACGCCCCATGCGCCAACACGGGCAAGCACCTGTGCCGCACCCTCACGGTCATCCGCAAGGCCGCGGCGAAGGAGCGCTTGGGCCTCCGTTATCAGGGTTTCGGGAAGATCGCGCACGGCGCCGAAATCGAGGAGAACAAGGCAGTCCGCTTCCGGATCGTAGCGGTAATTCGCGAAATTGGGATCAGTCTGGCTCGCGCCAAACTCAAAGATCTCCGCGACCAGAAGGGCCACGATCCGTGCGGCCACCTCGTCACGGTCGGGATGGTCGGCGAGATCCTCGACTGGGCCCCCAGACACGTAACTCATGGTTAGGACGTCGCGCGTCGAAAGGTCGGCATGCACCTCTGGCATGCAGAGACTCGGCCAACCGGCCACGAACCCGGCATAGCGGCCTAGTTCCCGCGCCTCGCGCTCGTAATCCGCTTCGTCGCGAAGCTGGCGGCGGGCCTCTTCGAGCATGGGGTTCAAGTCGACTCCCTTCGGCAAAAGCCCCGAAAGGCGCACCAGGGCGCCCACATTGGCCACATCGCTGTCGATGCTGCCGCGCACGCCCGGATATTGAACCTTGATCGCCAGATCGCGCCCATCCTTCGTGACCGCGCGGTGTACCTGCCCGATCGAGGCTGCCGCCATGGGGCGCGGATCGAAGTGCTTGAAATGTGACAGCCAACCCTCGCCCCAGGCTTTGTCGAGAACGCTGCGTAATTGCCGGGGTGGCATGTGATCGGCATCGGCCCGAAGTCGGGCGAGTATCGCCTGGAGCTCCGGTGGAACAAGATCGCCCGCATCCATCGAGAGCAGCTGACCAACCTTCATGGCCGCCCCGCGCATACGCGCAAGCTCCCTTGTCAGCCGTTCTGTATTGTCCGGCGTCAGGATCAGGTCTCGCAGTTCGGGGCGATCGCCCCGGCTCCAGCGCCGTGCGCCCTCTACGGCCGCGGTTCCGGCAATACCGGAGGCTACGCTGCCGAGGCGGGCGAGGCGTGCGAGACGGGAGGAGGGTACACGGATCGGGCGGTTGTCGGACATGGTCGGGGAGGTAATGCGGCCCTCGCGCCCGGCAAGCGCTTCAAACCGGTGGCATTGTCGGCGAAAGCCCATCGAGCGGCGTCGCGACCACCTTGCGCAGCAGATCGATGAAGCCCGAAACCTGATGCCCCGCTGTGGCCTCTCCCTTTTCGGCCGTGGCAGTGGATGCGTCGCCGACGGTGCCGTTGGGGTTCAGATCGCTCGCCACCCAGCCGTAGGAGATCGCTCCGATCGGGGAAATCGCCGTATCCTCGGCCGTCGAGCGGTTCATGGCGGCCTGGCTCATGTCTACCGTCTCGGGGCGGAAATGCAGCATGAGAGAGGTCTCTACATCCCCACCATGGATCCCGAAACGCGCCTCGTACTCTGAGTACATGCCCTCGGGATAGCCGAAAGCACCCCACTGGCATTTGACCGCCAGCATGCCCGCCCGCACCCGAAGCTCGCGCGAAAGGATTGAAATCAGATCGAGGTTTCCGCCGTGGGAGTTCACGATCACGATCTTGCGCACACCCGCCCGTGCCACGGACAGCCCGATTTCCTGCCAGGCCTGGAGCGCGGTCGGCGCCGAAAGGGTCAGCGTTCCGGGAGCATGGATATGCTCGTTCGATTTGCCCACCGCCTGCACGGGCAGGATGCGAATATCGAGATCATCGGGGCAGGCTTCCCTGAGTCGCGCAAGCATTCCTTCGGCAATCATCGTATCGGTGCCTGTAGGGAGGTGTGGCCCGTGCTGCTCGATCGCAGCGGTAGGAAGGATCGCAACCGTGCGCATCGGATCGATGTCTTCGAACTCCGTCGTCCTGTATGCCGCCCAGTCCAGACGCCGCATGGGTCAGGCAGGCTCCGGCGTGTAGGTCGCGTCGAGGCGCATCTTCAGGTATTCCGCGCCCGTCACCGGTGGATACTTCGCCTGACCTGTGCCCGGCAGGGCAGAGATCACGGCTTCGGGATTCGGATCGAGGAAGAAGGCCAGCGACCGGCGCACCCGTTGCGGCACCAGTACACGGTGCGGGGTCGACACATAGATGTCATTCGTCCAGCGCATCAGGCAGTCGGCGATGTTCACGATGAAGGCGCCGGGGATCTGGGGCACATCGATCCAGTCGCCGCCGCGCGGACGCACCTGCAGGCCGGGTTCGTCATCTGTCATCAGAAGTGTGATCGATCCGTAATCGGTATGCGCGCCCGCTCCGATCGCGTCGCCATCCCGGTTTCCGCCCGGGTAGCGGAGCATCCGAAGGGTCGCGAGAGGTGCATCGAGAGAAGGGGCAAAATAATGCTCATCGAGCCCGAGGTCGAGCGCGATGGGGCGGTGAAGATCGATCCCAAGCTGGTGGACCGCTGCAAAATACGCGAGCGCCGTGTCCTTGAAGCCCGGCAGATTTTCCGGCCAGTGATTGATGCCCCGGAAGGGTTCTCCTGACAGGATGCGCGGATCGTCCGCGGCCATCTCGAGGCCGATGTTGAATGCCTCCTTGCGATCGACCTGGGTGGTCGTGTCGTCCAGATTTTCCGAGCCTTCTGCAGTCCACCCCCGATTGGTGCCGAACTTGCGAATGTCGAGTGGGGCTTTCTCGGCCACCGGCAGATCGAAGAACGCATCCGCCACCCGGAACGTTTCGTAGATCAGGCTTTCGGGGATGCCATGACCTGAGACAAGGAAAAATCCCGTTTCCCGGCAGGCGCGACCGAGATCGGCGACGAAACCTGCGCGATCTGCGCCGCTTTCGAAACGCGACCAGTCCAGGACCGGGATGGCAATGCTCATGGTGTGGCTTCCTCTGGATGACTTGGCACTACCGCCCATCTGTCCACGGCGCGGCCGACGCGGTCAAGATGCGCAGTCAGGCTTTCCGGCGTCGCGCTGTCCATCCGGTAATGCGCGCTGAAGCTTGTTTTGCAGCCCTTTGCACAGAGGAGCCTGACCCCGCGCAGGATCGTCTTTCGCCCTGGCGCACCGATCAGGAAAGTCAGCCAGCGGCTCGCTCCGCAAGTGGTGAATACCGCAAGGCGGGTGATGTGAGTAAGCGCCGGTTTGATATCGCCGTTCTCGTCGGGCATTTGAAAGGCGACGCCGGGCACCAGCACCCGATCGAGCCAGCCTTTCAACACGGCGGGAAGCCCGTACCACCATGTCGGGTAGATGAAGATCAGCGTGTCGCACCAGCGTAGATCCGCCACATGCTCTGCCACGCCCGCGGTGTTGCATGCCTCGTCGGCGTAGGAGACCAGTTCTTCCGGTTTAAGGCGCGGATCGAAACCGTCGCGATAGAGATCGCGCAGCCGGATCTCGGCTCCGACGGCCTCCAGCCGGTCGATCACCCGGTCACGTACGGCGGCTGTATAGCTCGTGGGGTTCGGGTGACAATAGACAACGAGGGCCCGCATCAGAATGCAGCCATTTCCCGGGCAACACGTGCCTGGAAGGCCCGGCGCTGGCCATCGGTCGCGCGGTTCATGTCGTAGAGGGCGAGGTATTTCATGCTGCGCGGGCGGCAGACATGCCAGACTGCCCGCGTCACGCATTTCCGGGGGGGATCGCCGGCCAGAACGGCACGAAGCCGCGTGCCCCCGTAAGTCGTGACCGCTGCCAGCCGCTGAATTTTCGTGAGATTGGGTAAGACCTTGCCGTCTTCAAGCCGGAACGAGACGCCGGGCAGGAACACCCGGTCGAGAAACCCCTTCAACATTGCGGGATAGCCGAAGTTCCAGACCGGAAAGACCATCACTAGGGCATCCGCCGCCTGCACGCGCTCGACATACTCGGCGACCGACGCAAGGTTCTTCGGCACGTCGTGGTATCCGCGCCGCTCCGCCTCGGTCAGAACAGGCGAGAAGCCCTCGGCATAGAGATCGCAATCGTCCACGTCCCAGCCCCGGCCTTTCAATGTCTCGACCACTGTGTGGTGAAGGGAGGACGAAAAGCTTTCGGGGCATGGGTGCGAGAAGAGAACGAGCGCCCGCGTCACGACTTACTCAGCCGCCTGCAGCTTCGGATAGGCATACATGCTCTGATAGGACCAATCCGGATCGTCCCAGGCGATCATCTTGCCGGGGTTTAGAAGGCCCTTCGGGTCTGCCTCCCGCTTGAACGCAAGCTGCCGGTCGTCCACCGTTTGCCGCCCACCTTCTTCCAGTGTGTAGCGGTGCGGGTTGAAGATCATCGCACCTGCCTCTTCGTGAATGCGGATGATTTCGTCCAGCCGGTCCTCCGTCGTGAACTTGACGAGGCTGAGGCCCGCGAAGATCACCTTGCCGCCCTCCTTCAATACCTCGAGATGTTGAAGTACTTCGGGCGAAAACTCCGTCCGCATCCTTTCCACCAGATCGCGATGGTTGGGAAAGCCATAGCGCACCTGCAGATAGGTGATGCTCGGATCAACCTTGAGGGCGCGCAGGGTCGTATGGTTCCAGCCATATTCGAATACTGGCCCTGGTCCGCGCGCCCAGTCATTGTCGTCCGAGCGGTAAATGACCGTTGCCTCGGGCCTCCGCCCGAGGAAGGTTAGGAACCCATCCAAAGAATGGGGCGCCACCATCAGGCCGACGAGATGCGTTCCGGCCTCCACATGGGGTTTCACGCGCTGAAAGTAGGCATGGGCAATCGGCGCCTCGAACACGTTTGCAAGCTTGATGAGAATGCCGTCGTGATTGGCAAGCTCCTCCGCGAAGGCCATGGCCGAGGTAAACTCGTCGAAGGCCACGAACATCTCGGTCCAGTCGTAGGCCGGAGCAAGCGGCATTTCGATTTCTGTGATGATCCCATTGGTGCCGTAGGCGTGGCTGACGCGCGCCAGCTCCTCGCCCCTGAATTCCAGCACCCGCGGTTCTTCCTCCATCGTCACAACCCGAAGTCGGATGATATTGCCGAGGTCGCGAAGGCTGCCCCAGGTGCATGATCCCACCCCGCCGGAGCCTCCGGCGATGAAGCCGCCGATCGTTGCCGTGGCCCAGGTGGAGGAGAACATGCGTATCTCCTGCCCCGAATGTTCCTTGCAGGCGGCGTCGAGATCTTTCAGTAGCACTCCCGGTTCGGTGATCACGCGGCCGGCGTGTATTTCCTTCACCTTGTCCAGGTGACGAAGGTGCATGACACATCCACCGGCAAGCGGCATTGCCTGTCCGTAGTTTCCCGTTCCCGCCCCTCGCGTCGTCACCGGGCAATCATGGGCATAGCAGGTCTTGAGGATTTCGATGACCTCCGCCTCGCTCTTGGGGCGCACCACGAAATCTGCCGTCACGTGATCCAGCCGGTCCTTTAGAACCGGCGAATACCAGAAGAAATCCCGGGAATTCGCACGAATCGCACTGTCCGAGGTTTCGATCTCGAGGTGCGAGAGCGCTTCTTTGGCAGCAGCAACATTCGGTTCCATGTCAGGGCCTCATCAGATGGTCGAGTTCGGCGTAATCGGGCAGCATACGATCGATCGGCCGGCCGGAGCGTATCACGATGCGGTCCGCCTGAGGGCGGGCGAAGAGCTCGGTCCAGTCCCGCGCGGCACAGACCACCAGGTCCGCCGGCGCGCCGGGGGAAAGGTCGGGCGCTGCAAAGCCGCAGATCTCTGCAGGCGTGGAGGTGAATGCGCGGGGCCAGTCCTCACGCGAGTGATCCAGGTGACCGATCCTCGTGGCTTCGCGCATCACTTCTATCATGTCCATGTCGCCATAAGCGTAAAACGGATCGCGCGTGTTGTCCGAGGCGAAAGCCACAGAGATCCCTCGCTCGGCCATTTCGTGCACCAAGGTAATCCCTCTGTTTCGCGGCGTCCGCCCTGCGCGTCTGTCCTGCAGGTAGAGGTTGCACATTGGCAGGCTGACCACCCGAATCCCGGCCTTGGCAACCAGGTCGAGCGTGTCGAGCGCCCGTGCCTCGTCCTGCACCGACAGAGAACAGCAATGACCGACCGTTACCGGCGCGTCCCACCCGGTTTCAATTACCGCTTCGGCGATTGCGCGCAGGGTCTCGGCACCGGGATCGAGGCTTTCGTCCACGTGGAAGTCTGCCTCAAGACCATAGCGGTCGGACAGGTCGATGAAATCACGTATGCGCCGGGCCACGTCCGGAACGGGATAGGTGACCATGCCCAGCACGCCACCATGGTTTGCCACCAGTGCGGCCGTCTCCGCATAGTCCCGCGCGATGCTTTCAAAGCTGTCGCAGCCGACAAGGCTCGATCCCTGAAGCGCGATCCGTCCCGCCCATTCCTCCCGCACCTCGGCGAAGACGGGCCAGGAAATCCCGCCCTGCGGCGGCAGGCTGTCAAGATGCGTGCGGATCGCCCGCGTGCCATGCGCGTAGGCGCATCTAAGTGAGAAAGTCATTCGCGCACGCACATCTTCCGACAACCAGTTAGCCGCCCGATCGACCCCAACAGTCGTCAGCGCGCCCATGAAACTGCCATCGGGGTTTGCCGCACGCGGCCATATATGCCCCTTGTCGAGATGTGTGTGCATGTCGACGAAGGCTGGGAAGATCATTGCGCCGTTCAGATCGATTGCGGTGAACGCGCCATCGCTGATCGTCCCGTCCGCGATCGAGATATCCCGACGGACAATCGAGGCGCTCTCACCCACGAAACACCCTGGAACGGACGCGTTCCGAAGCGTCACCGGACCCTCTGGAAGCACCGGAAGAGGCATCAGCGTTCCCGGCTCAGCGCACTCTCGTGCCAGGATCTGAGGCACAGGTGACTAATGATCGAGGTGATCGCGAAGATCACGACCCCCATGAGTGAAATCAGTATCAGCGCAGCATAGAGCCGCCCGAAGTTGAAACGATAGGATGCCTCGAGAAGCGTTGAGGCAAGGCCGAGCCCCGTGCCTGCGCGCCCGATCACGAATTCCGCCACCACCGCGCCGATAAGCGCCAGGCCGCCCGCGATCTTCAGCCCGCCGAGGAAAAAAGGCAGGGCAGACGGCGCGGCAAGATATCTCAACCGCTGCCACCGCGACGCGCCATAGATCGTGAACAGGTCTTCGAGGTTGTGATCTGCCGATTTAAGCCCGATCGTCGTATTCGACAGGATCGGAAAGAAGGCCACGATCCAGGCGCAGAGAAGCGCGGCCACGAAGGCACTTTCCACATAGATCTGCAGAAGCGGTGCAATGGCGATCACCGGCGTCACCTGCAGGATCACGGCATAGGGGAAAAAGCTCATCTCCGCCCATTTCGACTGGGTAAAGGCCACGGCGAGGCCCACCCCGCCCAGGATCGCCATTGCAAGCGCCATGATCGTCAGCCGGCCGGTCACCAGCGCGGCTTCGGAAAGCAGGCCCCAGTCCTCGATCACTGTGCTGAACACGAGAACCGGCCCCGGCAGGATGTAGTGCGGCACCTCGCCAATCGTTACGTAAAGATGCCACGCCAGAACCGAGATAACGAGAACGAGCGATGGCAGCGTCCATTTTGCGATCCGGTTGATCTTCGCGCGGCGGGCGCGGGCCAGTTCCTCCTCGTCCACGGTGACGGCGGTAATAGGGGCGTTCTCTACAAGGCTCATGCGGCCACTCCGATCGCGTCGCCAAGGGCCTCAGACGCCTGCCGGCAGAATGCCGCGTATTCCGCCGAGGTGCGGAACTCCTCGGACCTTGGGTAGGGCGTGTCGATCACCAGCTCTCTGATCACGCGGCCCGGCCGCGCAGCCATCACGATGATCCGGTCGGACAGAAAGACACTTTCGAAAACGGAATGGGTCACAAATATCACTGTGCACCCGATCTTGGCCTTCAGTTCCAGGAGATCGTTGTTGAGCTTGAAGCGCGTGATCTCGTCCAAAGCCGCAAAGGGTTCGTCCATCAGGATCAGCCTGGGTCGCGTCACCATCGCCCTCGCGATCGACACCCGCATCTTCATCCCGCCCGACAGCTCGCGGGGATAGGCATTCTGGAACTTCTCGAGCCCCACAAGCTTCAGGGCTTCCAGAATCTCGTCGCGCACCGACGCGTATGACTGCCCGCGCAGGCGGAATGGCAGCCACACGTTCTGCGCCACAGTCGCCCAGGGCATCAGGGTCGGTTCCTGGAACACGATGCCCAGGTCGTCGCGCCCATGTCCGCCGACCCATTGAATGCGCCCCGAAGTCGGATGCATCAGATCGGAAATCAACCTGAGTGCCGTCGATTTCCCGCAGCCCGACGGCCCGAGAAGCGAGATGAAATCGCCCTCGTTGACCGCAAGGTTCATATCCCGCAGCGCGACGATATCCCGCCCGAACGTCTTTTCGACGTGGAGCATGTCAAGTAGCAGGGGGCGTTCCCCTACCGGCGGCGGCGTCGGGGCCATCGGTATCTCCCGTGGTCGTGATACGGGCGGGCGCCGGGACAGCGCCCGCCCGATGCGTCAGTTCTTGAGGTCCAGCCCGACACCTTTGCCGACGAATTCGGTCGTGTAGGTCGCGGAGTAATCCAACCCTGCCTCGACCACACCGGCCTCGACCATTTTGTTGTAGAAGTCCTCAACCTTGGCGTCGGTGATCACGCCGATCCCCATTGTTTCGGTATCCCCGGAATCCACGATGCCCCACGCTTTCATCTTCTCGATGGCGTAGGCGATCTTGTCATCGGTCATCTCGGGATTGGCCTGTTTGATCAGCTCGTTTGCTGCCGCGTTGTCGCCGTAAAGGTAGTTGTACCAGCCCTTTACGGACGCATCGACGAAGCACTGAACCTTCGCGGGATCTTCAGCAATGGTATCCGCCATGGTCTCGATCGTTGTGGCGTAGGAAGAATATCCCGCATCCGCAATCAGGAAGACGCCGGGTTCGAACCCGCCCTCCTTCTGAACAAGATAGGGCTCGGAGGAGAGGTATCCCTGCATGCCCACGCGCTTGTCGGCAAGGAAGGGTGCTGGGTTGAATGTGTAGGGCTCACGTTGTTCGGCGGTGAAGCCGTGCGCCGCGATCATCCACTGATAATAGGACTGAAAGCCGTTGTCTCCGATCAGGAGCGTAAGATCCTTCAGATCCTCCCAGCTTTCGGCCTCGCCCGGATGTGTCACAATGACCTGCGGATGCTTCTGGAAGATCGCCGCGATGTTCACCACCGGAATGCCTTCCTTCGCAGCATTGAAGGCCTGCAACAGATCGCCGCCCATGTGAAAATCCATCCGCCCCGCCAGCATGAGCGCGCGGTTGTTCACCTGCGGACCGCCCGGCAGAATTTCGACCTGGTAGCCGCACTCCTCGAGATACGTACCGTCAGCGACGGATTGGTAGAAGCCGCCATGTTCGGCCTGGGCGAGCCAGTTCGTCCCGAAAACGACTGTGTCCTGCGCCATGGCAGCGCCGGCGCTCAGCGTCACGGCCGCAAGGCCACAAACGAGGGGTTTTGCAGACATGAGATCCTCCGATGTTGGTGTCACGTTTGACCTGTGATCCAGCCCCGGCAATGAAAAGCGAGGTTGGCTCACGGCGCGCGCGATTCCGTTTCTTTCGATCAAGTTTTAGTCGGATCGCCCAGGATTGCCAAAAATTTAGTCGGCGCCGGCACCGAAGCATACTCTCTTGTCAAACCGCGCGACACACGCGCAGGAATAGGGGCGTGGCAGAATGTGGAGATGGAGAGGTTACTGAATGGAAGAGCTGACGCCGGAAGACATCGCACCGCCCTTTGCCCGTTACGCCCATGGGGTCGCTGTGCCAGCCGGACGGCGGTTGGTCTTCACGAGCGGACAGCTGGGCGTCGCGGCCGACGGTACGGTGCCGGAGCATCCCGAAGCGCAGGCCGACATCTGCTTTGCCAATATCGATGCGATCCTCGCCGCGGGCGGGGCAGGGAGGGCGGATGTCGTCCGCATCAACGCGTTCGTCACCGACCGGGCGCATATGGTGGGCTACATGGCGGCGCGCGATCGCTGGCTGTCCGGGATTTCCCGTCTTCCGGCCTCGACGCTTCTGATTGTTGCGGGCTTCACGCGAGAGGAATTCAAGGTCGAGATCGAGGTGGTGGCTGCGGTGTGATGCCGGGACGGATATTTCTTACCCGCCCAGTTGCGGAGATTGCCGGGATCCTCGGAATACCAGCGCCGGAGAACGAAGATCAGCCCCGCCGGAACATCCAGCCGGGTCAGGAGATATGGGCTATCGCCGCGGGGCCGACCTTGCGCCGGATGCGCTGGGGCATGCTTCCCGTCGGCCGCACCAATGCGCGGGGTCGTCCGGTGATGGAAACGATCGTCAACGCGCGATCCGAAACCGTCTTCGACAAGAGCGCATTTGCGGATGTCGGCCGCTGCGTTGTTCCCGCCGATGGCTGGTACGAGTGGACAGGCAAGGCGCGGCGCAAGACCGCGTGGTCGATCCGCGCGAAGAACGGCGCTCCCCTCTGGTTTGCGGCGATTTCCGATCTCTGGCGCGCGCCTGACGGGCGCGAGATGTGGCAGGTCGCGACGGTGACATGCCCGCCTAACGCCGATGTGGAGGCGATCCACGATCGGATGGGTGTGCTGCTGGATCCCGCAGATATCGGCCGCTGGCTCGACGGCGAAGAGGCCGTTGCTCGGTCTCTTCTGAACACGCTGCCCGAGGGCCGATTGATGATCGAAGAAGCGATTGGCGTCGACTGGTCCGGCGCATAAGGCCGCATTGCATTTCACCTGCGGACGTGTATTGCTGCACCGCAGCATTTCCCGGGGGAAACGGATATGGGCCAGGTCATCACGGTCGCACAACAGAAGGGCGGGTCGGGCAAAACGACGCTCGCGGCTAATCTTGCAGTGGCGCTCACCCGCGACGGTGCGTCCGTCGCGCTTCTCGATACCGATCCGCAGGGCTCTCTCGGAAGATGGTTCATGGCGCGGCGCGAGGCCGGGATCGAGGATATGGAGTTTTCCACCGCTTCTGCCTGGGGCGTGTCCTACGAATGCGAGAAGCTGAAGAAACTCCACGATTTCGTTCTCGTCGATACGCCGCCCAAGGTGGATGCCGACCTGCGCCCCGCACTGCGCGAAAGCGATCTGGTGATCGTACCGGTGGCTGCAAGCCAGGTTGATGTCTGGGCCACGGAAAGCGTTCTTGATCTGGCGCGACGGGAACGGCGGACGGCGATGGTTGTCCTCAACCGCGCAAAGGCCGGCACACGCGTGTTGGCCGATGTGACAGAGGCGATCGCCGCGCTCGACGCCATCCAGGCGGAAACGGTGATCGGAAACCGCGTCGCCTATGCCGAGACGCTGGGCCACGGCCGTGGGGTTCTGGAGCGCGGCAAGGGCGCCTGGACGGCGGAGATCCGGGGACTGACCGACGAAGTCCGCGCCCATCTCTCTTAGGGCTGAAAAAAAAGGCCCTCCGTGTAGGAGGGCCTTTCGAGTGGTGGAGGCGGGAGGGAGCGTCCTGAACAGGCGGCAGCTTAGTTGTCGCCGCGCTCGCCTTCGTTTTTCAGGTGGTTGAAGACGAAGCGCGCGAGGTCATTGTTCTTGGTCGACAGAACTGTGCTCGACTGGTCGGATCCCGGCTTGTAGCGGGCGCCGTCGCCGGGTTCGTGATCCTGGGCGAAATGCGACCGGACGACGTGGTTGAGATCGCGGTTCGAGGTCGACATCGTCACGGTCGTCTGGCCGACCTTCTGGCGGAAGAAGCGGGGGCCGTCTCCGGGCTCGTGATCCTGGGCGAAGTGGCGCGCGACGAATTCGTTGAGCGAGCCTGCGCCGTCATAGGTGTCGGCGAACGCGGGGGCGGAGAGGGCCATGGCGGTTGCGGTGGCAAGAACGAGGGTCTTCATGGGTCTGGTTCCTTTCTGGTCTCGGGGGCCTGAGGCGGCCCCGCCGGAGTGGATTTGGGTGGGAGGATTGCGCCTCCGATGGGATAAAGCTGGGGGAGTTGCGGCCTCTCTTCAACGCACGGACACGTGAGATTTGCGCGAGATGGGTGCGTGTGCGCACAGTGCGCTGTGCAGGTGCCGGATCCTGAAACAGAGCACACGGCGCCGCGAGGCGCCGTGTGCGTTTCGTCAGGATTCTCTCAGTATCGTGAGGGGGTTAGACCGTTCAGGCGGCTACGAGGCCCATCTGTTCCAACTTAAGGAGAACCTGATGCGCACAGTGATCCACCTCGACGTTTTCCGTATCGAGCCGAAGCTCCGGCGCCTCAGGCGTGTCATAGGGATCCGAGATGCCGGTAAACTCCTTGATCTTGCCCTCGCGGGCGAGCCGGTAAAGTCCCTTGCGGTCACGCCGCTCGCACTCTTCGAGCGAGGTCGCCACATGCACCTCCACGAAGGCGCCGTATTGCTCGATATCCTCGCGCACGGCCCGCCGGGTCGTCGCATAGGGCGCAATGGGCGCGCAGATCGCAATCCCGCCGTTCTTGGTGATCTCCGAGGCGACATATCCGATCCGCCGGATGTTGAGATCGCGGTGCTCTTTCGAGAACCCAAGTTCAGATGACAGGTTCTTCCGCACGATATCGCCGTCAAGAAGCGTCACGGGCCGCCCACCCATCTCCATCAGCTTCACCAGAAGCGCGTTCGCGACCGTCGATTTGCCGGATCCGGACAGCCCGGTGAAGAAGACAGTGAAGCCCTGTTGCGAACGGGGCGGGTACCGGCGGCGCAGTTCCGCCACGACTTCGCCGAAGGAGAACCATTCCGGGATCTCGAGCCCTTCGCGCAGACGGCGGCGCAATTCTGTGCCGGAGATGTCGAGGATCGTGGCATCCGCCGGCACCTCGTCTCGGGGGTAGTATTGCGCCTTCTCCTGCACGTAGACCATGTGCTTGAAGTCCACCATTTCGATCCCAATTTCGGACTGGTGCTCCTTGAAGAGTTCCTGCGCAGCGTATGGATCGTAAAAATCCTCGCCCTTCGAATTCTTGCCGGGGCCTGCATGGTCGCGTCCGACGATCATGTGCGTACAACCGTGATTGCGGCGAATGATCCCGTGCCAGACCGCCTCGCGCGGTCCCGCCATCCGCATCGCCAGGTTCAGAAGGCTGATCGTCGTCGTCGCGGCGGGGTACTTGTCGAGCACAGCCTCGTAACAGCGGACGCGGGTGAAGTGATCCACGTCCCCCGGCTTCGTCATACCCACGACCGGGTGGATCAGAAGGTTCGCCTGCGCTTCCTTCGCCGCCCGGAATGTCAGTTCCTGGTGGGCACGGTGAAGCGGGTTGCGCGTCTGGAACGCAACAATTCGCCGCCAGCCCAGCTTCCGGAAATAGGCCCGAAGTTCGTTCGGCGTGTCGCGGCGGGCCTTGAAATCGTAGTGAACGGGTTGCTGGATCCCGGTGATCGGGCCGCCAAGATAGACTGGCCCCGCGACGTTGTGGAGGTAGTTCACCGCAGGATGCGCGCTGTCGTCTTCGCCGAAGACGTGCTTTGCCTCCTTCGCCTTGTCCGGCGTCCACTTGTCAGTGACCGACATGATCGCCAGGATCACGCCCTCCTGATCTCTGAGCGCGATATCCTGGCCTTCCTCAAGGCCATCCGCGAAGCCCTGGCTCACGTCGAGGGTGATCGGCATCGGCCAGAGTGTGCCGTCGGCAAGCCGCATGTCGGTTACGACGCTGTCGTAATCCTCGGGGCCCAGAAAGCCCTTCAAGGGGTAGAACCCGCCGTTCATCAGCAGTTCCAAGTCACAGATCTGGCGAGGCGTCAGGTCCCAGGACGGCAGATCGCCGGCCTCGGCCTTCAGCTTCTGGGCACTCTCGTAAGAGACATAGAGTTCCGGGATCGGGACAAGGTTGGGAAGCTGCATGAGAAACGGCCTTGCGTGTTGCGAACGTGGGCGCCACCTACCTCTAAACGAGGCCCGGTTTCAACTGGTACTCGCCTGCTTTCCGAGTATAGCCGCCTTGCAATAACGACTGGGCTCGCCCGCTATGTGATCAGCGTCTTGATCCGTCCGGCGACCCATCGGCGGAACGCCAGCGCCTTCGCATCGTTTGCCGGAGCACCGGCAACCCGTGGGGGAGGCATCGGCACATCCGGCCCAACAGGCTGAAGCGCCCTCCCGTAAAACAACTGAAACACCTTGCTGTCTGCGTCTCCACGCCACCGATCTATGAAGACAAGCGCGTCCAGCAAGGCGTCCTCCGTCGCGGGCGGAGGTGACTTGGAAAACGGTGGCGCGTCGCCAGGCTGCCAGCCCTCGGCAAATGAGTGTCCTGTCCCGCTAAGGGATCTGGTCATGTATCCCAGACGCCCCAGAAGGAGCGGCGGCCCCTCGAGATCGTTTTCCCAGAAGTGCTGATACTCCGCACCCGCCCCATGCACGACTGCAGTGCGCCCCCAGATTTCCGCCACCAGTGCCTCGATCAGCCGAGCACGCCGTGTCATTCCGCGGCGCCTGCGACCTCCGCCCCATAGCCGAGTGGCGCGCTGACATCCTCGCCCTGGGCCTCCGCCAGGAACCGCTCCGCCTCGAGCGCGGCCATGCATCCCATGCCGGCGCTCGTCACCGCCTGGCGATAGACGTGATCGGTGATGTCCCCCGCGGCGAACACCCCGGGGATGGAGGTGGCCGTCGAGTCGGGTTTCGTCACCACGTAGCCCCCGTGATGGGTTTCAAGCTGGTCGATCACGAGTTCAGAGGCCGGCGCATGGCCGATCGCCACGAAGAATCCGCTGACCTTGATCTCGCGGGGCTCGCCCGTCTGCGCGTGCTTCAGCCTCAGACCCTCAACACCGCGCGGATCCTGCGCACCCAGAACCTCGTCAACCTCGTGGTCCCAGATGACTTCGATCTTGGGGTTCTTGAACAGCCGATGCTGCAGAATTTTTTCGGCCCGAAGAGAATCCCGGCGGTGGATCAGTGTCACCTTCGACGCGAAATTCGTGAGGAACAGTGCTTCTTCGACAGCGGTGTTGCCGCCGCCTACCACCGCGACCTCCTGGCCGCGATAGAAGAACCCGTCGCAGGTTGCGCAGGCAGAGACGCCGAAGCCCTTGAAATGCTCCTCGCTCGGCAGACCGAGCCACTTCGCCTGTGCGCCCGTCGCGATGATCACCGCGTCGGCGGTATATGTCGTGCCGCTATCGCCTTCTGCAGTGAAGGGGCGCTTCGAAAGATCGAGCGACTGGATGTGATCCGCTACGATTTCGGTGCCGACGGCACGCGCATGCGCTTCCATCCGGACCATTAGGTCGGGGCCCTGAACCTCGGTGTCGCCGGGCCAGTTCTCCACTTCGGTCGTGATGGTAAGCTGACCGCCGGGCTGGATGCCCTGGATCAGAAGCGGCTCCAGCATCGCGCGGCTGGCATAGACCCCGGCGGTATATCCGGCCGGCCCCGAACCAATGATCAGTACCTTCGTGTGCCGTGTGTCGCCCATGTTCGCCTCCGCCAAAGCTCAGGCATTCGATATAGACAGGAGATAACGGAACGAAAAGGGTGGCAGTGTCCGTTCGGGCGGTAAGGTGGGTTGCATAACGATATTGCGCTATTCTGAAATATTATTGCGTATCGGCGGCTCTCAGCCTAAGTTTCAGAAAATTCGGGTGGGAGGAAACATGGCGACGCATAAGCTTGATGAGATCGACAGAAAAATCTTGGCCGAGCTCCAGGAAGATGGCCGGATGACGAATGTCGAGCTGGCCCGCCGCGTCGGAATCTCTGCGCCGCCCTGCCTGCGCAGGGTACGTGCGCTCGAGGAGGACGGCTATATCTCGGGCTACCACGCGCGGGTGAACATCCGCGCGCTGGGGTTTGAAGTCCAGGTCTTTGCCATGGTCGGCCTCACCAGCCAGGCCGAGGCCGATCTTTCGCGATTCGAAAATCGCTGCCGCGCCTGGCCGCTCGTCCGGGAATGCCACATGCTGAACGGCGAGGTGGATTTCATCCTGAAATGCGTGGCGCCCGATCTGTCAACGTTCCAAACCTTCCTGACCGAGGAACTGACAGCCGCCGAGAACGTGGCGAGCGTCAAGACCTCGCTGGTCATCCGCGGCGCGAAGGACGCGCCGGGCGTGCCGTTTGATGTCTTGGAAGAGAGGCTCGCCCGCTCTGCCTGAGGCGGACGGTCAGACGATTTCCAACTCGCCGGTGTCCTGCGCCTCGACCCGCGGCCAGAGCACGCGGCCGAAATCCTGCATGACTTCGACGTAGGGAAAGAGACCGAGGAAGACGGCGCGCAATTCCTGGCTCATGGAGTAATGGGCATCGGGGCCGGGGTGGTAGCTTTCGACTTCAACGCCGCCCACACGGATGACGTGATGGCGATCGAAGGCAAGGTGGTAGACGCGGACAGGCGAGACCGGGTTCAGTTCCGCAACGCCGATGCCGTCGACGAAGGTCGAAACCGGGGCAAGCGCGGCCTCGCAGCCCAGCGCGTTGCGCACCGCCGGATCGCGGTTGAGAAGCCGGGCAGCGGGGCCGAAGGTAACATCGGTCGCCGGACGGCCAAGGCCGAATGCATCGGCGGTCACACGGTAGAGTTTCTGCCCGCCTTCGCGTGCCGACGGCGCGCCGGGAACAAGCGTAATCGCGCCGACCCAGCGCAGGACGGCAACTTCGCCCGAGGCTGTCTCGACGGCCATACCGGGAACCAGATCCTCGACAGCGACGGGGCCTTCCGTCGTCGGGATGATCGCGCCATGAGCGAAGGCACTGAAGGCATCCTCGAAGATCGGGATTGCCGGGGCAATTCGAATGAAATCCTCGACCTGACCATCAGCGTCGAGCCACATCACTTCGTAGCGACGGGTCAAGGGAATGGTACGGGGCGTTGGCTGGACGGGCGCCGTGCCTGCGGAGCGGACGCTCCAGGGTTTGTTCTTGCGGGTAATGGTGGCGCCAGCGGCCAAGGCCGGAAGCCGGGTGGGGAAACTCGTACTCATGCGATCAGTCCTCGCGGTCTGGTCACATCTGCATCGGCCCCCACCGATACGTTCGTGCAGAATGACTGGTTACTTACACTTCGATGTGTGGGACGATGCCCTGTTCGAGGGCCGTTTGTCAAACAATCCGGGATATTCGTGACCGTCCGCCCGTTAATGCGCCAGTCACTTCCTCCTTTGTTTCGGCATCCGTGACGATATCACGACGGCGCCGGATTGCCGCCCGAATCGCCACAAAACCGGCCAATCGGTGCATGGTTTGTGGTGTGGAGAGCCGCCGAGGTGCGCCGTTCCGGATGGCCAACCCGTATGACAATCATCAAGGGTGCTATGCTTGGCGGCTCATGGAACACCGCGCTTATGCCGGTTCGCAAAAAAGGCGGCTCCGCTGGGGAGCCGCCTCAGTGTGAACACGAGGTGTGGGGGAGTGATTTTTCACTCAGGCGCGCTTTGCGTCCGCCTTGAACGGTCCCGACAACCGTTTGTCACTGCTCGAATTGGCCTGGCTGCGGCGCTGCCACGGAAGCGGGGTGGACATTGCATCCGCCTCTTTCAGAACCGTGGTGATCCAGCGCTTCTTCAATCTGATTTCCATCTGCATGTCTGCTCGCTCCAGCCTATTCGTCCCGTTGCTGCCGGACCTGCCCCCGGCCTAGTTGCAAGGTGACGGGGCAATGCGGCAGCGGTTAGGCGCGATACGTGGTTTTTCGTCCCGGTTCCGATAACTCCAACGCTGCGCCCCGTTTATGCCTCCGTAAGGTTAACAAGGTGTTGAAAAAGAGGCGGTTTCTCTTGCTTCGCAACAATCATATGTGCGGTGGCCGGATTGTCGCTCTCCGGGGAAAGCAAAGCTTTTCCAGGGGTTTCGCCACAGTTTTGCCATGAACGGCGCCGGATTGGCGATCCTAGAGACGAATCACTGAAATCAGCCGTCCGTAATCCGCTTCCTTGCGGTGCACGCTTCTCCGGTAGGAAAAGAACCGCGCGGGATCGGAATAGGTGCAATGCCGCGTCCACTCTGCCTCACCGATGCCAGCGGCTCTGAGCCGTGCAAGCCCGTAGGCTGGCAGGTCGAATTGAACGCGGTCGCCGTCGCCACCGGCGAAGAAGCGCGCCGTCGCGGGGTCGGTGTCTAGAAATCGGTCCATGAATTCCGGCCCGACTTCGTAGGCACGCTGGCTGATCGCAGGCCCAATGACCGCGCAGATCCGGCCACGCTTCGCGCCGAGCCCCTCCATCGCATCGATCGTCGCCTCGAGTACCCCTTCGAGCGCGCCCTTCCATCCCGCATGTGCGGCCCCGACGACCCCGGCATCGGGATCGGCAAAGAGCACGGGCTGACAATCGGCGGTGAGCACGGCGAGCGCCAGGCCAGGCGTTGCCGTCACCAGGGCGTCGGCCTTTGGCCGGGGCGTGCCGACAGGCCCGTCGACCTCAATCACATCCGGCGAATGCACCTGGTGCACCGTCAGAAGGGCGTCTGGCCCGACATCCATCGCCTGCGCCACACGCGCCCGGTTGATCTCGACCATTTCCTTCTGGTCCGATGAACCCGGGCCGCAGTTCAGGCCATCGAACACGCCGGAAGAGGCCCCGCCCTTTCGAGTGAAGAACCCGTGGCGGATCCCTTTCAGGAGAGGCGAAGTGATCATTTCGATCGTCATGTCTCGAGGCCCGGCGGCGGTGCGCCCGTCGTGGAATGAATCGACATTGCCTTGAAGAGGTGGCCCATTTCCTGAGGGTGGGTCAAGCGGCGGTGGGCGGCAATATGCGCATCGAGCGCGGGGCCCCCCAGCCCGCGGGCGATCGCACGGGCGCGCTCGGTGATTCCAAGCCGTTCAAGGAAGACACCTTGCGGCGTAATCGCACTGACGGCGGCGCCTGCGGACATGGCGGCCCGGGCCAGCGCCCCGAAATCCACATGCGCCGTCAGATCCGCCGCTCCGGGGGCGTCAAGCGGATCGGCAAATCCGTGCGCGCGCACCGCCTGAAACGTATCTCCGAGCGATCGGTCGTCACCATAGTCGACGATCAGCGCCGCGCCGCCATGGGCCGCGATATGCCGCCCGATCCGCTCTGCATCAGCCTCGCCCTGCAGATTGACCTCCACGATATCCCCCTGCTCGGTGTCGGCCTCGCGGGGGACAAGCAGGCCCACGGGGGCGGCGGGGGACCAGCCGAAGGCAAGTTCGCCTTGGGGCCCGAGGCCCACCATCCGCTCCGACCAACCGGTCTTCTCGCGCCGGAACTGCCGGATCGGAAGAGCGTCGAAATACTCATTGGCCACAAGGTAAAGCGGCCTTTCGGGCAGGGCTTCAATCCCCTCGGCACAGGTAACGTCGTAGTCCGAAAGCGCCTTTGCCTGTACCGCCCTGAGCGTCGGCGAAACCTCGATCAGAAGGATCGTAACTGCAGCATGAAATCCGGGAACGCCGCGCGTCGCCCTCAGGATATCGGCCATCAATGTTCCGCGTCCGGGCCCAGCCTCTGCCAGCGTGACGGCGGCGGGCGCTCCGGCCTCGATCCAGGCCTGAGCAAGTGAAAGCCCAAGAAGTTCTCCGAACATCTGGCTGATCTCGGGCGCCGTGGTGAAATCCCCGCGGGCCCCGAGCGGATCGCGGCCGGTGTAGTAGCCGTGCTCGGGATGAGTGAGGCAGGCCGCCATGTATTCAGACAGAGGCATCGGTCCGATGGACCGGATGCGACGCACAAGCTGACCCTTCAGCGCGTCCATGTCCCCCACCGGGCCAGGGCGATCAGCACAAGGCCAAGCGCCAGCATCGGAAGCGACAGAAGCTGGCCCATGGTAACGCCGGCCTCGCCAAGCCGGACGACATGGCCGAACGGATTGCCGGGCGTGATGAACTGGGCATCCGCCTGCCGGAAAAACTCGACTATGAAGCGCGCCGTGCCATAGCCCGCGAGGAAAACGCCGGTAAGCTGCCCTGGCCACTTCAGCGCGCCCTTCCGATAAGCGAGCCAGAGAAGCAGAGCACCGAGGATCAGCCCCTCCAGCACGGCCTCGTAAAGCTGTGATGGGTGGCGTGCACACAGCCCCTCGATCCCGGGGCAATCCTGCGCCCGGAGGCCGGGGAAAATCACGCCCCAGGGCAGGTCCGTCGGACGCCCCCAAAGTTCACCGTTGATGAAATTCGCGCTGCGCCCAAGAAAAAGGCCCGGCGGCGTGGCGACGGCCAGAGCATCGGCTGCCGACATGAGCGGCGCGCCATGTTTGCGTGCAAACAAGACAAGCGCTAGCGCAACCCCAAGAAGCCCGCCGTGGAAGGCCATGCCGCCCTGCCAGATGAAGAGGATCTCCACGGGGTTCGCGAGGTAATAGGCGGGCTGATAGAAAAGGACGAACCCGATCCGCCCCCCTAGGATCACGCCCAATACGATGAAGGTAAGCAGGTCCTCGACGGCCTCCCGGCTCATCGGGGACGTTTCGTTTCGCCAGAGCGCGGGACGGCTGGACAGTGATTTGACGATCTGCCAGCCAATCAGGATGCCCGCGATATAGGCAAGCGCATACCACCGGATCGCAAACTCGAACCCGGCAATGGAAAACGCGAAGAGCTCCGGCCCGATCTCGGGAAATGGGATCGCAAACACCATGTCCGCCGGATGCGCAGACCCGCGGCGATTGTCAACCTTGCGGCTGCGCAAATCGCGGCCATATAGAGGGGGTGCCGATCACAGGAGCGCGACCATGCAAAGCCGGAACAAGATCCTCGAAGACGTCTCGCAACTTATGACCAACGCCATGGGCGTGGCACAGGGTGCGCGGGAAGAGGCCGAGACGGCGATGAAAGGCTGGGTCGACCGCTGGCTGGCCGACCGCGATTTCGTGACGCGCGAGGAATTCGATGCAGTTCGCGCCATGGCCCAGAAGGCCCGGGAAGAGAATGAGGCGCTGAAAGCCCGGCTCGACGCGTTGGAGGCCGCTGCGAAGAAGTAAGACGCGCGGCCGCGGGCGACCCCCCTCACAAACTCAACGCGAAAAGAAACACCTGCGCCTGAATTGAGCGTATCGTTCCCCGCCGGGCAGGCGGGGAAGACGATTTCAGAAATTATCCCTTTACAGGCCCCTCCCGGTGCACCACCATATCTTGTAAGGGATGTGGCGACTGCACGCCGCCCCTAGAGCAGGCACCAAAGCCTAGTGGGCCGGTCACAGGCCCCGGGCAATAACAGATGAGGCCTAAGGCATGTCGCTTTCCGAGCAGTTTCTGACCGAAGACATTCATCCTATCGATATCGTCGAGCACATCGCCGAGCATCACGAATGGGATTTCGACCGCGTTGCCGATGACCAGATAGCGATGGCGGTGGAAGGCCAGTGGCGAACCTACTCCATCACGCTCGCCTGGTCCGGTTATGACGAGACCCTGCGTCTGATCTGCACCTTCGAAATGGAACCTCCGTCGGATCGCATGGGCGCGATCTACGAGACGCTCAACCGCACCAACGACATGTGCTGGGCCGGGTCCTTCACCTATTGGGAAGCGCAGCGGCTTATGGTCTATCGCTACGGCCTTGTTCTTGCAGGCGGCAATATGGCCAGCCCCGAGCAGATCGACACGATGATCGCGACGGCGGTAATGGCGGCCGAACGCTTCTACCCGGCATTTCAGTTGGTGGCATGGGGGGACAAACCCCCGGCCGAGGCGATGCAGGTCGCCATCTCCGAGGCTTACGGTCGGGCATAACACCGAAGTCTCACCCAAGACGGACCCGCTGCGCCTTGCGTCGGCGGGTCCTGTCGTTTCACGCGTTCCCTCTTCGGATGGCCGGCGCAGGTAACACCCCTCGAGGTCGACGAGACGGCGGTAGGCCGCGAAATGCATTTCCGCACGGCCGGGAAATGCTTTAGGGCAGGGCGGACGTCCGGAACGCGATTTTGGGGGAGGGACCATGAACTTCGACAGTATCGCCGCGCGGGGCCTCGTGCTTCTTGGCTGCGGCAAGATGGGATCTGCAATGCTGGAAGGATGGCTGAACGGCGGGTTGCCGGCCTCATCGGTCCACGTGATTGACCCTGCCCCGTCCGACTGGCTGAAGGAACAGGGCGTTAAGATCAACGCAACCCTTCCCGAAAGCCCCGCCATCGTCCTTCTCGCGATCAAGCCCCAGATGATGGGAGATGCCCTTCCTCAGGTCGCGGCCCTCGGCGGTGGCAAGACCCTGGTCCTCTCGATTGCCGCCGGCACCCCGATCGCACGGTTCGAAGAGGTGTTCGGTCCGACCACCCCGATCGTCCGCGCCATGCCCAACACGCCTGCCGCCGTGGGCCGGGGCATCACCGCCATCATCGGCAACGCCAACGCGACATCGGATCACCTTGATCAGGCCGAGGCGCTTCTCTCTGCCGTGGGCGCGGTTGTCCGTCTGGACGGCGAAGAACAGATGGATGCGGTCACCGCTGTCTCCGGGTCCGGACCCGCCTATGTCTTTCACCTGATCGAAACGCTCACCGCAGCCGGGGTGGCGGAAGGTCTCCCCGAACCTCTCGCCGCCCAACTCGCCAGCGCCACGGTCGCTGGTGCGGGCGCTCTCGCCGAAGGCTCCGGACAGGACCCCGCGGCGCTTCGTGTGAACGTCACCAGCCCGGGCGGCACCACCGCCGCCGCACTCGCGGTGCTTATGGACGAAGACCGTGGCTTCCCGAAACTCCTGAAAGACGCCGTCGCCGCCGCCGCCAACCGCAGCCGGGAACTCGCCCAATGACCATCAGCTTCGACGACTTCATGAAGGTCGATGTCCGCGTGGGGGAAATCTCCCGCGCCGAACCGTTTCCCGAAGCCCGCAAGCCTGCAATCAAACTCTGGGTCGATTTCGGGCCGGAGATCGGGGAACGGAAGTCCTCCGCCCAGATCACCCGCCACTACTCGCCCGAGGAATTGCCGGGCAAACGCGTGCTTGCCGTGGTGAACTTCCCGCCGCGCCAGATCGGGCCGGTGATGTCTGAGGTGCTGGTCCTCGGTGTCCCTGATGCCGATGGCGAAGTCGTGCTGATCACGCCCGATAAGGACGTACCCATTGGCGGGAGGCTCTATTGATGCCTTCCGTTCTCGTGGGCCGTCCACTGCCCGAGCCAGTGATCGAGCATCTTCGCAACGCCTTCGAGGTAGAGGTGCGCACCGAAACCCTGCCGATGACCGATGCCGAGATGATCGGCGCGCTGGAACGCCATGACGCGATCCTGCCCACGCTGGGCGATCGTTTCACGGCTGAAATCTTCGCCGCCGCGAGCCCCCTTCGAGCTAAAATCCTCGCGAACTTCGGCGTGGGTTACAATCACATCGACGTCGCCGCGGCCCGCGATCACGGGGTAAGCGTCACGAACACCCCCGGCGCAGTCACTGACGCCACCGCGGACATCGCGATGACATTGATCCTCATGACCTGCCGCCGGGCAGGGGAGGGTGAGCGTATGGTGCGCGCGGGGAACTGGCCCGGCTGGCATCCCACCCAGCTTCTGGGCCTCCACGTCACCGGAAAAACCCTCGGCATCGTCGGCATGGGCCGGATCGGCAAGGCCATCGCGCGCCGCGCCCATTTCGGCTTCGGGATGGAGATCCTGTTCCACAACCGGTCCCGTGTCGAGGACCCCGGAGTTCCTTCGCGGCAGGTTGAGGGGCTGTCCGAATTGATGGAGGCTTCCGATATCATCGCCATCGCCGTGCCGGGCGGCGCAGGTACGCGTCATTTGGTCGACGCCGCGGCGCTGGCCGCGATGAAGGCCGAAGGCTACCTCGTCAACATTGCTCGAGGCGACGTGATCGACGAGGCCGCGCTGATTGCCGCGCTTCAGGACGGTCGGATTGCCGGCGCGGGGCTCGATGTCTACGAACACGAACCCCACGTTCCCGAGGCCCTGAAAGCGATGGAAAACGTCACGCTCCTCCCCCACCTTGGCACCTCGGCACTCGAGGTCCGGATCTCCATGGGCCAGATGGCTGCCGATAACCTGATCGCCTGGGCGGAGGGAAAGGAATTGCCGAACCCGGTTTAGGTCCTGGCCTCCCTATCCCCCACCGCCTCGCGCCAGTGCTTCCGGCAGAGCGACAGGTAGGTCTCGTTTCCGCCGATCTGCACCTGCGCGCCTTCCCGGATCGCCCGGCCATCCGCATCCTGCCGGATCACCATGGTGGCCTTCTTGCCGCAGGTGCAGATCGTGCGCGCCTCGCGCATCTCGTCGGCCCAGGCCAGAAGTGCTGCCGATCCGGGGAACAGTTCTCCCTGAAAATCGACGCGAAGCCCGTAACACATGACCGGAACATGCAGGTCATCCACCGCCTGCGCCAGTTGCCAGACCTGAGACTTCTCAAGGAATTGCGCTTCGTCAATGAAGACACACGCCACCGGGCCGTCTTCCAGCCGCCGCGCGATCTTGCCGTAGAGATCCTCCCCGGGCGCGAATGTCGCCGCGGGCTGCGAGATCCCGATCCGCGATCCGATCTGCCCCGCACCCGCCCGGTCGTCGAGTTGAGCGGTGATTAGGTATGGCGTCATTCCCATCTCGCGGTAGTTGTGCGCCGCCTGCAGAAGAAGCGTCGACTTGCCCGCGTTCATGGTCGAGTAGTGAAAGTACAGCTTTGCCATGGCGATGCGCGTAGCGCAGGCAAGGGCCAAGAGCAACTTGCAAGGCCCGCTGCGCCTCTGCCGTCCCCGGCTTCGCCGTCCCCACACGCCGAAAGCGCAGTCGGACCCTACGATCACCGGCAAGGGGTTTGCCGGTCACTCGTAAAAAAACCGGGGCATTGCCCCGCTTGATGATTACTGACACAGCGTTGCCAAGGGCTTAATGGGAAGAAGCGGGCAGGTTTCCCCGTAGTTTGAGACGAACGGGCAGGGACGATACATGGCCGGACCAAACCTTTACCTGAAGCGGCATACCGAAATCCTGGTGAAGACGGTGGGCTTCGCGGCCGCCTGTGAAGCCACTGGCAAGTCGAAGGCCACCCTTGGGCGCTATTTCTCTGACGCCCCGGAACATGCCGACCGGTTCATGCCTGTCGACACTGTCGCGGTTCTGGAAGAGGCGGCCGGCTACCCCCATGTCACGAGCGCGTTGGCGGAACTTTCAGGCGCACGGGTCGAACACGATCCGGCCCGCCCGAACCAGCCGGAGCGCAACATGAACGACCATGTGATCGCTCTCAGCCAGCGTTTCGCGCTTCTGATGGCGGAATATCATCAGTCCATCGAGGACGGCGTGATCTCGGTCAACGAAGCCAAGCGGATGCTGAGCGAAACCCTCGCCCTTCAGCAGGTGCTCATCGATATCAAGATGAAGCTCGAGGCCGAGGCGACGGGCTAGGCCCAGCTTAGCCCGTTGCCATTTCCTGCAGGCTGCGCACCCCAATCTCGCCTTCTCGCGAGGCCTTCATCGCCAGCGCAGCCGCATGGGCCGCCGCTGCCGTGGTGAAATAGGGGATCTTGTCCATCAGCGCGACGTTCCGCATGGATCGCGAATCTTCCACCGCCTGCGCGCCTTCAGTGGTGTTCATGACAAGGTGCACGAGACCGTCCTTCATCACGTCGACGATGGTGCGCCCGCCCTCATAAGCCTTGTTTACCACATCCGAGGCGATGCCGTTCTCGGTCAGGAACTGCGCCGTCCCCCGCGTCGCCAGGATCTTGAGGCCCAGTTCCGACAGTGTCTTGGCTGTCTCCACAAGCTGCGGTGTCTTGTCGTCATCCTTGATCGAAAAGAACACCGTTCCCGCCTCCGGCAGGATCGTTCCTGCTCCGAGCTGCGCCTTCAGAAATGCGCGGTGGAAGCTGGCATCCGAGCCCATCACCTCGCCGGTGGAGCGCATCTCGGGGCCCAGAAGCGTATCGACGCCGGGGAACCGCGCGAAGGGCAGAACCGCCTCTTTCACCGCGAACCCGTCGATTGCGGGATCGACGAGCTCGAACGCAGCCAGGCCCTCTCCGGCCATCAGACGGGCGGCGATCGAGGCGATGGGCGAATTCACCGCCTTCGCCACGAAGGGCACGGTGCGCGATGCCCTCGGGTTCACTTCGATCAGATAGATTTCCCCATCCTTCACCGCGAACTGCACGTTCATCAGGCCGACGACGTTCAGGGCCCGTGCCAGCGCCTCGGTCTGGCGCTTCAGTTCCTCGATCACCTCGGCGCTCAACGAATAGGGCGGCAACGAACAGGCGCTGTCGCCCGAATGCACGCCGGCCTCCTCGATATGCTGCATGATCCCGGCCACATGCACAGCTTCGCCATCGGCCAGCGCATCCACGTCAACTTCGGTCGCCCCGGACAGATAGCTGTCAAGCAGCACGGGGCTGTCGCCGGACACCACTACCGCCTCACGGATATAGCGTTCCAGTGAGGCCATATCGCGCACGATCTCCATGGCGCGGCCGCCCAGCACATATGAAGGGCGGATCACCAGCGGAAAGCCGATTTCCTCTGCCGCGGCCATCGCCGCTGCATCGGTCGACGCAATCGCGTTCTTGGGCTGCTTGAGGCCAAGCTGGTTCACGAGCGCCTGGAACCGCTCGCGGTCCTCGGCGAGGTCGATCGCGTCGGGCGAAGTGCCGAGGATCGGAATGCCCGCTTCTTCCAGCGCATTGGCAAGCTTCAGGGGAGTCTGCCCCCCGAATTGCACGATCACCCCGTGCAGCGTCCCCGCTTCCTGTTCGACCCGCAGGATCTCCATTACGTGTTCGAAGGTCAGCGGTTCGAAATACAGCCGGTCCGAAGTATCGTAATCCGTCGACACCGTCTCGGGATTGCAGTTGACCATGATGGTCTCAAAGCCGGCATCCGTCAGCGCGAAACAGGCGTGGCAACAGCAGTAGTCGAATTCGATGCCCTGGCCGATCCGGTTCGGGCCGCCACCGAGTATGACGATCTTCTTCTTGTCCGTCGGCCGCGCCTCGCATTCAACGTCGCCCATAACGGGGGTCTCGTAGGTCGAGTACATGTAGGGCGTCTGCGCCTCGAACTCGGCGGCGCAGGTGTCGATCCGCTTGAAGACCGCGCGCACGCCCAGGTTCTCACGGGCCCGCCGCACCTGTCCCTCGTCGCGGCCACAGAGCGTGGCAAGCCGGGCATCGGTGAAGCCCAGCATCTTGAGGCGCCTCAGCCCGTCCTCGGTCATTGGAAGGCCGTCCTTCCGAACCCCGGCCTCCTCGTCGATGATCTCGCGGATCCGGGCAAGGAACCACGGGTCGAACTGCGTGGCGACTGCAATGTCGTCATCCGAAAGCCCGTGGCGCATTGCCTGCGCGATTATTCTCAGGCGATCCGGCGTCCGCTCCGAAAGGGCACGTGTGATAGAGGCCACGTCGGGCGCGCCCGGTATATCGATCTCGTCGAGCCCGGTGAGCCCCGTTTCCATCGAGGCCAGCGCTTTCTGCATCGATTCGTGGAACGTCCGGCCAATCGCCATCGCCTCGCCGACTGACTTCATCGCTGTGGTCAGTTCCGGTTTCGCGCCGGGAAACTTTTCGAAGGCAAAGCGCGGAATCTTCGTCACCACATAGTCGATTGTCGGCTCAAAGGAGGCCGGCGTGACCTTGGTGATATCGTTGTCAAGCTCGTCGAGCGTATAGCCCACCGCCAGCTTCGCCGCGATCTTCGCAATCGGGAAGCCGGTGGCTTTGGAGGCCAGCGCCGAGGACCGCGACACACGCGGGTTCATCTCGATCACCACCATACGACCGTCGGCGGGGTTGATCGCCCATTGCACGTTAGACCCGCCGGTCTCCACCCCGATCTCGCGCAGAACGGCGATGCTGCCATTCCGCATGATCTGGTATTCCTTGTCGGTCAGCGTCAGCGCCGGGGCCACGGTGATCGAATCGCCCGTATGCACGCCCATCGGGTCCACGTTCTCGATGGAGCACACGATGATTGCGTTGTCCGCCCGGTCGCGGACGACCTCCATCTCGAATTCCTTCCACCCAAGAAGACTTTCGTCGATCAGGATCTGTGCCACCGGCGAAGCTTCCAGCCCGCGGCGGCAGATCTCGAAGTAATCGTCGCGGTTATAGGCCACACCGCCCCCGGTGCCGCCAAGTGTGAACGCAGGCCGGATGATCGCGGGCAGCCCGATATCTTCAAGCGCGTCCATCGCACCTTCCAGACCCTTCGCGATGTCGTACCGACCCGTGCCGTCCTTCGGCGCCGCCACGATCGTCGCGCGCGGGTTTTCAAGCCCGATCCGGTCCATCGCCTCGCGAAAGAGCTTCCGGTCTTCGGCCATCTCGATCGCATCGCGCTTAGCCCCGATCATCTCGACGCCGAACTTCTCCAGCACCCCCATCTCTTCAAGCGCAAGCGAGGTGTTCAGCCCGGTCTGCCCGCCCATCGTCGGCAACAGCGCGTCGGGGCGCTCCTTCTCGATGATCTTCGCCACGATCTCGGGCGTGATCGGTTCGATATAGGTGGCGTCCGCCAGCCCCGGGTCGGTCATGATCGTTGCAGGGTTCGAATTGACGAGGATGACGCGATAGCCCTCCTCCTTCAGCGCCTTGCACGCCTGCGCTCCGGAATAGTCGAACTCGCAGGCCTGTCCGATAACAATTGGCCCCGCGCCGATGATCATGATCGAGCGGATGTCTGTGCGTTTCGGCATGGCTGTCCCCGGCTTCCTTGCCCGGTGCGGCCCGGGCAAATCGCCGTGGGTTATAGCGGGGGGCTACGCAGGTGCAAGGGCCTCCCGGCGAACTGGCAGGCGCCCGGTGATCATAGCCAGCAGAAGCGCCGCATAAAGTGCCATTGCAAGGGTGCCGAGAAGCCCCGCATAGGCGTCGAACGCCAGTACAGGCAGATCGGAGAAAACATACGGCACACTCGTGGGCGCAAGAAGCACCAGGCAGGTGACGAGTCCCGGTCCCGAACCGAGCCTGTCGATAAGCGCGGGTACGAAAGCGATTGCCGCGATGTAGTGATAGCCCCAGCTTAAAGGGCTCAGAAGTGCGATCACCGTAATCGCAAGCGGCCAGAACAGGGGATCGGCGCCAAAACGGCTGCGGGCAAGGGCGGCGAGTCCGGCGAGTGCCACGAGAATCGCGGCCGTGTTGAGCGCGGCCCAGACGGGCGGCTTCGCCATCACAAGCCAGCCGCCCGGCGCACCCGACGCCAGGCTCTCGACCGGGGTGAGGTTCGCGGGGAAGACGAACTGCCCCAGAACCGGATCTGCCGAGTGGCTGAATACTGTGACGAGAACGGTGTTCGAGATCGTTCGAATCTGCGCAAGAAATTCCGCGTGAAGCGGCCAGCCTGCAACTGCGATCGACAGAAGGCCGAGGCCCGCGCCGGCGAGGGCAAACGAAGCCGCGGCACGACGTTCGCCGCGCGCGAGCCAGAAAAGCGCGAAGAGCGCGGGATAAAGCTTCAGCGACGCGGCAATTGCCAGCGCCACTCCTCCGGTAACCGCAGCGCCGGATCTCGTACGCTCTATCGCCAGAACGGTAAGGAACGCGACAAGGATCTGCGGCTGGTTCTGTTCCAGCGCTCCAAGAACGATTGTCGTGGAGGCAAACAGAACGACGCCTATGGCAACGAAGGCCATCGCACCCAACCGCCCTGCGGCCAGGCGTGCGGCAAGCCAAAGCGTGAGCCCGAGGAGGACGGGGTTCACGACCGTCGCCACCCGTACGAAATTCTCGTACTCCGCCAGGCGTGAAAAATGCCCGGTGACCCAGGCCCAAAGCGGCGGGTAGATAAATGGAAAGATCGCACCGTCATACCCATCGCTGCGCAACTCGGTTATCCACGCCTCGGGCGGCCGCATCGTGAAGACCTCGCCTAGCTGGGGATACACTGCGGAATGATCGCCTCGGGCGAAACTCACCCCCGCCATCCATGTGGCCAGCAGATCGGGCGAGTTCACACCCCAGAACCGCACCGCCGAAAACGCCGCGCAGGCACAGATAAGGGCCATGAGTCCGAGGGTCTGACGGGTCATTTGCGACCGTTTCACTGCTTCGATAGCGAAGAGTGTTGCCGAAGGAATGCGGCGATTTTACGAACGCGACCCGACGCTTTCACGAAACCCTACTCGGCGGCGTGGCGCACCGTGTCGCTGCCGCTGGCCGGATAAAGGTAATCCCGCGTCAACGGCACCGCCTCCTGCCGATGGGCCAGCTGCACCTGGAATACCGCTTGCCGCCCATGCCGGAATGTCATTTCGCAGGCCACCAGGTAATAGCGCCACATCCGGCAGAACCGTTCGTCATAGATCTTCCGCGCCTTGGCCTCGTTCGCCTCGAACCGCTCGTACCAGTGCTTCAGAGTCTCCGCGTAGTGCAGCCGCCAGATCTCGATATCGGTCTGGTAAAGCCCTTCATGCTCCACCGCGGCCATCATCTCCGATAGCGACGGCACATAGCCGCCGGGGAAGATGTACTTCTCGATCCAGGGGCTGGTGAAGCCGGGCGGCGCAGTGCGACCGATGGTGTGAATAAGGGCCACGCCTTCGGGGGCGAGCTTGTCGGAAACATGCCGGAAATACTCCCGGTAATGCGGCACGCCCACGTGTTCGAACATTCCGACTGAAACGATCCTGTCGAAGGTTTCGTTCACATGACGGTAATCGATGAGGCGGAAATCAACCTTGTCGTCGAGCCCTTCCGCCTTCGCTCGCGCCGTTGCGATCTTATGCTGTTCCTCGCTCAGCGTAACGCCCACGACCTTCGCGCCGTACTCGCGCGCGAGTGTGAGGCCCATTCCGCCCCAGCCGCAACCGATGTCGAGCACCCGCATCCCCGGCTCAAGCATCAGCTTTCCGGCGATATGCGCCTTCTTCGCCACCTGCGCTGCTTCAAGCGACATGGCCGGATCGGCGAAATAGGCACAGGAATACTGTTTGTCGGTGTCGAGGAACAGCCCGTAAAGTTCAGCGGACAGATCGTAATGGTGCGCCACGTTCGAGCGCGCGCGCTTCGCCGGGTTAAACTGCCGCCACCAGCGAAGGGCCTTACGGACGGATTCCGCCGGATGCTGCCACCAGACGGGGCCGCTGTGGAACACGTTCCGCACGGCAAGCGCCATGAAACTCCGAAGATCGTCATTCTCGATGGTCAGGGTCTCGTTCATGTACCCCTCGCCCGCGGCGAGCTCGGGGTTCATGATCAGGCCGCGTACGATATCCGTGTCGTGCAGGGTGACTGTCACAGGGGCTCCCGTGCCATCCCCATAAGTCCGATGCGATCCGTCAGGAAAGTTAACGTTCAGCGTGCCGAGCCGGAATAGCGCCGACAGCATGCTATGCAGCGTTGCGATCCACATGTCTCACCCCCATTGATGCCCCCCGGCATCGAATTTGGCGTTTTCTTCCTCTTCCGTTCGCCGGGATCACGCGCGAACTGCGACATTCTGGCAAAAATACCACGCGTCTGTAAAGGTTTCGCCTTCTCCGCGACGTGTCGTCGGCGGGACACCGCAGGGTAGTGCCCTCCCTTGACTTCCCGGTCTGAGGCGTATGTATCGGCGCCGATCGTCCAGCCGCACCGGGATATGAGAAAATGCACGCTTTTCGCAGCCACACCTGCGCCGACCTCAACGCATCGCACGTGGGCGACACCGTGCGCCTGTCGGGCTGGGTTCACCGGGTCCGCGATCACGGCGGGGTGCTCTTCATCGACCTGCGCGATCACTATGGCGTGACTCAGGTATTGGCGGACCCCGACAGCCCTGTATTCTCCGAGGTCGAGAAGGTGCGATCGGAGTGGTGCATCCGTATCGACGGCACGGTCAAGGCGCGCGACCCCGAACTGGTGAATCCGAAGATCCCGACTGGTGAGGTCGAGGTCTTCATCCGCGACCTCGAGGTGCTGGGCCGGGCCGAGGAACTGCCCCTGATGGTCTTCGGCGATCAGGATTATCCCGAAGAGACGCGCCTTCGGTACCGCTTCCTCGATCTCCGCCGCGAAGGTCTGCACGAGAACATCATGCTCCGTTCGCGAGTGATCCGCGACCTGCGCGACCGCATGTGGGACAGCGGCTTCACCGAATTTCAGACGCCCGTCATCACGGCGTCGAGCCCGGAGGGCGCGCGCGATTTCCTCGTGCCCTCCCGCCTTCACCCGGGCAAGTTCTACGCGCTCCCTCAGGCCCCGCAGCAGTTCAAGCAGCTGATCATGGTCGCCGGCTTCGACCGCTATTTCCAGATCGCGCCCTGCTTCCGCGACGAAGATCCGCGCGCCGACCGCTCGCCCACCGATTTCTACCAGCTCGATGTCGAAATGAGCTTCGTCACCCAGGACGATGTCTTCGCCGCGATGGAGCCGGTGCTGAAAGGGGCCTTCGAAACCTTCGGTGGGGGCCGCAAGGTCGATGACGTCTGGCCGCGCATTCCCTATGCCGAAGCGATGCTGAAATACGGCACCGACAAGCCCGACCTTCGCAACCCGATCGAAATGCAGGTGGTTTCCGAGCATTTCCGCGGCTCGGGCTTTGCAATCTTCGCCAAGCTCCTCGAGCAGGAGGGCACCGAAATCCGGGCGATCCCGGCCCCCGGCGGCGGCTCGCGCAAATTCTGCGATCGCATGAACGCCTACGCCCAGAAAGAGGGTCTGCCCGGCATGGGCTACATCTTCTGGCGCGAGGGCGATGACGGGATGGAGGCCGCTGGCCCCCTTGCGAAGAACATCGGCCCCGAGCGCACCGAGGCGATCCGCCAGCAGCTTGGCCTGGACGTGGGCGACGCCGCGTTCTTCCTCGGCGGTAAGCCGGCATCGTTTGAAGCCGTAGCCGGCCGCGCCCGCACAGTGATCGGCGAAGACCTGAACCTCACCGAGAAAGACCGCTTCGCGTTCGCCTGGATCGTCGATTTCCCCATGTACGAGGCCGACGAGGAGACGGGGAAGATCGACTTCTCGCACAACCCTTTTTCGATGCCTCAGGGCGGGCTCGACGCGCTCGACGGCAACCCGCTCGATGTCCTTGGCTTCCAGTATGACCTTGCTTGCAACGGGTACGAACTCGTCTCGGGGGCGATCCGGAACCACAAGCTCGATGTGATGTACAAGGCTTTCGGGCTCGCGGGCTACGGCCCCGAAGAGGTCGAAAAGCGCTTCGGCGGCATGGTCAACGCCTTCAAATACGGCGCGCCGCCCCACGGCGGCTGCGCGCTTGGCATCGACCGGATGGTGATGCTCCTCGCGGACGAAGTGAACATCCGCGAGGTTATCATGTTCCCCATGAACCAGCGCGCGGAAGACCTGATGATGGGCGCTCCCTCTGAACCGACGGCGGAGCAGCTGATGGAACTCGGGCTCCGGGTTCTGCCAAAGGAGGAATAGTGCGGGGCCCGCTCAATCCTCTAGGCTGTCCTCCACCTTTTCGTCCGCGAGCTTGCGTTCCTCGGCCTTCCGGTCGAGGAAGCGCTTTCCAAACCCATCGATTTCCTCTGCAGCAATCACTTCCTGCGCGCGGGTGAAAACCTCGTCTTCCTCCTCATCCATGTGGTGTTCGTATTCGTGGCGGAGCGTCTTGAACTTCTGAAGCCAGCCGGGCGATGCCATATCGGCCTCGTTCAGCTCCTCCATCAGATCGTCAAGCTGCTGATGTTCGTGCACCGAGTGACGCGCCGCATCCTGGCCCCATGTCTTCGAGATCAGTTTCGAATAGAAGGTCTCTTCTTCAGCCGCCGCGTGGCTTTTCACTTCGTAGTAAAACGTCTTCCAGGCATCCCGGCGCGCCGTGCTGTCGCCTTCCGTTTCGGAAATCTTCTCCAGAAGGCTGCGGTGTTCGTCGTGGTCGGATTTGATGGCATCGTAGATCGAGGGCATGTATCGCTCCTTTTACAGGGGCTTGGGAAACGCGCGAGGCGCGGCGGGGTTCCTGCGGTCTTGGGAGGTTGGCATGATGCATGATCCGAACGCGGCCGTGCCGGGGTGGACGCCGCCGCCGCGCCCGACCCGCACTGTGCTGGAAGGCCGTCATGTGACGCTCGAACCTCTCTCCCGCGCGCACCTATCACAGCTTCACGAGGCCAACCGCCAGGATGACCGAATCTGGGTGTATCTGCCCTACGGCCCATTCACGACCGAGGCGGAATATGGTGCTTGGCTCGACTGGGCTGCAGCCTCGGAGGATCCGCTCTTCTTCGCAATCCGCCCGCGGTCGATCGGACAGGCTCAAGGTGTCGCAAGCTATCTCCGCATCGCGCCAGAGGCGGGCTCAATCGAAGTCGGTCATATCAACTTCGCCGCCCCCCTTCAGCGCACTATCGCAGCCACCGAGGCAATGTACCTGATGATGCGCTGGGCCTTTGGGGCGGGCTACCGGCGTTACGAATGGAAGTGCAACGCGTCGAACTTCGGCTCCCGCCGCGCGGCGGAGCGGCTGGGTTTCAGTTTCGAGGGGGTCTTCCGCCAGGCTGCCGTGATCAAGGGCCGAAACCGCGATACCGCTTGGTTCGCGGCGATCGACGGGGAATGGCCAGCGCTCGAAGCGGCATTCGAGGCGTGGCTCTCTCCGGAGAATTTCGATGCCGACGGCCACCAGCGGCAGAGCCTCTCGCAGCTAACGGCACCGATCCTGGCTGCCCGCGATCCCACTCTCTGAAGGGCGCGGGCGGGTCAGATCGCCGCCCTGACACCCAGGCTGTCGCGCACAAGCTCCGAAACACGTCCAATGCCACCCTGCGGATCCTTCATACTCGCAAGCTGTGCAAGCTCGTCCGCCGCAGCATCGAGGCGGGCATCGCCAGAAGTGCGCGCCACACTGCCGAGAAACTGCGCCAGATAGACGAGTTCATCCTGCGCCGGTCCCCGATCCAGCGCTTCCGCAACCAGCGTCAGGTCATCCTGAAAGGCAAGCGTATCGGGTGCCACCTCGGTCTCGGATACGGCCCTTGGCCCGGGGGGCCGCATGTCGGGAGGCAGGCGGCTTAGAATTGCCTCCTGAAAGCTCGCCAGCTTTGACAGGGGTTTCACGAGCAGGCCCTGCGCCCCCGCCGCCAATGCTTCCTCCTGCACCGTATCGTCCCCGGAGATCGCGAGTATGACGGGGATCGGCGGATCGGTCGCCGCGATCTCGCTGATAAGGTCCGCGCCGGAGCCGTCCGGCAGGCCCATATCGACGATCGCCACGCTTGGGCGGTAGCTCGCCAGATGACGTGTGGCGCTTGCCAGGCTGTCGGCCCGGCGCACCCGGGCGCCCGATTTCAGGCAAAGCAGCCGAAGCGCCTCCGACGCATAGCGGCTGTCCTCCACAATCAGCACGGTCTGCCCCTGCAGAGGTCGGTCCGGCGTCGGTTTCTGTCGAAAGAAGAACGGTTCGTTGAGATCCGGCATATCAAGCCCCCATAGCCGCCTTTGTACACCGTGCCCGATTCTCGCCTAACCAACGGTTAATCCACCCGCCGCTGCACTGCGGCGCGCTGTCCCTTGTCCATCCCGGCCCGCGCGCCCATAACCCGCGGGGATGCTCAGAGACGGAGGTTTGCGCAATGATCGGACGGCTTAATCACGTGGCAATCGCTGTGCCTGATCTCGAAGCCGCGGCTGCGCAGTATCGCGATACGCTGGGTGCCGAGGTCGGCCAGCCGCAGGATGAGCCCGACCACGGCGTGACGGTCGTCTTCATCACTCTGCCGAACACCAAGATCGAGCTTCTCTATCCACTGGGCGAGAACTCGCCCATACAGGGTTTTCTCGACAAGAACCCCTCGGGTGGCATCCATCACGTCTGTTACGAGGTCGAGGATATCCTCGCCGCCCGCGACAGGCTCCTTACTTCGGGCGCGCGTGTGCTGGGTGACGGCAACCCAAAGATCGGTGCCCATGGCAAGCCGGTTCTCTTCCTCCATCCCAAGGATTTCACCGGCACTCTGGTGGAGCTTGAACAAGTATGAGTATCGTCTCAGGCCTCGTCCTTTATGCCGTGATCTGGTTTCTTGTGCTGTTCATCCTGATCCCTGTGGGGCTTGAAACTCAGGGCGATCGCGGCGAGATCGAGCCAGGTACCCATGCGGGCGCCCCGGCGAATTTCAATGTTCGAAAGACGGTGATCCGCGCCTCGTGGATCTCGGCCCTGATCTGGGTCGTGATCGCGGCTGTGCTGTTTTCCGGGCTGATCAGCGTGCGGGATCTGGATTTCTTCGACCGGATGCGCTCTCCAGCCGGTGGTACAGGTGGGTAAAGGTCGCTGCCCCGACCACCGGCACCAGCAGGTTTAGAAGCGGCACCGTCAGCGGCGCGGCCATAAGTGCACCCGCCAGCCAGATTGTCCCCGCGTTACGCTTCCGCGCCCGCCGCGCGCCCTCCGGGCCGAGGCGGCGCAGTGCGATCAGCTGAAAGTATTCCCGCCCGAGAAGATATCCGTTCACGGCGATAAAGATCAGCGGCGCCATGGGGGCGAAGATCAGGTAGAGGATCAGTGCTGCGAGGTTCACCGCAACGATCACCCCCATGAAGCCGAGGCTGTCTTTCAGCCCTTGAAGAAAGCCAATCCTGGGGGCTGGCGTCAGGTCGGGATAATACGCCGCTTCCACCGCGTCGGCCACATCGTCGAGGAAAAGCGAGGTGAAGGCCGAGGCCACAGGCACCATCAGGAAGACGGACAGAACCAGCATCAGAAGAAGAGATGCCCCTGACAGAAGATCGTTGATCCAGGTGATCTCGCCGATCCAGGGAAGGGAAACGCTTTCCGGCAACAGCCAGTTCAGAATCCACAGAAACACGGCATAAACCACGACCAGAAGCACGACGGTCAGACCGACGCCAAGCGCCAGGACGCGGCGAAACCGGGGATCAGACAACTGCGACAGCGCACGCGAGACGGAGGCAAAGATCATTCCGTAACCCATGTCGTGATGGCGCCCAGGTCGGGCCGCGGCCGCTCGGGTGGCGCGGCCCGTTCCGTCCCGATATGGATGAAGCCCGAAACCGTTTCGCCTTCCGAAAGGCCAAGCGCCTCGCGTCGGAACACAGGATCATGGGCCATCCAGCCCGTCAGCCAGTTCGCCCCCCAACCAGCCGCCAGCGCGGCATTCAGTAGTGCAAGGCAGACGGCGCCGGAGGACAGAAGCTGTTCAATTTCAGGAATTTTCTCGCTCGGTTTCGGCGATGAAATCACGGCAACCGCCAAATGTGCATCGGAAAACTGAAGCACGCTCTTGGCGATCCGCTCCGGCTCGATCCCGGCATCGGCCCCCCGCGCTTCCGTCGCGGCGGCGAGCCGTAGAAGGGCAGGACGCTCCAGTACGATGAACCGCCAGGGCTCCAGCTTGCCGTGATCCGGCGTCCGCGCGGCGGCTTCCAGAAGCGGCATCAGGGCAGCGCGATCCGGAACCGGGGTTGTCAGGGTCTTCGCAGGGCGCGATCGGCGGGTTTGCAGGAATTCCAGCGCGGCCGGGTTCGGTGTGGGCATGGATGTCTCACTTCGATCTTTCGTTCCATGTCGGGCGCGCGCGGCCCGGCGTCAAGAACGCGGCTAGGCTTTTGACGGATCCTTGGGTTTCCTCGGACGCAGACGGTAGACGCCCTCGGGCAGGTTCAGCGCTGCCGAAAGATCGCGCAGTTGTGCGGGTGAAAGCGTCACGCGCTGCAACCGGTCCGTCGTAGGCTCGAACTGTTCAATCGTCACGCAATCCTCGAAGGCATTGACGATGACATCTTCCTGCCGATGCGTGGCGGGGTCGTCGACGAGCGTAATGACAGTTGCGTCGAAATCGTGCTCGATAGTGAACATGCGCTGCTGCTCCGGGGTCTGGTTTGCCCTTGGGCCTAGCCTGCCGTCGGGGCACGGGCAAGGCCCGGTCACCCCGCCTGCCGCATGCGCCGCGACCTGTGCCAGCGATAAAGGGCAGGTGCTGCGATCCGGTCATAGGTAAACCGCATCACGGGTCTGAGCCCTGGTGCCTGCGCCACGCCCGCCAGCCAGCGATAGCCGTCGAGCCGCCCCCAGATCAGCGCGAAGGCATCGATCCCCGATATCAGAACCGGTCCCCGCGCCACGTAAAGCCGCCGCGCCGCATCGTCCCGCGTCAGGCCATAGCGCGCGGGGTTCTCGACACTGAGGTCGACAAAGTTCAGATCAGCCCCTTGCTCTTCGGCGCGCGACCGGTAAAGCGCCACCTCGCGAGAGCAGATCGGGCAGCTGCCATTGTATATCACGGTCAGATGATCACTCATGATGGGTGAGCTAGGGCGGCGCCCCGCCGAGGTCGAGCGAGGGGCGTTGGAACCAATTGTCGCGCCCGCTATTGTCTGAACAGAACATCCAAGGATTCCGATACATGCGCCGCTTGATTGCCCTGGTCTCCGTCTTTTTCCTCTCGGCCTGCGTGGTGACACCGGTTCCGACAGGCCCGGCCCCGGGCACGGCGCCGTCAAGCCCGCCACCTGTTTCGGCCACTCGCGCCAGCGCGGCTTTCACCTCGGTGGTGGAACGGGTGGGGCCGGTGGCGGTGCAGGTCTGCCGCGAACGTACCCGCAATACGAATTGCAATTTTCGCATCGTGGTCGACGACCGACCCGGCCTGCCGCCCAACGCCTTCCAAACGCTGGATAGGCAAGGTCGCCCCGTAATCGGCTTTACCGTTGCGCTCATCAACGATGCCCGCAATGCCGATGAACTTGCCTTCGTCCTTGGCCACGAGGCGGCCCACCACATTCGCGGTCACATCCCGCAATCGCAGCAGCGTGCGGTCGAAGGCGCGCTCCTCGGCACCGTCGTGGGGGCTTTGATCGGCCTCGAAGGGGCAGCGCTTGAAACCGCGCAGCGCGCGGGCGGCACGATCAACTCCCGCAGGTTCTCGAAAGAGTTCGAGCTTCAGGCCGATGCCCTCGGCACGATCATCGCGGCGCGTGCGGGCTATGATCCGGTGCGCGGCGCGCAGTTCTTCGCCCGCATTCCCGACCCGGGCGACCGCTTCCTAGGCACCCATCCGCCCAACGCGGATCGCATCGCCACGGTAAAGCGAACGGCGGCAGGGCTCTGATCGGCCGTATTTGACTCCGATCAAAGAATCATGGCGCGGCCCCGTGCGAGGATGACCCATCCTTGCAAGCGACAAAGGGCCGTGCCCATGTTCTCGACACACTATTTTGACAAGCATATCCGCCTGATGACCCGTATGGCCGACACGCTCGGGGTTGATCTGGAAACGGAAATCATGTCGGGCCGCCTGTCGCCCGAAAGCTACCGCTCGCGGGTCTTTGCCTGCGTCGGTTGCCAGAATGCAGGAGACTGTGCGGCGTTTCTCGACGCTTCGGGAGGAACGGCCGAGGCTGCGCCGGATTACTGCCGCAACAAATCCGTCCTCGACTCGCAGCGCTGAGCGGGAAGGGGCGACCTCCAAAGATCACGTAAGCGCGGCGCGCCCGTAGTTTCGTCGGGGCGCGGCGCTTTTCCTCGTCCTCGTTGCGCTCTAAACCTCGACGGAATGGCAAGACGCCCCGTCGGGTTAGGACATACATGAGCGACGATCTCAGCGCGCTGGCCCGCCTGTCAGGGGTACAGCTCAGCTACACCGGCCAGATGAGCGAGCGGCGTGCCGCCTCGCCAGAGACACTGCGCGCGGTGCTTGCGGCCATGGGCCATGCGACGGGCAGCCCTGCAGAGATACGCGCGTCCGTCGACGCGGCCCGATCTCTGGCTGAGGCTCAGATCCTGCCGCCCTACGTCGTGGCCGTGCCCGGGACGTCCCGCACGATCGGCACCGGTGGCACGTGGACGCTAACGCTTGAGGACGGGACCGAAACCCGGGGCAGGGGGCCTTTGCCGCCCCTTCCGGTCGGCCGCCACAGCCTCGTGGCCGACGGGGCGCGGTGCTGGATCCTCACCGCCCCGGCGCGCCTGCCACTGCCCAAGCGCGGCTGGGGTGTCACCGCCCCGCTCTATGGGCTGCGCGGGCCGGGTGGCGGACTCGCGGATTATGCCGATCTCGCTGAGGCGGCGCGTGCACTCGCCGCTCATGGTGCAGGCTTTCTGGGCATCAATCCCGTCCACGCCGGGTTCCCAAGCGATCCGGCACAGTTCAGCCCCTATTCGCCGTCCCACCGCCGCCGCCTTTCAGTCGCTCATCTCGCAATTCCGGGCGACGCAGCAACCGGGGCCGGCGGTGCGCTGATCGATTACGCCACCGCGCTTCCTGCCCGCCTTGGCGCCGCCCGCCGCCAGTTCGAAGCCTCGGGCTCCACACCGGAATTCGACGCCTTCCTCGCAAGCGAGGGCGCGCGGCTTACCCGTTTCGCCACCTATCAGGCGCTGGCTCAACACCACGGGCCTCACTGGTCGTCTTGGCCCGCCGCGCTCCGCAGCCCCGACAGCCCCGACGTGCGCGCATTCGCGGCGGCCCACCAAGATGCCGTCCGCTTCCACGCATGGCTGCAGTTCCTCGCACATGAACAGTTGAGTGCCGCGGCCCAGGCCGCCCGCGAGGCGGGTATGGCCCACGGGCTCTACCTCGATCTCGCCGTTGGCACCCATCCGCATGGGGCGGAAACTTGGTCCGACCCCGAAGGCTTCGCCAAGGGCGTATCCCTCGGCGCCCCGCCCGATGCCTTTTCGAAGGATGGGCAGACATGGAACGTGGCCCCCTTCAACCCGCGTGCCCTGATCGCCAGCGGTTTCGCGCCCCTCGCCGCGACGCTCCGCGCCCAACTGCGCTATGCCGGGATGCTCCGGGTCGATCACATCCTCGGCTTCGAACGCGCCTTCTGGGTGCCTGATACAGGGGCGCCGGGTGCCTATGTCACCATGCCGAAAGACGCGATGCTCGCTGTCCTGCGCATTGAAGCACACCGTGTGGGGGCAGTGATCGTGGGCGAAGATCTCGGCAATATCCCCGAGGGGCTCCAGCATGATCTGGCCGAAAGCGGCATCCTCGGCTGCGACGTGGCGCAGTTCATGCCAGGTGCGGCGGCAGGGGCCTATCGCGAGGCGGCACTCGCCTCCTTCGGGACGCACGATCTGCCCACTTGGTCGGGCTGGCAGGACGGGCGCGACATCGACGCGCGTGTGGCGGTCGCTGGCTTATCCCCTGATGCGGCGGAAACGGCGCATTCGTCGCGTGCACGCGACGTCGCAAAACTCCTCTCCGGCACGGGCGGGGCAACGGTCGACGCGCTTCACGGCTTCATCGCGGCCTCCTCCGCCCGGCTCGTCGCGCTTCAGCTCGAGGACATCCTTGAAGTCGCCGATCAGCCCAACCTTCCGGGAACCGTGGACGAATACCCGAACTGGCGCCGCACTCTTCCCGTCGCGGCCCAAAACCTCGCGGCCGATCCGCGCCTCGCCCGTGCCGCCCGGATCATGCAGGCCGCCAGCCGCTGAGCTTTCTTGCAAATAATTCGCAACTGCATTGACTTTTTGCAAATGGATCGCATATTCATTTGCAGGTAACCTCAATGGAGTCTCCGATGCGGTTCGTCCGTCGCCACGTTCTTGCCTTCGCAGTCGCAGCCCTCGCGACGGTGTCCGTCCCTGCCTGGGCGGAAGAACGCATCTCCGTCGTCGCCACGACCGGCATGATCGCCGACACCGCCCGCGCCGTGGGTGGCGATCTTGTCGATGTGCGCGCTCTGATGGGGCCGGGTGTCGATCCACATGCCTACCGCCAGACCCGTACCGATATCGTCGCCATGACGCGTGCCGACATCGTGCTCTGGCATGGCCTCTATCTGGAAGCGCAGATGGAGGATTTCTTTCATGATCTCGACGGAAAACGCCCGGTAATCGCGGTGGGCGAGGCAGTGCCTGAAGCCGATCTTCTGGCGCACGAGGATTACGAGGGACGCTTCGACCCCCATGTCTGGATGGATCCCGACCTCTGGACCCATGTCGTCATCGCCGTGCGCGACGCCCTGACCGGGATCGCGCCTGAGCATGGCGAGGCCTTCGCCGCCAATACCGAGGCACATCTTGCTGAACTCCAGCGCCTTGGAACATATTCGGAAGACGCGCTCGCGACCGTGCCCGAGGCCTCCCGCGTCCTCGTGACCGCCCATGACGCTTTCCGCTATTTCGGCGAGGCCTACGGGTTCGAGGTGCTGGGGATCCAGGGCATTTCCACCGAAAGCGAGGCGGGACTGAACCGCATCGCCGAACTTGTCGATCTTCTCGTCGAGCGCAAAATCGGTGCCGTTTTCGTCGAAAGCTCTGTTTCCGACCGCAACATACGTGCCCTGATCGAAGGGGCCGCATCGCGCGGCCATTCAGTGAAGGTGGGCGGAGAGCTCTATTCCGATGCCATGGGCGCCGACGGCTCCTACGAAGGCACGTGGATCGGCATGATCGATCACAACGTGACCACTATCGCCGGTGCGCTGGGCGGCGTCGTTGCCGAGCGTGGCATGGATGGCCGCCTGTCGGCGGGCTTCTGAGGATCGCGCGGATGTCCACACTCGAACTCGTCAGGAAGGAAGGCCAGCCGCTCGATGAGACGGGCGAAACGCCAGCACTCCGGATCCGCGGGCTGACCGTGTCCTACGGGCGCTCGCCGGCGGTGTTCTCGGTGGACGTAACCGTTCCGAAGGGCTCCATGACGGCGATTGTCGGGCCGAACGGCGCAGGCAAGTCGACACTCCTGAAGGCGGCACTCGGCATCGTGCGCCCACTTGCCGGGCAGGTCTCGGTCTTCGGGCGGCCCCTGTCGCGCGCGCGCAGCCGCGTCGCCTACGTCCCGCAGCGCGCAAGTGTGGACTGGGATTTCCCGACCCGCGTGATCGATGTCGTCCTGATGGGGCTTTACCGCGAACTCGGCCTCCTGCGCCGGGTGAGTAAAGCCGATCGCGCTCGCGCGGCCGAGTGCCTCGAAAGGGTCGGAATGGCAGATTTCGCCGACCGCCAGATCGGCCAGCTTTCGGGCGGCCAGCAGCAGCGTGTCTTCCTCGCCCGCGCATTGGCGCAGGATGCCGATCTCTACCTCCTCGACGAGCCCTTCGCGGGCGTCGATGCGGCCACCGAAAAAGCGATCATCTCGGTGCTGAAGGCGCTTCGTGCCGAAGGCCGCACGGTTGTCGCCGTCCATCACGATCTGTCGACGGTGCCTGAATATTTCGACCGTGTTCTGATGATCAACGTCCGCAAGATAGCCGAAGGTCCCGTTGACACGGTTTTCACTGAAGAGGCGCTCCACGCCACCTATGGCGGCCGTCTCGCCATGGCGGGGCCGGGTGCGCCTGTCGCGGGCGCGGGTTGATCCCATGCTCTTCGAGGCGCTGACCCTCGGGCTCGGCTACAACGCGACGCTCGTTACGATAGGGGCCGCCCTCCTCGGCGTCGCAGCCGGTGTGACGGGCACGTTTCTGTTTCTGAGAAAGCGCGCGCTTGTCTCTGACGCGATCAGCCACGCGACGCTTCCGGGCGTCGGGCTCGCCTTCATTCTGATGGTCACGATCGGGCTCGACGGACGCAACCTCGCCGGGCTTTTGCTGGGCTCGGCGGTTTCCGCAGGTCTGGGGTTGCTCGCGGTTTCTTGGCTCACGCGGCACACGCGCCTCGGCGAGGATGCCGCTATCGGCTCCGTGCTGTCGGTATTCTTCGGCGCGGGCGTCGTTCTTCTGACGGTCATCCAGACGATGTCGAGCGGCCGACAGGCCGGGCTTGAGGGTTTCCTCCTCGGCTCCACCGCGGGCATGCTCTTCGGCGAAGCGGTGCTCATCGCCTTGGGCGGCGCGGCGGTCCTTGCGCTTGTCCTCCTTCTTCGCCGGCCGATGACGATCGTGGCCTTCGATCCCGAATTCGCCGCAGGCGCCGGGATGAACACCACCCGCATCGACCTTGCGATCATGGGGCTCGTCCTTGCCGTCACCGTCGTGGGGCTGAAGATCGTTGGACTGATCCTGATCATCGCCCTTTTGATCATCCCGCCTGTCACCGCCCGGTTCTGGAGCGACAGGGCAGGCACCGTCGCCCTCATCTCGGGCGCGATCGGCGGGCTGTCGGGCTGGGTCGGCACGGCAATCTCGGCCACTGCCCCCGATCTTCCCACGGGCCCGATCATCGTGCTTACGGCCTTCGCGATCTTCATCCTGTCGATGCTTTGCGCACCGGGGCGGGGCGTCCTGTCCTCGCTCGTCCGCTACCTCGCCTTCCAACGCAGGGTGCACCTGCGCCAGGGCCTTCTCGCAATCGCCCAAGGCCAGCCGGTCTACGAACCGCTGACACTCAGGCTCTTGACGCGGGCGGGCCTCGCCCATGCCGACGGCGTTGCCACCGACGCGGGTCGCGCGCGCGCGGCGAAGGCGCTCCGGGACGAGGCGCGCTGGGGCGTCGTCCGCCGGCACGATGCCTTCGCGGGCACGGCGGCCCTCTACGACGGGCTGCGCGAGATCGAAACGGTGCTGACCGCCGATCAGATCGCCGAGGTCGATACGCTCCTCGGCGGTCCCAAGGAGGCCGCGACATGAGCGGTGCCGAATTCGTTCCCCTGTCGCTCACACCTCTCCTGATCGGCATCCTCGCGGCCATCGCTTGCGCCTTGCCGGGCAATTTTCTGTTGCTTCGCCGACAGGCGCTGATCGGCGATGCGATCAGCCACGTTGTCTTGCCAGGCATCGTCGTGGCCTTCCTTCTGACGGGCAGCGTCACGTCAGGCACCATGATGGCGGGGGCGGCCGGGGCGGCGATCGTCTCGGTTGTCCTGATCGAGGCGATCCGCCGCGTCGGCCGGATCGAGCCGGGCGCAGCCATGGGCGTTGTCTTTACTGCGATGTTTGCCGCGGGTGTCCTCCTGATCGAGCAAAGCGATACCTCCTCGGTCCACCTCGATGTCGAACATGCGCTTTACGGCAATCTCGAATCGCTCATCTGGCTGGATGCGACGGGCTGGGGCTCGCTGGTTGATCCCTCGGCCCTTGCGGCGCTCCCGCCCGAACTCTTTCGCGTCGCCGCCGCGGCGCTCGCCATGGCCGTGTTCCTCTTCGTTTTCTGGCGCCCCCTCGCGATCGCCACCTTCGACGAAGGGTTCGCGGCAACTCTCGGGCTGCGCACGAACGCCCTCGGCATTGGCCTCGTGATCGCCTCCGCGATAGCCGCCGTTGCGGCCTTTGACGCGGTTGGATCGATCATCGTGATCGCCATGTTCATCTGTCCGCCCGCCGCCGCCCGGCTCGTCACGAACCGGCTTGGCCACCAGGTCGCGTGGTCCGTTCTCTTCGCCGCCCTTTCCGCGATTCTGGGCTACGTCCTCGCCGGCTACGGGCCGCTTTGGCTCGGCGGATCCGATGCGGTCAGCGCGGCCGGCATGATCGCCGCTGTCTCCGGTGCGATCCTCGCAATAACCGCCCTCGTCGGCCCTTGCCGCAAGCGCGTCGGGGCCCCGGCGGTAGGCTGAGCGCTCTGGCCTTGCCCGAAAACGCGGCGTAAAGAGCGATCCATGAATGACACCGAACTTGCCGATGCCTGCGTCACGGCCCTGAAGGACGAGGCCGCCGCCATCTCCGCCTATGCGGGCCGTGGTGGTGCGACCTTGGCCGAGGCCGTGCGACTGATCCATGCGTCCACCGGGCCGCTTATCGTGGCGGGCATCGGCAAATCGGGACATATCGCGGGCAAGCTCGCCTCCACCTTCCGGTCAATCGGCAAGGCCGCGATCTTCCTGCACCCTGCCGAGGCCTCGCACGGCGATCTGGGCCTCGTCGCCCGCGACAGCGTGCTGCTCATCCTCTCGAACTCGGGCGAAACCACCGAACTTTCGGATCTTCTTCACTTCGCATCGGAATACGGCAACCCGATCATCGCGCTGACTGGGTCGGAAAGCTCGACGCTCAGCCGCGCGGCCCGCGTCACCATCGCCTACGGCAAGGTGGCAGAGGTCTGTCCCAATGGCCTCGCCCCCACAACATCGACAACCCTTTCGCTCGCCATCGGCGACGCGCTCGCGGTTGGCGTCACTCATCTGCTCGGCACGGCGGCAGAGGATTTCCGCCGCTATCACCCCGGGGGCAAGCTTGGCGCCATGCTTCTGACTGTCCGGGACCTGATGCACACGGGTGCCGAACTCCCCTTCGTGTCTCCCGACGCGGCGATGTCCGAAACCGTGGCGGTCATGGCGGAAAAGGCCCTCGGCGTCGCCCTCGTGCGCGATGGTGAAGAGGTGACGGGCATCATTACCGATGGCGACATGCGCCGAAACGCCGAGCGCCTGTTTTCCGCCCGCGCGGGCGACATCGCCACCCCGAACCCGGCGGCCGTCACGCCAGATATGCGCGCCTCCGACGCGGTGAAGTTCATGACGAAAACCGGCAAGGGTATCACAAGCTGCGTCGTGCGCGAGGAAGATGGCCGCTTCGCCGGTTTCCTCCATATCCACGACTGTCTGCGCGCCGGGGTTGTCGTATGAGCGTCGTGATCCTGATCCCAGCGCGCTACGCGTCTACCCGCTATCCGGGCAAACCGCTCGCGATCCTGAAGGGCGCCGATGGCGAGAAAACCCTGATCCGCCGCACCTGGGAAACGGGGATGAGCGTCTCAGGCGTCGACCGCGTTCTCGTCGCCACGGATGACGATCGGATCGCCGATCACGTGCGCGATTTCGGCGGCGAGGTGGTCATGACCTCCGAAACCTGCCGGAACGGGACAGAGCGCTGCGCGGATGCCATGGCGCGGCTCGATCTCAGACCCGACATCGTCGTGAACCTGCAGGGCGATGCGCCGCTGACCCCGCACTGGTTCATGGAAGATCTGATTGCCGCCCTTGCCGATCGGCGCGACGTGGGTGTCGCGACCCCGGTTCTGAAAACCGATGCCGAGGCTTACGGGCGCTTCCGCGAAGATCGCAGGAATGGTCGCGTCGGCGCGACTACGGCGGTCTGTCGCCATGACGGCACGGCGCTCTACTTCTCGAAGGAACTTCTACCCTTCCTCCCCGACCCCGAAATGTCCGAGCCCCCTGTCCTTCACCATGTCGGTGTCTACGCTTACCGGCCCGATGCGCTCGACCGCTATATGGGATGGGACCAGGGGCCGCTCGAAACCCTGGAAGGGCTCGAACAACTGCGCTTTCTGGAAAACGGCGAGGATATTCTTTGCGTCGAGGTCGACGCACGAGGGCGCGCCTTCTGGGAGTTGAACAACCCCGTCGATATCGAGCGCATCGAAAGCGTGCTCTGACGGCGCCCCGGGATGGGGGAAGGGGTTGGCGGCGCCCGTCAGGCGCGCCGCCCCGCCGGTCTCACTCGAACATGTCGGGCTGATCGATCACCAGCTGGTTCCAGATCGTCTGGAAATGCAGCCAGCCGATATATTCGCTGCCCACATGCTCTCGGCTGTAGCGCGCGCGGTCTGCCGGAATGCGGATCGGCTCGATCCCCGAGGCGGCGATGGCAAGCTGCTGCTGGCAGCAGCGCTCCAGCGCGATGAACCAGAAGGCCGCCGAGTCGATGCTGTGGCGGCTCGCGGTCAGAAGCCCGTGATTCTGGTGCAGCGCCGCTTTCACGCCCTTGAACGCCTTGGCCACGTCCGAGCCCGCGTGGTTCTCGACGGCAACCTGCCCGCCCTGTTCGCCGATCACCACGTGATCCTCGAAGAAGGCGCAGGCGTCCTGCGTGATCGGGTCGATCGGGCGGCCCGTGGCGCACCATGCGGTGCCATAGGTCGTGTGCGCGTGGCACATCGCGATGATATCGGGATGCTCCTCATGCACGTTTGCATGCAGGACGAATCCGGCGCGATTCACCGCATACTCGCCTTCGATCACGTTGCCCGCATGGTCGACGAGGATCAGGTTCGACACCTTCACCTTGTCGAAATGCACGCACATAGGGTTCGTCCAGTAAAGCTCGGGGCGTTCGGGGTCGCGCACCGTGAGGTGGCCCGCAAATCCATAGTCGAACCCGACCTGCGCAAACGCGCGACAGGCGGCGACAAGCCGTTCCTTGCGGTGCTGGCGCTCCTGCTCGACCGTGTCGAATTCCGGCAGTTCCGGGAAGATGAGGCCCTCCTGCTCGGGCTGATAGATCGAGACGCGATTTCCGAGATCCAGCATGGCATGTCCTCCCTCTGGCAGTGGCGCGGCGAGGCCGCTTTGGCGGCGGACAATGGGGGAGAGCAGGGCCCTGCATCAATACAACTCTCGCAATAACTGTTATCGTGATTGGAGATAAATGACGAAGAGGGACGACGATGAAGGACGACAGACTTCTCGAAATGCGCGTGTTCCAGGCGGTCGTCTCGGCGGCCGGATTCACCGCTGCGGCCCATAGCCTCGGCGTCAGCCAGCCCTTCGTCAGTCAGACGATCCAGCGGCTCGAGGCCCGGCTCGGCGCGAAACTCATGCACCGCACCACGCGCGGGCATCGGTTGACCGCTGAGGGTGAGCGTTTCCTTGACGTCGCCCGCCGCGTGCTGGACGCGGTGGAGGCAGCGGAAGCCGAGTGGCAGGTCAGCGACGCTCAGGTCGAAGGCGTTCTACGCGTCTCCGTGCCCATAGCCTTCGGGCTCGATCGGATCACGGCCCTTGTGCCGGCCTTCCTCACGCGCCATCCCAACCTGTCGCTCGAAATGCGCCTGACCGACGACACCGAAAGCCTGATCGACGATCAGATCGACGTGGCGATCCGTATGGGCACTCTCAGCGATTCAAGTCTCGTGCACCGCCGCCTTTGCGGCCTGCAACGCATCGTCGTTGCCACGCCGGCCCTCGTTGCCCGCTTTGGCAGACCGGAACGCCCCGCCGATCTCTCTGCCATCCCTTGCCTCGCATGGGATGGCAGCCGTGAACATCTGAACCGCTGGAAGTTCCTGGAAGACGGTAAGGAGATCACCTTCCGCGCGGAGGGCCGCTTTCGAAGCAATCAGGGTATGTCGCTCTATCAGCTTTGCCTCGCGGGTATGGGCGCGATGCGGGTGGCGGAACACCTTGCCCGTCCGGCCATCGCCGACGGGCGGCTGGTCCAGCTTCTGCCTGAACACACGGCAGAGGACGAAACAGCGATCTATGCAGTTTTCCTGCCCGACCGCCACATGGTGCCGCGCATCCGCAACTTCATCGATTTCATGGTCGAGGCGTTCCGCACGCCCGATTGGGAAGTGCCGGAACTCCCGGCTTAGCCCGAGTGTCCACCTTGACCGAGGCTTGATCTTGTTGTACTGAATTCTGAATTCAGAATGCGGAATTCAGAAAATGAAGCTCCTGAAACCCCAGCCCAGCCTCACCGAACAGGTCTACGAGGCGATCGTGGACGAGATTTGTGACGGTGCACTGCCCGCCGGCTCGCATCTCGTACAGGAACAGCTGGCCGAGCGGCTGGGGGTCTCACGCCAGCCGGTGCAGCAGGCCATGGCGCGCCTCAAAGCCGACGGGATGGTCGAGGAGGTGGGGCGGCGCGGCCTCTGGGTCACGCGGCTCGATGCCGATCTCATGCGCCACCACTATGATATCCGCGCAGCACTCGACGGGCTGGCGGCCCGCATGGCGGCGGAACGTATCGCCGCCGGGCCGGAACGCGGCCAACAGTTCACCCGCGCTGCGGCGGAGATCCTCGAACTCGGGCAACGCGCTGTCGAAACCGGCGACGTCGCGGGGCAGGTGCGGCACGACATGGCGCTCCACACCCTGATATACGACGCCTCCGGCAACCCGCTTCTGGCGCGGACGGCCGAGCCGCACTGGCGCTTTCTGCGCCGCGCAATGAGCGAGGTCCTGCGCCACGCCACGCTTCCCCGCGAGATATGGCGCCAGCACGCCGAAATCGTCGAGGCGATCGCCGCCGGCGACGCCGCCCGGGCCGACACGCTCATGGTCGCCCACGATCTTGCCGCGGCGGAGACGCTCCGCGCCGCGCTCGACGTGCCTGCCGCCGAACCTGCAAACACCTGATCCGTGCATGGAGGTCCCGGAATGACCGCGCTTTTGACTGTGGGAGAGATGCTGGCCGCCCAGGCGCGGATCCAGCCCGAGCGTATCGGCGCCCGCGATCTCGAGCGTCAGCTCACCTTCCGCGACTGGAACGCCCGCGCCTGCGGCCTCGCTAATGCGCTTCTGGACGCGGGGCTCTCAAAGGGCGATCGCGTCGCGGTTGTGGCCTACAACCGCGTCGAATGGGCGGAGATATACGCCGCGGTCGCAAAGGCCGGGCTCGTGGCCGTTCCGATCAACTACCGTCTCACGGCACCTGAAGCGCGGTTCATCTGCGCTGATTGCGGCGTCTCGGCAGTGATCGCCGAGGCGGCGCTCGCTGATCTTGCCGATGCGATGCGTGCGGAGCTCAGCGTGCCCGAAGCGAACTACATCTTGATCGGCGAAGAGGCGCGGTCAGGCTGGACAGGCTACGAGCCGCTCATTGCCGCAGCGCCGGGTCAGGAGCCGGGCGTGCCCGTCGCCCCCGAAGACGCCTGGTGCCTGATGTACACCTCCGGCACCACCGGCAACCCTAAGGGCGCTATCCGAAGCCACCGGGGCATGGCGATGCTCGCCCTGATGACGCAGGTCGAGCTTGGCCTGCGCCGGAACGACGACGCGCTTCTTGTCATGCCCATGTGCCATGCGAACTCGCTCAATTTCTTCACCTCCTTCCTCGGCATCGGCGCCACCGTCACGGTATTCTCGCGCGCCAGCTTCGATGCCGCGCTCTGCCTGCGCACTATCGGCGAACTGGGAGTCACCTTCTCGTCCCTCACACCAACCCATTTCACCATGATGCTCGACGTGCCCGAGGCCGAACGCGGCGATGCGGGGTTTGCGCAGGTTGCAAAGCTCATGATCTCCTCCGCCCCGGCTCGCGTCGAAATCAAGCGCGCGATCATGAAGATGTTTCCGAATTCCGGCCTTTTCGAACTCTATGGCTCGACCGAGGCCGGCTGGGTCACCTTCCTGCATCCCGACGAACAGTTCGATCACCTGGGCACCGTCGGGCGCGAAGTGACGGGCTCGGCCCCGATCCGCCTTCTCGATGAAGACGGCAACGAAGTGCCCGATGGCGAGGTGGGCGAGCTTTATTCCTGCGGCCCCTACGCCTTCGAAGGCTACTGGAACCTTCCCGGAAAAACCGCGGAAGCTTTCCGTGGATCCTATCTTTCCGTGGGCGACATGGCGCTCCGCGACGATCAGGGCTTCATCAAGCTTATCGACCGCAAGAAGAACATGATCATCTCGGGCGGCGAGAACGTCTATCCGACAGAAGTGGAAGCCGTCCTCGCCCAGCACCCCGCCGTCAAGGACGTGGCCGTGATCGGCCGGCCCGATGACAAGTGGGGCGAGCGGGTGGAGGCCGCCGTCGTTCTCCGCGATGGCGCAACCCTTTCGGGCGAGGATCTGATCGCCTGGACGAAGGACAGGCTCGCGGGCTTCAAGCGACCGCGCAACATCGTCTTCCTCGCCTCAGACGAGATGCCGCGCAACACCACCGGCAAGATCCTCCACCGTGTGCTGCGCGACATGATCGGCCAGCGCGCCCCATGATGCGCCGGCTCCAGCGACTTCAACAAGGAACACTCCAATGACCGACCGCCAGGATCTCAACCAGGACGAAAACAGCGTCGCCGCCTGGATCGCCCAGGTGCTTGCCGAACGCGGGATTGACCGCGTCTTCGGCCTCCAGGGCGGACATATCCAGCCGATCTGGGATCATCTCGCACGGCGTGGCATCCGCATCATCGACGTCCGCGACGAAGGTGCGGCGGTCCATATGGCCCACGCCCATGCCGAACTTACCGGCACACTCGGCGTCGCGATGGTCACGGCGGGGCCGGGCGTTACGAACTGCGTCACCGGCGTGGCCAACGCGGCGCTGGCGCGCGTCCCGCTGCTTCTGATCGGCGGCTGCACCTCTCGGTTCCAGGCCAATATGGGGCCGCTCCAGGATATTCCCCATGTCGAAATCATGCGGCCCGTCGCGCGCTACAGCCGCACCGCCCGCGTCGCCGATCAGGTGATCCGCGAGCTCGACGAGGCTATCGCCGGCGCCTTTGGCGACATGGGCGAACCGGGGCCCTCCTATATCGAGGTGCCGACTGATGTCCTCCGCACCCCGGTTGCGGCGAACCTGATACCCGCGGACTGGATTGCGCCGAAACCTCTCCGCCGTCCGGTCCCGGATCCGCACCTCGTGGAAGAAGCCGTCGCGGCGATCCGCAATGCGAAACGCCCCCTCGTCGTCAGCGGTCGCGGCGCGCGCGGCTCAGGCGCGGCGATCACCGCCTTCCTCGACGCCACCGACGCGCTCTACCTGGACACACAGGAAAGCCGAGGCCTCGTTCCCGCCGACCACCCGTCGGTCGTCGGCGCGGTCCGCGCGGCGGCGATGGGGCAGGCCGATCTCGTCATCACCCTCGGCCGCAAGCTCGACTACCAGCTTGGCTTCGGCTCTCCGGCCGTCTTCCCCGATGCCACATTCCTGCGCATCGCCGATACCGCGGGCGAATTGGTCGACAACCGCCGCGGCACGCCGGAACTCCTCGCCCCGGTGGATCTCGCGCTCGAAGCGATCACCGCCGCCCTCGGCAACGATACCGGCTCCCGCGACGAAGGTTGGCTCACCGGCCTCCGTGACAAGCACCGCGCCCGGATCGCGAAGGGCAGCACGACGCCCGCGCCAAAGACCGGCGCCGACGGCAAGATCCACCCCATGGCGATTTTCGAGGCGATCCGCGAGGTGGCGGCGCCCGACTACATCGCGATCGCCGATGGCGGCGATCTCCTGAGCTTTGCGCGCGTCGGTCTCAACGCCTCGACCTACATGGATGCCGGCGCCTTCGGCTGCCTCGGGGTGGGCGTTCCCTTCGCCGTGGCCGCGGCGCTCGCCTTTCCGGGGCGCCAGGTGATCTCCGTCAACGGCGATGGCGCTTACGGCATCAACGCGATGGAGATCGATACGGCCGTCCGTCACGGCGCGAAGGCCGTCTTCATCGTTTCGAACAACGCCGCCTGGAACATCGAGCGCTACGATCAGGAGTTCAACTACGGCGGCCGCGTCGTCGGCACGACGCTCCGGCACTCCGATTACGCGGCCATGGCCCGTGCCCTGGGTGCCCATGGCGAACGGGTCCAGGATCCGGCCGACATCGCCGATGCGATCCGCCGCGGCCTCGCCAACGCACCCGCCGTCATCGATATCGTGACCTCGCAGGATGCGGTGTCATCCGACGCCATGAAAGGCCTCGGCTTCGTGCCCGACTACCAGGCGCTGACGGCCTGGGACGACGCCGAACGCCGCCGCCGCGACACTGCCTGAGGTGCCGATATGGAACTTAAGCTCCAAGGAAAACGCGCTCTCGTCACGGGGGCGTCCAGCGGCCTCGGCCTTCACTTCGCCGGCGTCCTGGCGGGCGCCGGCGCGGAGGTGACGCTGGCCGCCCGCCGCCTTGCCAAGGTCGAAAAGGCAGCAGAGGCTCTGACTGGCGCCGGCCACACCGCCCACGCGATCGAACTCGACGTGACCGATCCCGCATCGGTCTCTGCCGCGTTCGATGCGGCCCCCGCCTATGACGTCGTGATCAACAACGCCGGGATCAGTGGCTCCGGCGCGGCCCTTCACATGGATGTGGCCGAGTTCGAGCGGGTGATCGACACCAACCTCACGGGCGTCTTCTCTGTGGCGCAGGCTGCGGCCCGCGGCATGTCCGAAGCGGGCGGTGGCGCAATCGTAAACATCGCCTCGATCCTTGGCCTTCGCGTCGCCGGCCACGTCGCCGCCTACACCGCATCCAAGGCCGCCGTGATCCAGCTGACCAAGGCCCTCGCACTCGAATGGGCGCGCCACGGGGTGCGCGTCAACGCGCTCTGCCCGGGCTATATCGAAACCCCGATCAATGCCGATTTCTTCGACACCGATGCCGGGCAGGCGCTGATCCGTCGCATCCCGCAGCGCCGCCTCGGTCAGCTTGGAGATCTGGACGGGCCACTCCTGCTGCTGGCCTCCGACGCCTCAAGCTACATGACGGGCTCGGTCGTTGCGGTCGATGGCGGCCACCTCGTTTCAGGATTGTGAGGCACCATGAATTTCACCATTTCCCCCGAACTCGCCGCACTCCGCGACCGGATCGAGGCTTTCGTCGATACCGAGATCCTGCCGGTCGAGGCCGATCGCTCTAGCTGGGACGCGCATGACAATATCGGGGCCGACGCGCTCGCACATCTCCGCGCAAAGGCCCGTGCCGAAGGGCTCTGGTGCCTGCAACTCTCGCCCGAATTTGGCGGGCAGGGGCTCGGCAAGGTCGGAATGGCCGTCTGTTACGAAGCGATGAACCGCTCGATTTTCGGGCCCGTGGTGTTCAACTCCGCCGCCCCGGACGACGGTAACATGATGATCCTCGAAGCACTCGGCACCCCCGAACAGAAAGAGCACTGGCTGCGCCCCATCGCCAATGGCGATGTCCGCTCGGCCTTCGTGATGACCGAACCGCATCCGGGCGGCGGTTCCGACCCGGGCATGATGCTCACCCGCGCGCGCCGCGATGGCGACGACTACGTCATCGATGGGCATAAGTGGTTCATCACCGGCGCGGAAGACGCCGCCCATTTCATCCTCGTCGCCCGCACCTCGGACGACGCACGGCGCGGGCATACCGCGTTTCTCTTCCACCGCGACGATCCGGGCTGGGACATCGTCCGCCGCATCCCGATCATGGGCCCCGAGGAACATGGCGGGCATTGCGAACTGCGCTTCGACGGCTTGCGCATCCCGGCGGAAAACATCCTTCTCGAAGAGGGCAGGGGCCTCAAGGTCACCCAGGCCCGGCTCGGTCCTGCGCGGCTCACCCATTGCATGCGCTGGCTCGGCCTCTCCAAACGATGCGTGGAGATCGCCGGGGAGTATGCAGGCCGCCGCGAAGGTTTCGGCATCCGCCTCGCCGACCGTGAAAGCGTGCAGGTGATGCTCGGCGACCTCGCCATGCAGATCGAGATCGGGCGCATGCTGGTGATGAAGGCGGCATGGGAGATCGACCGCGGCGGCTACGCCCAGAAAGAAGTGTCTATGGCCAAGATCCACGTCGCGAACCTGCTCCACAAGGCCGCCGACGTCGCCATCCAGATCAACGGCGCGCGGGGCTATTCGAAGGATACCGTGCTTGAATGGATCTACCGCTACGCCCGTCAGGCGCGGCTCGTCGACGGGGCGGACGAGGTGCACAAGATGCTCTTGAACCGGCACCTCGAAACGCAAGGCGCAGGCTTCTGGGCGTGGGAGACGGCATCGTGACGAAGCCGCACCTCACCGGCGACGTCGATTTCGACGCCGCCCTTCTCGGCACCCTTCTGCGAAACGTCCTCGGCCCCGATGCGGGCAACTTCGCGATCGAACGCATTGGCGGCGGGCAATCGAACCCCACCTACTATCTCGACTGGGCCGACCGCCGGCTGGTCCTGCGCAAGCAACCCCTCGGCCCGATCCTGAAGGGAGCCCACGCGATCGACCGTGAATACCGGGTCCTCACCGCACTCCACCCCACCGATGTGCCGGTGCCCGCGCCGGTTCATTTCCATTCTGACGCCGAACCGCTGGGCACACCATTCTACCTCATGGAACGCATCGACGGCCGCGTCTTCACAGACACGGCGCTCGCCGGTCTTCCTCCGGAAGAGCGCGCGCCGATCTGGATGGCAGTGGCCGATACCATGGCCGCGATGCACGCTCTCCGGCCTGACGAGATCGGACTCGGCGACTATGGCCGTCCGGGCAACTACTTTGAACGCCAGATCTCCCGCTGGGACAGGCAATACCGCGCCTCGCCCTCAGCGCCAATCGCTCCGATCGAGGCGCTTCACGCCTGGCTCACGCAGGCGCTTCCGCCAGATGACGGTGCGGTTGCCCTCTGCCACGGCGATTTCCGCCTCGGCAATCTCCTTTTCCACCCCGACGCACCGCGCGTCGTCGCGATCCTCGACTGGGAGCTTTCGACGCTGGGCCACCCCCTTGCCGATCTCGGGTTCTGCTGCATGCCCTGGCACACGGCGCCTGATGAATATGGCGGGCTTCTTGGCCATGATCTGGATGCGATGCGGCTTCCCTCCGAAGCGGCCATCGTCGAACGCTACGTCGCAGCTTCCGCCGATACCGCGCCGCTCTTGCCCTTCCACAAGGCCTTCGCTCTCTACCGCTTTGCCGTGATATTTGTGGGCATTGCCGATCGGGTACGCGACGGCAGCGCGGCCGCCGCCGACGCCGCGGCCCTTGCGCCCCTTGCCGAACGCTTCGCGCTGCGCGGGCTCGAAATAGCCGGGGGGCGCCCGCACAGTCTCGGCTGACGACGCCTCGCTTGCCCCCTCCGGCGCCAGCCTCTAGCTTCGGCGCCATGAGCCTCGCCGATCGCCTGACTGCCGAAATCACCGCCCGCGAGGGCGATCTGATCGAACTTACGCAGGCGCTGGTCCGCGTTCCCACGCTGAACCCGCCGGGCCGCCATTACCGCGAGATTTGCGATCTCATCGCCACCCGGCTGTCCCGCTCCGGCTTCACGTCCGAATTCATCCGCGCCGAAGGCGCACCCGGCGACAGCGACGCCTGGCCGCGCTGGAACGTCGTCGCCCGCCGCGAAGGGGCGCGGCCCGGCGACTGTATCCATTTCAACGGCCATACGGACGTCGTCGAGGTCGGCCACGGCTGGACGGTCGATCCCTTCGGCGGTCTCTTGAAGGATGGCAAGGTCTACGGCCGTGGCACCTGCGACATGAAGGGCGGTCTTGCGGCGGCCATCGTCGCCGCTGAGGCATTCGTCGCGCTCTGCCCCGATTTCGCAGGTGCGATCGAGGTTTCGGCCACTGCGGATGAGGAGACAGGCGGCTATGGTGGCGTCGCCTATCTCGCGGAACGCGGCTGGTTCGATCCGGTCCGGGTTCAGCATGTCATTATCCCCGAGCCGCTGAACAAGGATCGCGTCTGCCTCGGCCACCGCGGCGTCTGGTGGGCCGAAATCGAAACGAAGGGGCGCATCGCCCACGGCTCCATGCCGTTTCTGGGCGACAGCGCGATCCGCCACATGGGCGCGGTGCTCGAAGAGATGGAGCGGCATCTCTTCCCGCTCCTCGCCTCCCGCGAAACCGACATGCCGGTGGTCCCCGAAGGCGCCCGGCAATCGACCCTCAACATCAACTCGATCCACGGCGGGGAGCCGGAACAGGAGCCGGGCTTCACCGGCTTCCCGGCGCCTTGCGTGGCCGACCGATGCCGTATCGTGATCGATCGCCGCTTCCTGATCGAGGAAGGCATCGACACCGTCAAATCCGAACTCCGCGACATGCTCGAGAAGATCCGCGCAGACCGCCCCGGCTTTTCCTACGAGATCCGCGAACTCCACGAAGTCCTACCCTCGATGGCCGATCGCGACGCGCCCGTCGTCCGCTCCACCGCGGCGGCGATCGAGCGGGTGTTCGCCAAGGCCCCCGATTTCGTCTGCTCGCCCGGAACCTATGACCAGAAGCATATCGACCGGATCGGACGGCTCAAGAACTGCATCGCCTACGGTCCCGGCATCCTCGATCTTGCCCATCAGCCCGACGAATGGATCGCGGTCGACGACATGGCCGACAGCGCCCGGGTCATGGCGCTGGTTATGGAGGATCTCCTCGCCCCGGAAGCCTGAGCCTCCTTCATTTTGGCGCGAAATACTCCGGGGGAGGCCCGGGCCCGCTCGGCCCGGGTCGGGGGCAGCGCCCCCGAAAGCCATTCGACGGCCGCCGGCATTGCCCGCTTTTTCTTCTGGGGTTTCGCCCAGACCCGTGTAATCTCACCCGAAAGTCCAGGAGGGAGACCCTGATCATGCTCAAGCGCCTGACCCTGTCAGCCGCCGCCGTTGCAATCGTGGCCGGCGGCGCCTTCGCGCAACAGACCGATATCACCATCGGGATGCAGCTCGAACCACCCAACCTCGATCCCACCGGCGGCGCCGCCGCGGCGATTGACGAGGTGGTCTATGCCAATGTCTTCGAAGGCCTGACCCGCTACCAGTCCGACGGATCGATCGCTCCCGGTCTCGCCGAAAGCTGGGAGATCTCCGACGACGGCCTCACCTACACCTTCAACCTCCGCGAAGGCGTGACCTTCCATGACGGCGCGGCCTTCACGGCCGAGGACGTGAAATTCTCGCTCGATCGCGCCCGTGCGGAAGACTCGACCAACGCCCAGAAGGGTCTTTTCGCCGGCATCGCCGATGTCGCCGTGATCGACGATACGACCGTGCGGGTCACGCTCAGTTCCCCCAATGGCGGTTTCCTGACGAACATGGCCTGGGGCGATGCGGTGATCCTCGATCCCGCCTCGGCGGAAACGGCGGCGACGAACCCCGTCGGCACCGGCCCCTTCCGGTTCAGCCAGTGGGTCCAGGGCGACCGGGTGGAACTCGTCCGCAATCCCGATTACTGGGGCGAGGCGCCGGCTCTCGAGGCGGCGACCTTCAAGTTCATCTCCGATCCGACAGCCGCCTTCGCCGCGATGATGGCGGGGGACATCGATGCTTTCCCGGGCTACCCGGCGCCCGAGACACTGGTGCAGTTCGAGGCGGATCCCCGCTTCAAGCTCCTGATCGGTTCGACCGAGGGCGAAACGATCCTGTCGACAAACAACAAGGCCGACGCGCTCTCGGATGTCCGCGTCCGCAAGGCGCTGGCCCATGCGATCAACCGGCAGGAGATCATCGACGGCGCGATGTTCGGCTACGGCACGCCGATCGGCACGCATTTCGCCCCGCACAATCCCGATTACGTCGATCTCACGGCGGGGTCGGCCTATGATCCGGAGCTTGCCAAATCGCTTCTGGCGGAGGCGGGCTACGGCGATGGGCTGACGCTTTCGCTGAAACTGCCGCCGCCCTCCTACGCGCGGCGCGGGGGCGAAATCATCGCCAATCAGCTGGCCGCCGTCGGCATCACCGCCCAGATCGAGAATCTGGAATGGGCGCAATGGCTTGAGCAGGTGTTCCGCGGCAAGGATTTCGATCTGACCATCGTCAGCCATACCGAGCCGATGGATATAAACATCTATGCCCGGCCCGAGTATTACTTCCAGTACGACAAGCCGGAGTTCCAGGAACTGATGGCAGAGCTTGACGTGGCCACCGATCCTGCCGACCGCTCCGAACTCCTCGCCGCAGCGCAGACAATGATCGCCGAGGATTACGTGAACGGCTATCTCTTCCAGCTCGCGCGCACCGGTGTGGCGAATGCGAAGATCGAAGGGCTCTGGGAAAATGCGCCCACCCAGGCCAATGACCTGACGAAGGTCCGCTGGACAGAATAGGAATCCGCAAGCGCGCCCGCTAACGGAAACGCCCGGTCACACGACCGGGCGTTTTCGTTTCAGGGTGCGGGAAAGACCTACTTGTTCCGGCCCTTCGCCTTCCCGTTGTTCTCACGGTTCTTGCCGGGCTTGTCCTTAGCTTGCGTGTCCTTGGCGCCTTTGCTGCCGTCGGAGTTGCCGACATCGCCATTGCCATTGCTCTCCCCGGCCTTGCCCTTTTCCCCGTTGCCGGGCGCATCGTCCGGCATCCCCGCTCCGTCCGTGGCCGACGCACCGGAGGCGTCACCCCCGCTGGCCGGCGTGCCATCCTTCGGCGATGCGGCGCTGCCGTTCTTGCCGTTCTTGCCGTTCGCGCCGTTTTTGCCAGAACCCTGCGATACCTGGACGCCGCCTTCGATCACAACCTGTTCACCATTGGCCTTGCGATAGACGATCCGCTTGTTCTGCGCGTCGTCCACCACGATTTCCTCGCCGCTTGCGGTCTTGATGATCACCTTCATCTTTCCAGGCGTTTTCCGTGCCGTCGGCGCGGGCTGCGTCATCGTCGACAGGGATGCCACCGTTGCGCCCGTCTCCAGGCTGCCCTGTGTGATCTCGTAGTCGGCCTTGTGTGAAATCGGATCCACGGCCGCGCCCGTCTCGTCGTAATAGCCGCGGCCCGCCTTGATCGTGTACCCGGTAACGTCCGAGCCATACTTGGCCTCGATCGCATCGATGTATTGCGCGGGATCACCGGCATCTTTCACGTCGCCACCATAGCCGTCGATCTTCACCGTGGTGCCATCGGCCAGCTGGTACGTCACGAAAGAGATACCGTTATTCAGGCTACCGCCGTTTCCGCCGTTCCCGCCGTTTCCGCCGTTCCCGCCGTTGCCGCCGTTCCCGCCGTTCCCGCCGTTGCCACCGTTCCCGCCGTTCCCGCCGTTGCCACCGTTCCCGCCGTTGCCACCGTTCCCGCCGTTTCCGCCGTTCCCGCCGTTTCCGCCGTTGCCACCGTTCCCGCCGTTCCCGCCGTTCCCGCCGTTTCCGCCGTTGCCACCGTTCCCGCCGTTCCCGCCGTTTCCGCCGTTTCCGCCGTTCCCGCCGTTTCCACCGTTGCCGCCATTCCCGCCGTTTCCGCCGTTCCCGGAACCGCCGCCATTGAAGGGCCCGCCGCCATTGTCGCTGCCGCCCCCATTTCCGGGGTCGTCAATCGATGCCGTTGCAGTGTCGAGAAAACCGAGCGCAAGCTCGGGGCAATTGTCCAGAAGGTACTGGATGTAGTCGTCGTATTGCGGGCTGCTTTCGATCCTCGCAATCTCTTCCGCCGTCAGTTCGTCGCCGTCGCACAGCGTATCCCAGCCCGACGGTGCGTTCAGGTCCGCCAATGCTCCCAACACGCCCGCGCCGGCCTGCCCGCAGGCAAATGCGAAGGTTACGACGATGGGAACCACCCACGACTTCAGTAGTGTCTTACCAGACATTTTCGCCCCCTAGCGCGCAGCACACAGCCCGATACGCGCCTAAGTTACCAGCCCTGCCGAGTCTGTGACCTCCGCCACAGTTTCGTCAAACTTTTGCCGACTTGACGCCAACATTGCGCAAAGTTGCCCGGCAATCGTTAATTAAGGCTGAAATTGTTTCTGCTCTTTGGACGTACACCATATGGTGAGTCGTCGGGAGACACCATATCGTGGCAAAATGTTGGCGTATATTTGCTCCCGGCTCCTGTCACTCGCGTTAAGCCTCGCGGTGGCGAGCGTCGTCATCTTCGCGGCGATCGAGGTGGTTCCGGGGGATCCCGCCGCTTTCATGCTGGGCCTGAATGCACAGCCCGAAGCGATTGCCGCATTGCGCGCCGATCTCGGGCTCGACGGAAGCCTTGTTGAGCGCTACGGGTCCTGGATCGTCGGCATGCTGACGGGCGATTTCGGCACATCCTACACGTATCGCGTCCCGGTGGCGGAGCTCGTGGCGGATCGGCTCAGTGTTTCCATTCCGTTAACCATTTACGCGATGCTCCTTTCCACGGCGATTGCGCTTCCGGTGGGGGTTATCGCGGCGGCGCGGCGGGGCGGGCCCACCGATCTCGCGGTCATGGGGGTCACCCAGCTTGGCATCGCGATCCCGAATTTCTGGTTCGCGATGCTCCTGGTGCTGGTCTTCGCGATCGGGCTCCGTCTCTTTTCCGCGGGTGGTTTCCCGGGCTGGGAGGCGGGGCTCTGGCCTGCGCTGAAGGCGCTGACCCTCCCTGCGGTGGCGCTCGCCCTCCCTCAGGCTTCGATCCTCGCCCGGGTCATGCGCTCGTCGCTCCTCGAAACGCTGGGGCAGGATTACATCAGAACGGCCCGCGCCAAGGGCCTGAACGAACGCCAGGCCGTTCTCCGCCACGCCTTCCGCAATGCGCTAATCCCGGTCATGACGATCCTGGGGCTCCAATTCTCCTTCCTGCTCGCGGGTGCCATCATCATCGAGAACGTCTTTTTCCTCCCAGGTCTCGGACGGCTCATCTTCCAGGGCATCACCCAGCGCGATCTGATCGTGGTGGAAAGCGTGGTGATGCTGCTCGTCTTTGCGGTGATCATCGTGACGTTTCTCGTCGATCTGGCCTATGCGGCCGTCGACCCGAGGCTGAGGCGGCGCTGATGCGGCTGCCGGCCTCGCTTCTCATTGGCGGCGTGCTTTTCGCGCTCTTCGCGGCTGCCGCGCTTCTGTCCTTTCTCTGGACACCCTACGATCACACGGCCATGGCGATCTCGGACCGGATGTTGCGGCCATCGGCGCAACACCTCCTCGGCACCGATCACTTCGGGCGCGATATCCTGTCGATGATCATGGTGGGCGCGCGCACCTCCATCGCCGTCGCCATCCTCGCTGTGGGGATCGGCATGGCGGCGGGCGTGCCCCTGGGCCTGCTCGCGGCGGCGAACCGGGGCAGCCTGCTCGACGAGATCATCATGCGCGGCAACGATCTCGTCTTCGCCTTCCCCTCGCTCGTCATCGCGATCCTGATCACTGCCGTCTTCGGCCCCTCTGCCACAAACGCGATCATCGCGATCGGCATTTTCAACATCCCGGTCTTCGCGCGCGTCGCCCGGGGCGGCGCGCTGCCTCTCTGGACGCTCGACTATGTCATGGCCGCGCGCGTGGCAGGGAAGGGCAAGATCCGCATCTCGCTCGAACATATCCTGACGAACATCGCGAACCTCCTGATCGTTCAGGGCACGATCCAGTTCTCGCTCGGGATCCTTGCCGAAGCGGCGCTGTCCTATGTCGGCCTTGGCGCCCAGCCCCCCACGCCAAGCTGGGGGCGCATGCTGGCGGACAGCCAGACGATGATATCCCTCGCGCCCCACATGGCGATCTTCCCGGGGCTCGCCATCGTCTTCACCGTGCTGGGGCTGAACCTCGTGGGCGACGGCCTTCGCGACATCCTGGATCCCCGCGTGAGGCGCGAACGATGACGCTCCTCTCGGTCCGAAACCTCGATCTCTTGATCCACGGAACGCCGATCCTGCGGGATGTGGGGTTCGACATCCGCGCGGGCGAGGTGTTCGGGCTCGTGGGCGAATCCGGCTCGGGCAAGTCGCTCTCGGCGCTCGCCTGCATGGGGCTCCTGCCGCGCGGATCGACGGCCAACGGCACCGCCTCCATGGGCGGCGAAAACCTTCTTGCGCTCTCTGAGCGCCGCCTCTGCACACTCAGGGGCAACGAGATCGGTATGATCTTTCAGGAACCCATGACGGCGCTCAATCCCGTCAAGACCATTGGCGATCAGGTCGCCGAAACCCTTGTCATTCACGGCGCGGCCACCCGTGCCGAGGCCCTCGCCACAGCCCGCGAGAAACTCGACCGCGTGGGCCTCACCGCCGATCGCTTCCCGCTCACCCGCTACCCGCATGAGCTTTCGGGCGGCCAGCGCCAGCGCGTCTGCATCGCCATGGCCATCGCGATGCACCCGAAGATCCTGATCGCCGACGAACCGACAACGGCCCTCGACGTCACCACCCAGGCCCAGATCCTCGATCTTCTCGACGATCTCCGGCGGGAGGAAGGCATGGCTCTCTGGCTCATCACCCATGACCTCGCCGTGGTTGCGGGGATGGCCGATCACGTGGCGGTGATGAAGGAGGGCAGGGTGGTTGAAGCCGGCGCAACCGAACCCCTGTTCCGCACCCGCGCGCACAATTACACCCGCGCCCTCTTCGCGGCCTCGAACCACGTGCCCGTCAGGCACGCACGGCCGGCTGCCGCCGCGCCCGTACTCGAGGTCACCGATGCCGAACGCGCCTACCGCCAGCCCCGCAGCTCGCTCTTCCGTCCCGCCGAGCCCCACGTCGCGGTGGCCGGCGTCACGCTTCGGATCGCGCTAGGGGAAAGCGTGGGGCTCGTGGGCGAATCCGGCTGCGGCAAATCCACCCTCGCGCGCGCGATCCTCGGTCTTGAACCCCTGCAGGCGGGTGCCATCCGAATCGGCGACAGGGATGTCGAGGCGGGCCGCTACCCGCCCGAGATCCGCCGCCGCATCCAGGTCGTGTTCCAGGATCCCTACGGTTCCTTCAACCCGCGCCACCGGGTCGGCCGGCTCGTGGCCGAGCCCTTCCACCTCACCGGTCGCCCGCCGGATGCAGAGGCGCGCGTCGACCAGGCCCTGATCGATGTGGGTCTCTCGCCCGCGGACAAGTCGAAATACATCCACGAGTTTTCCGGCGGCCAGCGCCAGCGCATCGCCATCGCCCGCGCGCTCCTCACCCGCCCGGACATCATCGTGCTCGACGAGGCGGTCTCTGCCCTTGATGTCCGCGTCCGCGCCCAGATCCTCGATCTTCTCTCCGCGCTCCAGGGAGAGTACGGGCTGTCATACCTCTTCATCAGTCACGATCTCTCGGTCGTGCGCGCGATCACTGACCGGGTTCTGGTGATGAAGGCAGGCAGGATCGTCGAGGAAGGCCCAACCGACCGGGTGTTCGCCGCCCCCGAACACGCTTATACGAAAAGCCTGATCGCGGCGGTGCCGCGCATTCCGGACGACTGGCAGGAGGATATGCATGGCGCTCGACAGGCTCTGGATTGATCCCGCGAAGATCCTGATCGCGGGCACGTGGCGTGACGCCGAGGGCGGCGGCCGCCTGCCGCTTGAAAACCCCTCCACCGGCGACGGGATCGGAGAGATCGCGGCGGGCACGGCGGCTGACATAGACGCGGCCGTCGCGGCGGCGCGCGGGGCGCTCTCGGGCGACTGGGGCCGGATGACCGCCACCGAACGCGGCCGCGTCCTGACCCGCCTGGGACAGCTCGTTCTGGAACGGGTCGACGATCTCGCCCAGATCGAGGCCACCGATGTCGGTAAACCCCTGAAACAGGCCCGCGCCGATGCGGTGGCGCTGGCCCGCTACTGTGAATTCTACGGCGGCGCGGCCGACAAGGTGATGGGCGAGACCATTCCTTATCTCGACGGCTACACCGTCTACACCCTCCGCGAGCCCCATGGCGTCACGGGCCATATCGTGCCCTGGAACTACCCGATGCAGATCATCGGGCGCTCCGTCGGTGCCGCACTCGCCATGGGCAATGCCTGCGTCCTGAAACCCGCCGAGGAGGCCTGCCTCACAGCGCTCGCCTTCGCCTCCCTCGCCGAAGAGGCGGGGCTTCCCCCGGGGGCCTTGAACGTCGTCCCGGGCCTCGGCGAAGAGGCCGGCGCGGCCCTCGCGGGCCACCCGGGCATCAACCACGTCTCCTTCACCGGCTCCGTGGGCGTGGGCAGCCTCGTCCAGGCCGCCGCCGCGAAAAACGTCGTTCCCGTCACGCTCGAACTTGGCGGCAAGTCTCCGCAGGTTGTCTTCGCAGATGCCGATCTCGATGCGGCCCTCCCGTTCCTCGTGAACGCCGGCATCCAGAACGCGGGCCAGACCTGCTCCGCCTCCTCCCGCATTCTCGTCGAGCGCTCCCGACTCGATGAGGTGACCTCCGCCATGGCCGCCCGCTACCGTGCCCTCACCGTGGGCCCCGCCACGGCGGATCTCGACGTGGGCCCGCTGATTTCGGCCCGCCAGAAGGAGATCGTCGAGGGCTTCCTTGCCCGCAGTGACGATCTCGAAACCGCCGCTACCGGCAGCCTCGCGGGGAACGCACCGGAGGGCGGCCATTACGTCTGCCCCCACCTTCTCGCGAACGTGCCCCCCGATCACAGCCTTGCCCGCGACGAGATCTTCGGCCCCGTCCAGGTTATCATCCCCTTCGACACCGAAGAAGAGGCGATCGCCATCGCCAACGGCACCGACTACGGCCTCGTCGCATCGGTCTGGTCCGAGAGCGGCGCCCGCCAGATGCGCCTCGCCAAGGCGCTCCGTGCCGGCCAGGTCTTCATCAACAATTACGGGGCAGGGGGCGGGGTGGAGCTTCCCTTCGGCGGCACGGGCAAATCGGGCCACGGGCGCGAAAAGGGGTTCGAGGCGCTCTATGGCTTCTCATCTCTCAAAACCGTCGCGGCCCGCCATGGCTGACGCGCCGGGCACGGGGGATGTCGCCGACTGGTGGCGCACCTCGATCATCGAGATGGAGCCGGGTGTCATCCGCCTCCGCGGCCGCCCGATTGAAGATCTGATCGGCAGCGTCACCTTGCCCCAGATGATCTGGCTCATGCTCCGCGGCGACCTGCCGACCGCGCCGCAGGCCGGGCTTCTCGAAGCCGCCCTCGTCGCTGCCGTCGACCATGGCCCCCAGGCTCCTTCCATCGCGGCCGCCCGCATGGCCGTCACCTGCGGTCTGCCCCTGAACAACGCCATGGCGAGTGCCGTGAACATGCTGGGCGATGTCCATGGCGGCGCCGGCGAACAGGCGGTCGAACTCTATCACGCCATCGACGCGGCCGGCGGGCCCGGTGCGGCGGCAGGAGAAATCGACCGCTGGCAGTCGGAGCGCGACCGGTTCGTCCCGGGCTTCGGTCACCGCTTCCACAAGCCCCGCGACCCGCGCGCGCCCCGCCTCCTCTCCCTCGTCGACGCAGCAGCGGAAGAGGGCACCGTCACGGGCCGCTTCGCCGCCATCGCCCGCACTGTCGAGGCTGAACTCGAGCGCCGCAAGGGCCGCCCGGTCCCCATGAACATCGACGGCGCCACGGCGGTCATCTTCGCTGAACTGGGCTTCGCGCCGCCCCTCGCACGCGGCCTCTTCTGCCTCTCCCGCTCGGTCGGTATCCTGGCACATGCCTGGGAACAGATGGGCCAGGGCGGGCGCAACAAGGGCCCCACGCCCCCGGCCTACCGGTGGACATACGATCCCTGACCACCCCTTCATTTTGGTTGAAATACTCCGGGGGGGGCGCCCGCCAGGGCGGCGGGGGGCAGCGCCCCCCTCTTACGCCGCAGCGAGGCCCAGCTCTTCCAGAAACGCAGGGATCTTCTGCTTGAACTTGAAGAAACCCGCCGTGGCATGGGGCCAGCACAGCGCGTCATAGGGCCGGATCACCCGAACAAGCGTCACTTCGCGCGCCGCAAGGGCGTTCTCCGCCGCTGCGACCCGCTCTGCCGACGGCCCGACCGGCGGGTGCGCCACGACGATCTGCTCAAGCCCGGTCTCCTCTGCCCAATCCGCAACCCGCGCGGCGGCGTCCTTGCCCGAAACCGTGCCCGCGAAGGCTCCCAGCCCGGCCCCATGACGCGCCGCCATGTCCTGTACGGCCCCGTCAGTGAAGGCATGAACCCGCTCCGACACCATGAGGGGGGAACGCCCCTCCACACCGCTCAGCACCATACTCGCCACTGGCCGCACCTGCTCGATCAGCCAGCCGGGGGAAAGATCGTCCTCGGTGATCAGAAGCCCGGTCGTTAGTCCGCCTGCGAGTCCCCCGCTCCTGGGCGCGGCCTGCCGCTCGGGATGGGGCGGGCCCTCCAGCGGTCCGGCCCCGGTGTCGAGCCCTTCGGGCCGGAACCGCCCCTCCGTATAACGCGCGATGTTCGAGGGCCGCGCGAGGTAATGCTTGCCCCGCGTCTGAAGCCCCGCCACCCAGCGCCAGGATAGCGTGTTCGACGCCGGATCCCCGTCGATCAAGTGCCTCAGGAAGAAATCCGCACCCAGCGCCCAGGGCAGCCTCAGGGTGAAGATCCAGATCGAGGCGAACCACATCCGCGCGTGGTTGTGCAGGTATCCGGTGTCCCGAAGCTCCCGCGCCCAGTGGTCGAAAGCGCCGATCCCTGTTTGCCCCAGGCAGGCGGCCTCCCAGTCGCGCCGAAGCCCGGCCTCGCTCCCGACCCGGTTGATCCCCCGAAGCACCTCGGCGCGGTAGCCCTCCCAAACACCCGGCCGCATCTCGAGCCATCCCTTCCAATAAGTGCGCCAGAACACCTCCTGGATGAACTTTTCCGCGCTCGGTGGCGCATAGCGGCCCAGAACGGCGGCCAGCACCTCTTCCTCCGTCACCATCCGGTGCCGGATAAAGGGCGACAGAACGGAGACATGGGGATGCCCCTCGAGATCGAAGTTCCGCTTCGCGGCATAGCCGCGCCCCGCCTTCGGAACGAAGGCCCTGAGCCGCGCCAGCGCCTCACTGCGGTCGGGGGGATGGTGCGATCGCGTCATCGTCCGCGAATTAGACGTCGGCCCCCGCGCTTCAAGGCTGGACCATGGCCGCGAACCGGCGCTAGGGTCGCGCAGAATTCCCGGGGTCACATTTCGTGCCGCTTACCTCCGCCACACCCATCGCCACACCCCAGCGGGGCCAGCGGCGCACCGAAAACGGCAAGGCGCTTCTTTTCATGGCGCTGGGCATGTTCATCTTTTCGGCGGTCGACACTCAGGCCAAGTTCCTCACCGAAACGCTCCACCCGATCCAGATCACCTGGACACGCCAGCTCGGCCTGCTCGCTGCGGCCTGCGCCCTTCTGGCGATCCACGGGCGCGGCCTTCTCATCACCGGGCACCCCGTGCTTCAGGTCACTCGCGGCGCGGTGGCGGCGGGTTCGGCCACACTCTTCATCGTCGCGGTCCAATACGTGCCGCTCGCCGATGCGGTGGCTGTCAGTTTCGTCGCCCCGTTTCTCGTTACGCTCCTCGGCGCGCTGGTATTGCGCGAGCCTGTGGGACTGCGCCGCTGGGCTGCGGTGATCATCGGTTTTCTGGGCACTGTGATCGTGATCCGCCCGGGGTTCGGCGTGGTCCACCCTGCGGCCTTCCTCGTGATCATCGCGGCGGTGCTCTTCGCGGTGCGGCAGATCATAAGCCGCGCGCTCTCCGATACCGACCGCACGGTGACGACGATCGTCTACACGGCCTTCGTGGGGTCGGCGATCCTGACGCTGCCCTTGCCGTTCGTCTGGCACACCCCCGAAACCGCGCTCGAGATCACGCTTCTCTTCACCATCGCGATCATGGCCGGCGCGGCCGAGATCTGCGTGATCAAGGCGCTTGAAATGGGCCTCGCGGTGGTCGTGGCCCCGGTTCAGTATACGCTGATGGTCTGGGGCACGCTCTACGGGTTCCTGGTCTTCGGGCAATTGCCGGATGGCTGGACATGGGTCGGCACCGCGATCATCATTTCGACCGGCCTTTACACACTTCACCGCGAGCGTCTCGCGTCGCGCAAGCGGACCGGCAAGTGAGATGACCGGCTTCTACGACGACGCCCAGATCGCCCGCCAACTCGCCGTTGCCCGCACGGCGGACATGCGCGCGCAACGTGCCCGCCTCCTCTCGGCGCTCGATCTGCGGCCCGGCCACCATGTGCTCGATCTCGGAAGCGGCAACGGCATCTTCGCCGGAGAACTCGCGGAAATCGTGGGTGAAGCCGGCGATGTCACCGGCGCCGACGCAGCCCCGGGCATGGTCGCCATGGCCCGTCAGATCGCGCCCGCCGCCCGCTTCGTCGAAGCCAGCGCGACCGATCTGCCATTCCCGGACGGGCATTTTGATCGTGTAACCGCCGCTCAGGTCCTGTGTTTCGTCCAGGATCTGCCGGCAGCTCTTTCAGAGATCTACCGCGTCCTCGCCCCGAATGGTCGCGTGGCGCTTCTCGACAGCGACTGGGCCAGCTGTGTGTGGCACTCGGAGGATCCCGGTCTCACGGCCCGGGTTATGCAATGCTTCACCTCGGTTTATGCCGATGCCCACGTGGCGCGCCGCATCGTGCCCGGGCTCGCGGCGGCGGGGTTCACCGGTATCGACGTGGCCGCCCACGTCATCCTGAACCGCGAACTCTCCGAAGACAGCTACGCCGGCCAGACCCTCGCCGGCGCGGTCGATCTCGCCGCCGCCGATCCCGCTATAGGCTCAGAGACCGCTGCCCGCTGGGAACGGGTCATGCGCGACACGGCTGCCCGGGGCGAAGCGTTCTTTTCGCTGAACCGCTACATCTTTTCGGCGCTGAAGCCCGGGACGTGAGCGGGTCAGGTGAGCGCGGCAACCGCCACCGCTTCTCGCAAGCAGCAGCCAAGCACAAGATCCCATCCGCTTGTATAGTTCGCACAAATGTCTCCGGCGGCCGGCCCCAGCACGTCGAACCCGGAATGCGTAAGCTCCACTAATGTTCCACCGTTGATGGCGGCGAAGCGGACGTCGACAAAGGTCGCCTCCGCCTCGTCCCGCCCGACATACCATTGCGTGGCAAAGCGTTCGCCGGGCACCCAGGCCGCCACCGTGGCCCATGCCGCTTCGCGTCCGTCGGGCAGGGGCTCGATCACCCGGCCGCCTTCACGCGCCTCGACGCGCACCCGGGTGCGATCGCCTGCGCCATCCCGCGCGGCAAGCGAATGGCTGTCCTTCGGCCACCACCGGTCGATGCCCGAGGTAAACAGGTCGAAGGCGTCCCCCGGCTCCAGCGGCACGGTCAAACTCTTCTTGATCGGTGGGGTGGGCGAGGCGGTGTCAGGCATCGGGGTCTCCTTCAGTAAGGGCGTGGGCTTCGCGCGCATAGGCCTGAAGCGCATCGTCCCAAAGCGTATCGAGGTAGCGGCGCAGCGCGCCGATCCCCTCGGGCGACAGGCGGTAGATCCGGCGCGTCCCGGCCCGGTCCGCGGCCACCAGCCCAGCATCCGACAGAACCCGCAGATGCTGCGAGATCGCGGGGCGCGAGATCGGGAAACGGCCGGCCAGAACGCCAACGGGCTGCGGCTCATCGCGCAGCGCCTCGACGATCGCACGCCGGGTCGGATCGGACAGGGCCACCAGGGCTTCACCGTAAGACATGACTTACCGTAAGTCAGGGCTTACATTCCAGTCAATCCTCTTCTAACTTAATTGAAGGGCCGCGCCTTGCGGGCCCCCGGCACCGATACTAAGACTCGCTCAACCAAGCTCCTGTATGAGCATCCCGAACCAGAGGCAGACGACATGCAGAACCCGGTCGAAACTTACATGAACCTCGTCCCCATGGTCGTCGAACAGACGAGCCGCGGGGAACGCGCCTACGACATCTTTTCGCGCCTTCTGAAGGAACGGATCGTCTTCGTGAACGGCCCCGTCCATGACGGGATGAGCCAGCTGATCGTCGCCCAGCTTCTCCACCTCGAGGCGGAAAATCCGTCGAAGGAAATCTCGATGTACATCAACTCGCCCGGCGGTGTCGTCACGGCGGGCCTCTCGATCTACGACACGATGCAGTACATCCGCCCCAAGATCTCCACCCTCGTGGTGGGGCAGGCGGCTTCCATGGGCTCGCTCCTCCTCACGGCGGGCGAAACGGGCATGCGCTTCTCGCTCCCCAATTCCTCGATCATGGTCCACCAGCCCTCCGGGGGCTACCAGGGCCAGGCGACCGACATCATGATCCACGCCCGGCATACCGAACGGCTGAAGCGGCGGTTAAACGAAATCTACGTCAAGCATACCGGCCAGACCCTGAAGAAGGTCGAGGATGCGCTGGAGCGTGACAATTTCATGACGCCGGAAGAGGCGAGAGATTGGGGCCTGATCGACGAAATCGTGGAAAACCGGGGCAAACCGGAAGGCGAAGACGCGTAAACTATGCCTCAAATTCGCCGTTGTGCCCCGCTAGCCTGTCCCTTAGGCTTCAACCAGCGGGGAAACCGCGGGGCAGAACGGCACGACGACAGGCATAGACCGCAAGGGTTTTGAGATGGCGAATTCGAACAGCAGCGACAGCAAAAACACGCTTTATTGCTCGTTTTGCGGCAAGTCGCAGCACGAGGTCCGCAAGCTTATTGCAGGCCCGACCGTGTTCATTTGCGACGAATGCGTCGAATTGTGCATGGATATCATCCGCGAGGAAACGAAATCCTCCGGTCTCAAATCCGCCGACGGGGTGCCCACGCCGAAAGAGATCTGCGAAGTTCTCGACGATTATGTGATCGGGCAGGCACACGCCAAGCGCGTTCTCTCAGTCGCCGTTCACAACCATTACAAGCGCCTCAACCACGCTGCCAAATCCGGCGATATCGAGCTTGCGAAATCGAACATCCTGCTGATCGGCCCCACGGGCTGCGGCAAGACGCTTCTGGCGCAGACGCTTGCGCGCATCCTCGATGTGCCCTTCACCATGGCCGATGCCACGACGCTGACCGAGGCGGGCTATGTCGGCGAGGATGTGGAAAATATCATCCTGAAGCTTCTTCAGGCCTCCGAATACAACGTCGAACGCGCCCAGCGCGGCATCGTCTATATCGACGAGGTCGACAAGATCACCCGGAAGTCCGACAACCCCTCGATCACCCGTGACGTGTCGGGAGAGGGCGTTCAGCAGGCACTTCTGAAAATAATGGAAGGCACCGTGGCCTCGGTCCCGCCCCAGGGCGGGCGCAAGCATCCGCAGCAGGAATTCCTGCAGGTCGACACCACGAACATCCTCTTCATCTGCGGCGGCGCCTTCGCCGGGCTCGAAAAGATCATCGCCCAGCGCGGCAAGGGTTCGGCCATGGGCTTCGGCGCCGAGGTCCGCGATCCCGATGCGCGCGGGACCGGCGAACTCTTCACCGAACTCGAGCCGGAGGATCTGCTGAAATTCGGCCTGATCCCCGAATTCGTCGGCCGCCTGCCGGTGATCGCGACGCTCGAGGATCTCGACGAGGACGCACTGGTCACGATCCTGACCCAGCCGAAGAATGCGCTGGTGAAACAGTACCAGCGGCTCTTTGAGCTTGAGGACACCACGCTCACCTTCACCGACGACGCGCTCACCGCGATCGCCAAGCGCGCGATCGAACGGAAAACCGGCGCCCGTGGTCTGCGCTCGATCATGGAAGATATCCTGCTCGACACGATGTTCGACCTGCCGGGGATGGCCTCGGTCGACGAGGTGGTGGTGAACGAAGAGGCTGTCACTTCCGACGCGGCCCCGCTGATGATCTATGCCGACTCCAAGCAGGAAGGCGCCTCCGCCAGCTGACGCCCGTGGCCGGCGCGGGCCAGTTCGGCTCGATCGACGCCGCCTGCGATTTCGTGAAGGACTGGTGCGGCGTGCGCACGGAACACCCGTGGCGCACCTCGCCCGAACCCGGCCGCTTCCCCGATCCGCTGCACCGCCTTGGCCATCGTCTCGACGCGCTCTGGGAAACCCGCGATCATCCCTACTGGACGCTGCCGGACCAGGCCCACACCGTTCCGCTCTTCGAGGCGCAGGAACACATCTTCGACCCAAGGGACAGGCGCACGCTCGAGGGCATCGCCTGCGTCATCGCGGAAAACCAGGGCCTCTACACGCTTGGCTATCCCACGGATGCCGCACCGTGCCTCCACGTCTGCGGCGACTGGTTCGACGGCGGGGCGACCGACCGCTGGCGCCCCGTCCCCGGCACGACACTCGAACAGGCGCTGATTCTCCACCTTCTCGGTAACCTTTTCTGGCCCACCTACCCGACGGTGGGATCGGCAGAGGAACGGGCGCTCGAACCTTAGCCTCGAGATCCCGACCTCACCCTCCCGCTCATCGAGCTCCTCGAATGGGGGGGGGGCGATTGCCTTTTCACCAACCCTGCGGGCACCGCGTTCCATCACCGCGGGCTGCAGCTTGCGATTTCGAAGCCCGCGCCGCTGTCCCGGGCTTGACCCGGGACCTCTCCGTCGCGTGCTATCGAAAAAAATACGCAACGGATCGCGAACCATGCATGACGTCCTCGATCTCACCCGTTTCCCGCTAGACGCCCCGGACAGCCCGTGCTGGAACGACCTGGTCGCAAGTTCCCGGGCAACCCTCTTGCATGACGGCCTCGTCAACCTCCCGGGCTTCGCGCAGCCGGAGGCGGCGGCCACCGCCGCCCGCGTCCTCGCGCCAAAACTCGCCGCCGAAGGCTTCACACATGCCCGCCGCCATAACATATACTTCCGGCGCGAGATCCCGGGGCTCGACCCGTCACACCCTGCATTGACGCAATTCGACACCTCGAACCGCACACTCTGCACCGATCAACTGCACCGCACCCTTCCGGAACGGCTCTATCTCTGGCCCCCCTTCGCACGCTTCCTCGCGGCGGTGATGGAGAAGCCTGCGCTCCACCCGATGGACGATTCGCTCGCGGGCGTGAACGTCATGGGCTACGGCGACGGGCAAGCGCTCAACTGGCATTTCGACCGGTCGGAGTTCACGACGACACTCCTCCTCCAGGCGCCCGAGGCGGGTGGCACCTTCGAATACGCCCGCGATCTCAGATCCGACACTGATCCCAACTATGATGGCGTCGCGGCCCTCCTCGACGGCCACACCACCGCCACGCGCATGCCGCTCGCTCCGGGCACGCTCAACATCTTCAAGGGCCGGAACACCGCGCATCGCGTTACCCCCGTCAAGGGCAACCGCCCCCGCATCATCGCGGTCTTTTCCTATTTTGCAGAACCCGGCGTGGGGTTCTCGGATGAGGAGCGCATCGGCTTCTACGGTCGCGCCGGCTGATCCCGACGCGGCCCCGGCCTCATCCGCCGTACTGCTCGTCCGTCACCGGCTCCGCCCAGTCGATATGGCTCCCGTCCAGCGCTTCCTGCATCGCCACGTGAACCATGTCGCAATCGGGCGCGGCCCCGTGCCAGTGCCGCTCGCCCGGCGCGAAGAACAGCACATCGCCCGGCCCGAATTCCACGATGGGCTCGCCCTCGCGCTGCGCCCGCCCGCGGCCCGAGATCACGTAAAGCGTCTGGCCCAAAGGGTGCGTGTGCCAGTTCGTCCGCGCGCCGGGCTGAAACGTCACCACAGATGCGCGCAGCCGCGCGGGCTCCGGCGCCTCGATCAGCCGCACGAGATCCACCTCGCCGGTAAACCAGTCCGGCGTCATCCGGCTCGCGGGCCGCGTATCCTTGGGGGAAAAAATCATCGTCTCACCTGCCATTCTCTTCTGCGGTTTCATTCTTAATCCGCGGCCGTCCCGCAGGGAAGCTTGCCAAGTCCCGATCCTGCCGATACCCGGGGGTCCATGCGCAGGCTTATCTCCACCGGCTCCCCATTCGAGCGCAGCATCGGCTATTCCCGGGCGGTCGTTTCGGACGGCTGGGTCTTCGTCGCGGGCACCACGGGCTACGATTACGCGACCATGACGATGCCCGAAGACGTGGCCGAACAGTGCCGCAACGCGCTCGCCACCATCGCCGCGGCGCTTGACGAGGCGGGCGCATCCATGGCCGATGTCGTCCGCGTCCGCTACATCCTGCCCGACGCCGCCGACTGGCCCGCCTGCTGGCCCGTGACATCCGATGTCTTCGGTGAAATTCGCCCCGCCGCCACAATGCTGACGGCCGGCCTTCAGGAGCCGGAGATGAAAATCGAGATCGAAGTCACGGCACGCCTGCCCGTTTGATCGAAATCAAGGAAACCTGGCACCCATCTGTCAGGCTCCATAGGCGCGCGAAAGGTTTTTTGGAGTGACACACCCATGTCTCACACCCCTCATGAGCTTGCCGCGGACTTCCCCGAATTCACCGACCGGATCCACGATCTCAAGATGTCGAATGCCGATTTCCGGCTGCTGGCCGACGAGTATCATGATCTGAACCGTCAGGTGCACCGGGCCGAAACCTTTGTCGAGCCCATGAGCATGGCGGCCGAAACCGAACTGCGCCGCCGCCGCATGGTCCTGAAGGACCGGATTTACCAGATGCTGACCGAGCAGGTTGCAGCGGCAGAATAGCCACGCCGGAAACGCCCTAGCCCCCAACCGTATAGGGCAGGGTTCCCCGCCGGTTCACGTCGATCTCAAGCCGCCGTTCCAGCGGCGGCACGGCGCGCTGGTGGCAATCCCGACGCTCGCAGATCCGGCAGGAAATCCCGATCGGCTGGAACGCCCGCGCGTTCGTGACATCCAGATCGTCGGCATAGACGAGCGCGCCCGCATGGGCGATCTCGCAGCCAAGCCCGATCGCGAACCGCCGCACCGGCGCGTCGAACCGCCCCCCCGGCTTCGACACGTCCCGCGCGAGGCACAGGTAGCGCACGCCATCGGGCGTCTCCGCCAGTTGCCTCAGAAAGCGCCCCGGCGTCTCGAACGCCCGGTGAACGTTCCACAGGGGGCAGGCCCCGCCATAGCGCGCGAACTGAAGCCGCGTGGCCGAATGACGCTTGGTGATGGTGCCCGCCTGATCGACCCGCACGAAGAAGAACGGCACGCCCTTGGCGCCCGGGCGCTGCAGCGTCGACAAGCGGTGCGCCACCTGTTCAATCGAGGCGCCGAAGCGCCCCGCCAGCGCCTCAAGATCGTGGCGCAAGGCGCCGGCGGCCTCTAGCATTGCGCCATAGGGCAGAAGCGCGGCGCCGGCGAAGTAATTCGCCATGCCCACCCGGGCGATCGCCCGCGCCTCCTCGGTCCGGAACCGTGCCAGATCCAGTGTCGCCTCGATCAGATCGCTCTGCAGCAAGAGCGCCGCCTGGTGCAAAAGCTGAAACCGCCGTGTCGCCGGGTCGCTCACCGCCGACAGCGACAGTGTCTTCGTTTCCGGATCGTACCGCCTCAGGCCACCATTCGCCCCGTCCCGGATCGTGACACCCCGCGCCTCCAGCGCTTCCGACGCCGCGGCCACGGCATCGCCGCCACGCGCCATCCGCTCCGCCGCCCGGTCCACCGCGTCGATATAATTGTCGCAATAGTGGAAGAAATCCCGCACCTCTTCCCAGGGGGACGCCGCTGTCACCCCTTGTCCCAGCGCCTCGTCAAGCGAGGCAAGCCGTTCCTGCCCGGCCCGGTGCGCCCGGTGCAGCGCAAGGAAGGCGCGCGCGAAAACCGGCGCATTCGAGGCCACGAGCCTGAGGTCCGCAAGCTCGGGCATGTCGTCTGCGAAGGCCGGGTCGGCCAGCGCCTCGCGCATATCCGTCACCAGCCGCTCCGCATCGCCCTCGGCCAGTTCCGCCACGTCGAACCCGAACTCGCGTGCCAGCGCCAGCACCACGGTCGTCGACACCGGGCGATGGTTGTTCTCCATCTGGTTGAGATAGGGCAGCGACACGCCAAGCTGCCCCGCAAAGGCCTTCTGCGTCAGGCCCAGCCGCTGCCGGATCTCCCGAAGTTTCGCCCCGGCATAATGTTTCTGAACCGCCATGCACAACGCTCCTTTGCAAAGCCAGGAATAGCCTTTGCAAAGGCGCCGCGGCAACCGTCTTCAGCCCGAGGCCCCAACCTGCCGCGCGACGGCGTTGGTGTAGAATGCGGCCACGACCGACAGAAGCGTTGTGGTCAGCATCAGCGCGATCAGGGGAAGCGCCCCGCCGCCCAGCGTCAGGACTGATCCCGCCAGCGCCGAAAGCGCCGCCCCGCTGCCGATCGTGATCGCGCCGCCAAGGCCGCTCGCGGATCCCGCAAGGTGCGGGCGCACCGAAAGCATCCCCGCCATCGAGTTCGGAATCACCAGCCCGTTCCCCAGGCCGATGAAGATCGCGAAGCCGAAGAACAGGAACGGCCCGCTGAACCCGATCAGATCCAGCGCAAGAAGGATGCTCAGCGCGATGGCCGAGATCACGACCCCCCAGATGATCATCCGGTTGATCCCATAGCGCACCGAAAACCGTCCCGATATGCCGTTGCCCACCATGTAGCCCATTGCGGGGGCGCCGAAGAACAGGCCCAGCGTCGCGGGGCTCATCCCGTAAACCTCGGTCCCCACATAAGGCGCGCCGCCGAGATAGGCGAAGAATGCGCCGCTCGCACAGCCCGACGCCGCGCAATACCCCCAGAACCGGCGGGACCCGAAGACTTCGGGATAATCCGCGAACTGCTCGCGGAAACTCGTGGCTTCAAGAGGCGCCGTTTCGCCTAGGTCGGTCCAGGTCAGCCAGGCGATCGCGCCCCCGGCGAGGAACAGCAGCCAGAAATTCGCCTGCCATCCGAAAAGCTCGTCCAGAACCCCGCCGAAAACCGGCCCGATCATCGGCACCACGGCCATCCCCATCGTGACGTAACCGATCATCGAGGCCGCCTCGTTCTGGGGCACCATGTCCCTTATGATCGCGCGGCTCAGCACCAGCGAAGTGATGATCGCGGCCTCGATCATCCGGAATGCCAGGAACACCTCGATTGTTGGCGCGAAGATGCAGCCCAGCGTCGCCAGCATGAAAATCGCGATCCCGGCCAGGATCACCGGCCGCCGCCCGTAGCGGTCGGAAATCGGCCCGATGAACAGCTGAAGCACCGCGTTCATCGCCAGATAGACCGTGACCGACAGCTGCACGACACGGTAGTCGGCGTCGAAATAGACGGCCATGCCCGGCAGCGACGGAAGAAAAACGTTCATGCTCAACGCGCCGAGACCGGCGAGCAATATCAGCGTCGCAATGTGTGGGGGCGTGGTGCGGTCGAGAAACCGCACGCCGCGATCTCGTGTCATATCGGGCACATAGAGGGAAGCGGGGGCGCTGTCCACGTGCGCAACCGTCGCGTCCCATGTGCGGGAATGCGGAGGTATGTTTTGCACATTTGCAATTATGCAAAGTAAGTTTTCACATGATTTGCAAATTTGCGCATTCCCGCTGTCTTTGGCCCGCTGCCTGCGCTAGCAGGAAGGAGCAAACGGTGGGGGAGGGAACACCCATGTCCGATATTCTTGACGAACTCGAACGCCGCCGCGCGGCGGCCCGCGCCGGAGGCGGCGAAAAGCGTGTCGCGGCCCAGCATGCCAAGGGCAAGCTCACAGCCCGCGAACGGCTCGAGGTCTTGCTCGATGACGGCTCGTTCGAGGAATACGACATGTTCGTCTCCCACCGGACGACCGATTTCGGCATGGCCGAACACCGTCACCCCGGCGACGGCGTGGTGATCGGCTGGGGCACGATCAATGGCCGCCTCGTCTACGTCTTCAGCCAGGATTTCACGGTGCTCGGGGGCTCTGTCTCTGAAACCCACGGCGCCAAGATATGCAAGATCATGGATATGGCGGTGCAGAACGGCGCGCCCGTGATCGGCATTAACGACTCCGGCGGCGCCCGCATCCAGGAGGGTGTGGGCTCACTCGCGGCCTATGGCGAGGTATTCAAGCGCAATATCGAGGCCTCGGGCGTCATCCCCCAGATCTCCGTCATCATGGGCCCCTGCGCGGGCGGGGCGGTCTATTCGCCTGCCATGACCGACTTCATCTTCATGGTGAAGGATTCCTCCTATATGTTCGTCACCGGCCCTGATGTCGTGAAGACGGTCACGAACGAACAGGTCACGGCAGAGGAACTGGGCGGTGCCACCACCCACACCCGCAAATCCTCCGTTGCCGACAAGGCGTTCGAAAACGATGTCGAGGCACTGATGGAAGTCCGCCGTCTCGTCGATTTCCTGCCGCTCTCGAATCGCGACCGTGCCCCCACACGGCCCTTCTACGACGATCCCGGCCGAATCGAGGCAAGCCTCGACACCCTGATCCCGACGAATCCGAACACCCCCTACGACATGACCGAACTGATCCGGAAGATCGCCGACGAAGGCGACTTCTACGAGATCCAGGAAGAGTTCGCGAAGAACATGGTCACGGGGTTCATCCGCATCGAAGGCTCGACGGTGGGCGTCGTTGCGAACCAGCCCATGGTGCTCGCCGGCGTTCTCGACATCGACAGCTCGCGCAAGGCGGCGCGCTTCGTCCGGTTCTGCGATGCCTTCGAGATCCCGATTCTCACCCTCGTCGACGTTCCGGGCTTTCTCCCGGGCACAAGCCAGGAATATGGCGGCGTCATCAAGCACGGGGCAAAGCTGCTTTTCGCCTATGGCGAGGCGACGGTGCCCATGGTCACGGTCATCACCCGCAAGGCCTATGGCGGGGCCTATGACGTCATGGCCTCGAAACATCTGGGCGCCGACGTGAACTATGCCTGGCCAACCGCCGAGATCGCGGTGATGGGCGCGAAAGGCGCGGTCGAAATCCTCTACCGCTCGGAACTCGGGGATCCCGAAAAGATCGCCGCGCGCGCATCGGAATATGAAGAAAACTTCGCAAATCCCTTCAAAGCGGCCGAGCGCGGCTTCATTGACGAGGTGATCCAGCCACATTCCACCCGCCGCCGCGTCGCCCGCGCCTTCGCCATGCTGCGCACCAAGAAGCGCCAGCTGCCCTGGAAGAAACACGATAACATCCCGCTGTGATGCTGCTGTTGCCGACATATGGGGGCGTTCCGCCGGGGCGGGTCGTGGCATTCGCGCCACGGTACGCGCGGTCTCAGCCGCATTTTGCCGTAACTGCTGCTTCCGCTTGGCATCTCCGCGCGCATTTGGTTAGACTCTTCATTGGGTTCATGGAAACCCGTACCTGGTACGAGGGGCAGTGTTCCGGTCAAAGACACGGGGCCGCCCGACACAGAAAACGGAGACAGAGATGTCCAAGACCTTTAAGGCGTTCGTCGTTCTCGGCCTCGTCACATTGGCGGCTGCCTGCGCTCAGCAGGAAGAAGAAGTTGTCATCGTTGAGCCCGTCATGGAAGAACCCATGTCGAGCAAGTTCTGATGAACTGACCGGACGGGCGCTCGCGCCCGTCCGGCCCTCCATCCAGTACGCAGGTCGGACCAGGGGATGCCCCGGTGCCGGCTTTTCTTTTTTCACAGGCCTTGAAAGGCCTGCGGGGGCAGGGCGATGATCAAGCATCGCGGCTTTCCCTCGCGCCTTCCCGGCACCGATCACCAGTTCACCATCCGGCGCGCCAATCCGCGCGGGGTCACCCCGTTGAAGGCCCGCGCCCGCCACGCCGATCGCCGCCCGGATGACAGGCGCGCCGATCTGGGGTTCATGGCCGCGCTCTGGGCGCAATTCGGGGCAGAGCCCTTTCCTCGCGGCAATCTCGACGCGGGGCGTCTGAGCTGGCTTTTCGAACGCGAGGTCGTCCCGGCCGAGGATCCCTTCGACCCTGCCGATTACGACGCCATGCTGCGGATTGACGAACGCGTCGCCCGGCAAAGCTTTCCGGAGGCATTCGACGGCTCATGATCGGCAATTTCCCGCCTAGACCGCCGCAGATCCGGCAGAATCCAGCGGATACACGTCCCGCGCGAATTCCGCCCTTTGAATCGCGCGGTGAAGTGCCCATCTTCAGACAGTGGCTGGCATCCCCCAGAATTTCTGCCGGCCGCATAAGTACAAACGGTTACCCTTCCCCTTCTACGCGGTCCGGCCTTCTCATGGTCGGACCGCACTCCTTTCTCTCCGGCAACTTCGGCGCGCGAATTGACGCCGATCAGGGCGTTGATATCGCATTTCAGGCTAGGGTCGGGCGATATTCCGGGCTATCAGCACGCTATATAACCGGCAATGGAGGCATAAGGGCATGCGGAAGACACTCTCATTCATCGCGATCGTGGCGGTTCTCGGGCTATCGGCCTGTGGCGACAGCGATCTGGAACGCGGCGCATCCGGCGCGGCCATCGGCGCGGTCGGCGCAGCGGCGCTTGACGGCGACGTGGTCACCGGCGCGGCGGTCGGTGCAGCCGCCGGCGTACTCTGCGACGATCTCACCGACCTCTGCTAAGACCTTTCCGGCCTCACGCCGGACGTCGTATTTCCTGACATCACCGCCCGGCGCCTCTCAGGGGTGCCGGGACGGAGCGCTTCGTCCGCTCACCGCGATCTGCCGCAACGGCGCAGCCGCGGGCCGATCCCGGCCATCACCCCACGAACATAGACAGTTCCCCGCCGGGGCGCCCTGCTGCGGCGCCCTCGCGGCACCACATACTCAGAAGGCGCGCGCCATCGCCGCGCCCGGGAAGGAGAGGGCATGTTCCAGAAAATCCTGATCGCCAACCGGGGCGAAATCGCCTGCCGCGTCATCAAGACGGCGCGCGCCATGGGCATCAAGACCGTCGCGGTCTATTCCGACGCCGATGTCGACGCGCTTCACGTCAAGATGGCGGACGAGGCGGTGCATATCGGCCCGCCGCCCGCCAACCAGTCCTACATCGTGATTGATAGGATCATGGAGGCGATCCGCCAGACCGGCGCCGAGGCGGTGCACCCGGGCTACGGCTTCCTCTCGGAAAACCCGAAATTCGCCGAGGCGCTCGACAAGGCGGGCGTCGCCTTTATCGGGCCCCCCAAGGGCGCGATCGAGGCGATGGGCGACAAGATCACGTCGAAGAAGATCGCGCAGGAAGCCAACGTTTCGACGGTCCCGGGTTACATGGGCCTGATCGAGGATGCCGACGAGGCGGTGCAAATCTCGAACGACATCGGCTATCCGGTGATGATCAAGGCCAGCGCCGGCGGCGGCGGCAAGGGCATGCGCATCGCCTGGAACGACGCCGAGGCCCGCGAAGGCTTCCAGTCGTCGAAGAACGAAGCCGCCAGTTCCTTCGGTGACGACCGCATCTTTATCGAAAAGTTCGTCACCCACCCCCGGCACATCGAAATCCAGGTGCTCTGCGACACGCACGGCAATGGCGTCTACCTGAACGAACGCGAATGCTCGATCCAGCGCCGGAACCAGAAGGTTGTGGAAGAGGCACCGTCGCCCTTCCTCGATCCCGAAACACGGGCTGCTATGGGGGCACAGTCGCTCGCGCTCGCCCATGCGGTCGGCTACGCCTCCGCCGGTACCGTCGAATTCATCGTAGACGGCGACAAGAACTTCTACTTCCTCGAAATGAACACCCGGCTTCAGGTCGAACATCCGGTGACCGAACTGATCACCGGCATCGATCTTGTCGAACAGATGATCCGCGTCGCCGCAGGCGAAAAGCTTTCGCTCACCCAGGACGATATCGGCATCAACGGCTGGGCCATAGAGAACCGGCTATACGCCGAAGACCCCTACCGCAACTTCCTGCCCTCGATCGGGCGCCTTACCCGCTACCGCCCGCCCGAAGAAGTGGCCACCTCCGAACGCGCCGTGCGCAACGATACCGGCGTCTACGAGGGCGGCGAAATCTCGATGTATTACGATCCGATGATCGCCAAGCTCTGCACCTGGGCCCCCACGCGTTCCGCGGCGATCGAGGAGATGCGCATCGCGCTCGACGCCTTCGAGGTCGAGGGCATCGGCCACAACCTTCCCTTCTTGTCCGCCGTCATGGATCACCCGAAATTCATTTCGGGCGACATGACGACGGCCTTCATCGCCGAGGAATATCCCGACGGTTTCGAGGGCGTCGATCTGGGGGAAACCGCGCTCCGCCGCATCGCGGCCTCGGTCGCGGCCATGCACCGCGTCGCCGAAATCCGTCGCACCCGCGTCACCGGCCGGATGGACAATCACGAACGCCGGGTGGGCCGCGAATGGCAGGTCCGGATCGGGAAGGCGGATTATGACGTCACGATCGAGGCATATCATGGCGGCGCAACCGTCACCTTCGCCGATGGCGAGGTCTCACGCGTCGAGGGCGACTGGACGCCTGGCGACACGCTGGCGGAAATGACGGTCGACGGCGCGCCTCTGGTGATGAAGGTCGGCAAGCTTTCGGGGGGCTTCCGCATCCGCACCCGCGGCGCCGATCTGCGCACCCGTGTCCTCACGCCGCGCATCGCCGAACTCGCCGCCCTCATGCCCGAGAAGCTGCCGCCGGATACGTCGAAACTCCTGCTTTGTCCCATGCCCGGACTCATCGTGAAGGTCGATGTCGAGGAAGGGCAGGAGGTTCAGGAAGGCCAGGCGCTCTGCACGGTCGAGGCGATGAAGATGGAAAACATCCTTCGCGCCGAAAAGAAGGGCACGGTCGCGAAGATCAACGCGAAACCGGGTGACAGCCTCGCCGTCGACGATGTGATCATGGAGTTCGAATAGGTGGCACGCGCCCCCTCACTCTCCGGGCACAAGCCCGTAGCCTGGCCGCCGGATCCATCCGGCGGCCAGCGCCGCGCCGAAGCCGAGCGCTGCGCTGCCGAGGAGGAGCGGGGCCAGCACCGCCGCCAGTTCACCCGCCGCCATGGTCTTGGCATAACCGATCCCGCCCAGCAGCAGGGCGGCAATCCAGCAGCCCGCGGAAAACCCCGCAATCGCCCCCAGCCGCCCGCGCCTCAGCCAAGGGATCTCCGCCACGCCCGCGCCTTCGAAGCGCACGATTTCGACCAGCACCACCCGGTCGATCAGCAACATGTTCAGCGTCAGAAGCGTCACGACCACCAGCTTCGCGCCCAGCTTGTCGGAAAACGACCCGCCATAGACGCCGAGCCGCAGGAACAGAAGCGCAAGCCCCGTGAACCACAGGCCGATGAGCGCCACCTTGATCAGCTTGTGCCCGAACAGCATGAGCCGCAGGCCCTCTTCCTCGATCACGTGATGGAAGCGCCTGACGACGTTCAGCTCCAGAAACGCGGCCCCGCCGATCCCGATGGCAAAGCACAGCATGTGGCCCGTGCGGACCGCATCAAAAACAAGGTCGATCATGGGGCCCGAAACCCGTCTGTCCCGAATGACCCTCAGGCTTCGGCCGGATTGTGGCGGGATTGGGGCGGAGAGGGGCGCAAAGCTTGGTTAACCGCGCGGCGGCCGTCACCAAACCATCCCCGAACCGGGAACACTCACTCCGCGGCCTGGGCCCTCGTGCGGATTTCCTGCTTCCGAAGCGGCATCTTGTCGATCGAGCGCGAGATCTCGCGCACGTCCCAGGGCAGGGGCTTTCTCAACTTCACGCCCCCGTCCTTGCCGATGATGGCCAGCATGAACCCCCGCGGCCTCAGCTTCCGCCGAAGCTCCGATCGCGCGGCGGGATCTGTATCGGTGATTACCACCACGTCACGGTCCACAAGCGCCCCGATCCGCGCATCCAGAAGCTCGATCTGCTCCTGGAATGCCGGATCTGCCGGCGTATCGGCGAACACAACCACGGGCCGCGCGATCCACTTGAACGCCTCGATATCCACTTCCGAGCCCGTAAAGTGCGTCGCCGGGTCAGCAAGCCACATCGCCACCGGATCGCCGGCCTTGTCGGTCGACCCGTCGGTCGCCAGCGCTGGCACCGCGCCGATCAGAAATGCGCCAAGGATCAAGAGAATACGCACTGTCATTCCGCCTCCGTCTCTCTCCGATATAGGGCAGACGAAGGCCAAAACGAAGGGCTCCGCAACACCGGGTCACGTTCCCGTGCGCGGACATGTCAGGAGGGTCCGATGACCGATTGGAAATCACTCGCCGAGAAAGAGCTCCGGGGCCGCCCGCTCGACGATCTGACTTGGGAAACGCTTGAGGGCATTTCCGTAAAACCCCTTTATACAGAGGAGGATACGGCCCGCCTTTCGCATATGGGTGGCACACCCGGCGTCGCCCCCTTCACCCGCGGCGTCCGTGCCACGATGTATACGGGCCGCCCCTGGACGATCCGCCAGTACGCAGGCTTCTCGACCGCCGAGGAATCGAACGCCTTCTACCGCAAGGCGCTGGCCGCCGGGCAGCAGGGCGTCTCGGTCGCCTTCGATCTCGCCACCCACCGCGGCTATGACAGCGATCACCCCCGCGTCCTCGGCGATGTGGGCAAGGCGGGCGTCGCCATCGATTCCGTCGAAGACATGAAAATCCTCTTCGATGGCATCCCTCTCGAAAAAGTAAGCGTTTCCATGACGATGAATGGCGCAGTTATTCCCGTTATCGCCAGTTTCATCGTCACGGGCGAAGAACAGGGCGTCGATCGCGCGGCCCTCTCCGGCACCATCCAGAACGACATCCTGAAAGAGTTCATGGTGCGCAACACCTACATCTACCCGCCCGAACCCTCTATGAGGATCGTCGCGGATATCATTGAATACACGTCGAAAGAGATGCCGCGCTTCAACTCCATCTCGATCTCCGGCTACCATATGCAGGAGGCGGGCGCGAACCTCGTCCAGGAACTCGCCTTCACCCTCGCCGACGGCCGCGAATACGTCCGCGCCGCCATCGCCCGAGGCATGGATGTTGACAAATTCGCACCTCGCCTCTCGTTCTTCTTCGCCATCGGCATGAACTTCTTCATGGAGGCGGCAAAGCTCCGCGCCGCCCGCCTTCTCTGGTCGCGGATCATGGCCGAGTTCTCGCCCAGGGATCCGCGCTCCAGCATGCTCCGCACCCATTGCCAGACCTCCGGGGTGTCCCTGCAGGAACAGGATCCCTACAACAACGTCATCCGCACGGCCTATGAGGCGATGTCCGCCGTCCTTGGCGGCACCCAGTCCCTGCACACCAACGCGCTCGACGAGGCCATCGCACTTCCGACCGAATTCTCTGCACGAATTGCGCGCAACACCCAGCTGATTTTGCAGGAGGAAACCGGGATCACCAATGTCGTCGATCCGCTTGCCGGCTCCTACTATGTCGAAAGCCTCACCGCCGAACTGGCCGACAAGGCCTGGGCCCTGATCGAAGAGGTCGAGGGCATGGGCGGCATGACGAAGGCCGTCGCCTCCGGCATGCCCAAACTCCGGATCGAGGAAACCGCCGCTCGCCGCCAGGCCATGATCGACCGGGGCGAAGAGGTGATCGTCGGCGTCAACAAATACCGCAAGGACTTCGAAGACCCGATCGATATCCTCGACATCGACAACGACAAGGTGCGCGCGGCCCAGGTTGCACGGATCGAACAAACCCGCGCGTCCCGCGATGCGGCGGCCTGCGCGGCCGCACTCGCGGCCCTTGAAGACGCCGCGCGCGGCAAAGGAAACCTCCTCGCGGCGGCCGTCGAGGCCGCCCGCGCACGCGCCACAGTGGGAGAGATCAGCATGGCCATGGAAAAGGTATTCGGCCGCCACCGGGCGGAAGTGAAAACCCTCGCCGGGGTCTACGGCGCGGCCTACGAGGGCGATGAAGGCTTCGCCGCGATCCAGAAGGATGTGGAGGCCTTCGCAGAGGCCGAGGGCCGCCGCCCCCGCATGCTGGTCGTCAAGATGGGCCAGGACGGCCACGACCGCGGCGCCAAGGTCATCGCCACGGCCTTTGCCGATATCGGCTTCGACGTCGACGTGGGGCCTTTGTTCCAGACCCCCGAAGAGGCCGCGCAGGATGCCGTCGACAACGACGTCCACGTCATCGGCATTTCCTCCCAGGCCGCGGGCCACAAGACGCTCGCTCCGAAACTCGTGGAAGCGCTGAAAGAGAAGGGCGCCGACGACATCCTCGTCATCTGCGGCGGCGTGATCCCGCAACAGGATTACGACTTCCTCAAATCCAACGGCGTCTCGGCGATCTTCGGCCCCGGCACCAACATCCCCGACGCGGCCCGCGAGATCCTGACGCTGATCGGAGAGCGGCGCGCGGCGTGACGCAGTCCCGGACTTGATCCGGGACCTCGTCCCCCGACGGCCCCCCGAAACGAGAGGCCAGCGCAGGCCCCTTGGGGCTGCGTCCCTACCTGTCGCCTTGCAGCTTTATTGCGCAATCTCCCCTGCCGCCTCGCTGCGCGCCATCATCAGCAAAAGCGCAGACCCGCCGGACGGGCCTGCGCTGGCCGGGCGGCTGACGCCGCTGTTAACCGGCTTTTGGAACAAGCTTGAGCTATGCAAGGCTCGTAAATGACAGGACAAGACCAAGTCTTCTAAAGACCACCGATGACACGCAACACTCCACCGAGCGTCAGAAGAATATGAGCGACCAGCGCGTATGGATAAGCGAAGCCCTCCGCGATACGACCCTCATCCGGCCCTTTACTTCCGATGTTTCCGAGAATCGAACGAAAGAGTTTCTCCACGCCCATTCCTTGGCCAGAGTAGGAAATGCGCTCTCGCAAGCCATGGTCGCACGGGCGCTCTACGCCAAAGAGCCTCAACCAATAGGCCGCCTCCCGGAGTTCTTTGAAGGATGTGGCTACAGCATCGTCTCCAAACGCTTCGCCGATGTCCTCCGCGGCTTTGACCTCGGTGACTGCAAACTCTACGACGTCGACGTCTTCGAACACGATCGAACGACACGATGCGCCGGCGACTACGAACTCCTATCCATAGCCGGCGCCAAGGGCGCGTTCCTGCCCGAACAGTCGACAGGACTGCGCCGCATGTACAGAGACGAGCAGGACATCTGGCATCTCATAAAGATCGAAGATGGCTCCGTCGCGGTCACCGACTCCGCCACCCGCGGCGCCGACATCTGGACCGAAGGCGAACGCCTTCCCCTTCATTTCTTCATCTCGGACAGGCTGAAAAGAGCGCTGGACGACGCAAAGCTCAATGCCAGGCTCTCACTCTCCACTTGCCGGGTCATCTACCGACACTGATCCGCTTGAGGTCGCGCGCAAGGCTTTGTCGGGAAAGCTCCGCACCCAAAGGTGAACGGCGTCGACCGCCGCGCCGCCTGACCCGGTCCCGGCCCAGAGCCGGGACCTCCCCGGCGCCTGATCCTGCCCAGGTTGCCGCCCCCGCCCTGGCGTGCCACCCTCGCCCGACCAAACCGCGGCGGACGCTCCGATGACCAAACGCCCCCAGATCCTCCTCGGCATGGCCGGCGGCCTGCTCTGGTCCCTCGTTGTCCTCTGGATCGGCCCGCGCCTCGAGACGCTAAGCTCCCCCTCTACGCCCCCGAAGTCGCCGCCACATCGGCCCTGATCGCCGGGCTCCCCATGGCCGCCATGGTCGGCCGCATCGCAGGGCGCCGCTTCTTCGACGACACGATCATCGACGGCCAGCCGCTTTCCGGCCCGGCCGAAATCGACCAGCGCGTGCTGCAGAACACCACCGAACAACTTGTCCTCGCGGCCGTCCTCTGGCCTGCAGCGGGCGTCGTTCTCGGCATGGGCACGGTCCTCGCCCTCGCCATCTCCTTCTTCATCGCCCGGCTCCTTTTCTGGGTCGGCTACCACATCTCCCCTCCGCTCCGGGGCCTCGGCTTCGCGGCAACCTTCTATCCCACAGTGCTCGCTGCGCTTGTGACCATCCTGCGCACCGTCGCCTGAGCGCCGGTTGCGGCGCCCACACCCCCATGCCACTCTCCCTCAAGACGCACACTTCGGAGGGACCTATGGATATCGCCATCGTCGGCGCCGGCGGAATCGGCGGCTATCTCGCGGCCAAGCTCACCAGCGCGGGCCGCGACGTGAAACTCCTCGCCCGCGGCACGCAACTCGCCGCGATCCGCGAGAACGGCCTCCACCTCATCGAGCCCGAGGGCGACCTCACCATCACCCCCGCCACCCTCACCGATGATGCGCGCGAGATCGGCCAGCCCGACCTCATCATCATGGCCGTCAAGGCGCACCAGCTCGAAGACGCCATCGAACAGGTCCGCCCCGCCGTCGGCGACGGCACCCGTCTCCTGCCGTTCCAGAACGGCGTCGACGCCCCCGACATGCTCGCCCGCGCCTTCGGCAAGGATCGCGCGCTGATCGGCGTCAGCCGCTTCTTCGCCAACATCACCGCCCCCGGCGTCATCACCCGCTACGGCGCCGTGCGCGGCTTCACCGTGGGCGCCATGAACGGCACCCAAAGCCCCGTTCAGGATATCATCGCACTGTTCCGCAACGCCGGGATCGAAAGCCCCGATCACCCAGATGTCCGCATCGATCTCTGGGCCAAGCTCGTTCTCTTCAATGCGGCCTCCAGCCTGACGGCCGGCACCCGCAAACGCTTCGGCACGCTCCGCGACACGCCGGAAACCGCGGCCCTCGCCCGCCGCCTCATGCAGGAAACCTGGGAGGTCGGCCGTGCCGAGGGCGTGCCGCTGCCCGAAGCCATGGTGGCCGACACCTTTCGCATCTTCATGGAGGTCGTGCCGGCCGACGGCCGCACCTCCACCGCCCACGACCTCGAGGCAGGCCGCCCCCTCGAGATCGATTTCACCTGCGGCGCAGTCGCGCGCCGCGGCCGCGCGCTCGGTGTCGATGTCACGGCATCGGAAACCGTCTACGCGCTCCTCGCCCCCTGGCGCGAAGGCGGCTGACGGTCAGGGGAGGTCAGGGGCGGGCAGGGGCTTTCCGTTCCCCGCCAACCGGCCTAGGCTCGCCCGGCACTGAAGGAGGAGGGGCCTTATGTCGTTTGCAACCCTGAGATCGCGGATGCTCGCGGGCGAGACGCTCGTGGGAACCTTCCTCAAGGTCCCGGCCATCGAACTTGTCGAGATCCTCGCCACAACCGGCCTCGATTTCATCTGCATCGATGCCGAACACGCCCCGGTGGACCGCGCGCGCATGGATGGATGCCTCGCCATCGCCCGTGCGCTCGATTTCCCGGTGCTGGTGCGCGTCCCCGCCGCCACGCCCGAGAACCTGCTCATGGCGCTCGATTCCGGCGCGGTGGGCGTCGTCTGCCCCCATATCGACAGCCCGGAAAAGGCGGCCGACATCGCCCGTGCGGCGCGTTTCGGCAATGGCGGGCGGGGCTTCGCGGGCTCCACTCGCTGGGCCGGCTTCAACTCGCGCGGTATGGCCGACATCCTCGCCCAGTCCCGCGAGGAAACCATCGTCCTCGCCCAGATCGAGGAACCGGCCGGGGTCGAGGCCGCCGATGCGATCGCCGCGACGCCGGGCATTGACGGGCTTTTCATCGGGCCCGCGGATCTTTCCGTCGCGATGGGCAAGACGGATCAGACGTCGGATGAACTGATGGCCGCCTATGCCCGCGTCGGCGAGGCCTGCAAGGCCCGCGGCAAGGCCAATGTCACCTTCGTGGGCGATGCGGCACGTGCGCGCCTCGTGGCCGAACACGGCGTCACCGTCTTCTTCGTCGCCTCCGAATTGACATGGATGGCCCAGGGCGCCCGCGCCGTTTCGGCCGACATCAAGGGCTCAGGCTAGAACCCGCGCCTTCGCGAAGGTCGCGAAACACCGGTCGAGAAAGGCACTCCGGATTCCGGGCCGCTCCATCAGTATCTCGTGCTCGGCCCCCTCGACCAGCGTGAAACTCGCGCTCTCCCAGCGTTCCGCAAGCCGCGTCACCGCCGGCGCCTCGACGATCTTCTCTTCGGTGCCAAGGCTCACATGGGCCGGGATATCGGGCAGGGCGATCCGCTGCAGGGCGCGCGTTTCCGCCAGCGCCTCCCCCAGCCATATGAGGCTCGGGCCCCCCAGCCGGAACCGGTCGACCGCGCGGGCCTGCCGCTGCATCCGGTCCCACTGCGTTCTGTCGCTCGTCAGGAAATTCCCTTCGAACGGGGCGTGCAGAAAGTAATCCGCCGTGTTCGTCGTCGGCGCCCGCGTGCCGCCCAGCCCCACGGTCTTCGCGATCACCGGCAGGGTGTAGGACAGGTGCTTCAGCCGCGGCGTGATGAAGATCCCCCACATCGGCGCGGAAAACGCGGCAGCCGCGAAGACCGGCGTGCGCGTCAGCGCCCTGAGCCCGATCGCGCCCCCCATCGAATGGGCCAGCATGAACCACGGGCGCGGCAGCCGCTCTGCCTCGGCCCAGGAAATCAGCGCCCGCACATCGGCCTGGTAATCCTGGAAATGTCGCACATGCCCGATATCGGGATTCTTCAGCAAACGCTGGGAAAGGCCCTGGCCGCGCCAGTCCACCGACAAAGCGGTCATGCCGCGGGCCAGCACATCACCCGCAAGCTGCGCATATTTCTCGATATATTCGCACCGGCCGGGCAGTATGAACACCGTGCCCTCCGGCCCGCCGGGCCAAATCCCGGCGCGGATCTTCACCCCGTCATCGGCCCTCAGCCACTGCGCGCGCGCGGTCTCCGGCCCCTCGGCCAGGTCAGCGTGATATGGCGCAGCGTCACGGGGCATCGCAGTTCAGCCGAGCGCCCCGCCAAGGCGCAGCGCGGCCCCCATGTCGCCGTCCACCTTGAGGCGCCCGCCCATGAAGGCCGCGGTCGGATCAAGATCGCCCGACAGGATCGCCTGGAACGTCTCGCTATCCGCCGTCATGGTCACATCGGCCGCCTCATCGCCTGCGCGTGCGCCGCTTTCGTCCACCATGATCGCGCCTTCGCCCTCGATCACGAACTTCGCTGTGCCGTCGAAGCCGCCGTTCATCTTGTCGTTCAGTGCGGCCACGGCCGCGTCAATCGTATCGCTCATCCACGTCTCTCCCAGATGTGAGGTCTTGGGGCTCGCTTCCTCCGGAAATGGCCCTATCATGAAATGTATGACGCGCTTCAGGGTTCCGATCAAATCTGCCGTTGCGGCACTAATTCTGTCGGTTACGATGGGGGCCGCACAGGAGGCGCGGCTTGATCCGCTCTTCGATCTCCTGCGCGAGGCCGAGGGCGCGGCGGCGTCCGAGATCGAGGCGAAGATCTGGGAAGAATGGTCTCGATCGGGCTCGGATTCGATGGATTTCCTGCTTGAACGCGGGCGGAAGGCGCTGGAAGACGGCGATCCCGCGCTGGCGATCGAACATTTCACCGCGCTCATCGATCACGCGCCGGACTGGGCCGAGGCCTATAACGCCCGCGCCACGGCCTATTTCCAGGCCGGGCTCTACGGGCCGTCGCTCGCCGATATCCGCGAAACCCTGGCGCGCAATCCCCGCCACTTCGGGGCTCTGGGCGGGCTTGGCCTCATCTTCGAAGAGATCGGAGAGCCGGAGGGCGCGCTCGAGGCTTATCGCGCGGTGGAAGAGATCTATCCCCACCGCGAGGGGCTGGCAGAGACGATTCGCCGGCTCGAACGCTCGGTCGAGGGCGAAGACATCTGATCCCGAAAAATGCATCGGGGCGCGCCTGTGCCCCCGGCGCGCCCCGATCCCCCACCGCAGGGCTGGCTTAGAGCTCGTCGCCGCCCTGGTTCTTGCCGCCGGACTTTCCGGGGTCGCGATCTTCATCGCCGTTGCCGCGGCCCGAATTGGCCTGGCTGCCTTTACCTGGCTTGTCGCGTCCGCCGCCGTTGTCGTCGGACCCGCCACCATTGCCGCCGCCGTTCCCGTCCGGCGTGCCGCCTCCGTTGCCGTCAGGCGTGCCCCCGCCATTGCCATCCGGCGTGCCCCCGCCGTTCCCGTCCGGCGTGCCCCCGCCGTTCCCGTCCGGCGAGCCGCCCCCGTTGCCGCTGATCGAGCCCGTCGCATCGTCCAGCATGGCCAGCGCCGCGGGATCATCCTCGCGGATCAGCTCAAGCACATCGGTTTCCACCCGCCGGTTGGCGCGCTCGCGCGCCTCGGTCGCGATTACCGGATCGGTTTCCCCTTCCGAGATCATCGCCACAAGCTGCGTCCGCGCCACCCCGCGGGTCACCATGTACTCGACCGCCGCCTGCGCCCGCTTGAGGCCCAGCGCCTCGTTATAGGCCAGGTTGCCCACCCTGTCGGCGTGGCCCGTCACCGCGAAGCGCACGTTCGCATGCTTGCGGATCCACGCCACCTGCGCGTCAAGCCGCCGCTTCGCCTCGGCATCGAGCACCGTCGAATCGAAGTCGAAGTTGATGACATGCGGCACCTCGCGACGAAACTCCGCCGACAGCGCCGAAAGCATCCGCCCCGTCCCCCGCACCGCGGCCTGCGTTTCAAGCCCGATCCCCGTCGTCCGGGTCGTCTCCGGCGCCGTCGCACATCCCGACAGGGCAACCGCACCGGCCAAGAGGGCTATTTGAAAAAGCTTGGGACGGAACATGGGGGGATCCTCACTCGCTACACTCGACAACACGTCCGAAACACACTCGAACGAGAACTGGATTACACTGCGGCCCGGATCTGACCTAACTTTCGCCCAATTTCGGTCACATTGGCCGGGCCTCGCGCGGCGTTCACGGCGAAATTGAGGCATTGTCGCCGAAACGGCACCAGTCGCCCTTGTGAGACCCCCGCGCGTCCGGTTTAGTCGCCTCGAATCGAGCGGACGACAGTTCATGGCAGGCGAACGGGGCCGGGTGGTCGCGGTCCTCGGACCCACCAACACCGGCAAGACACATTACGCGATCGAGCGGATGCTGGGCTACCGCACCGGCGTGATCGGGCTGCCGCTCAGGCTTCTCGCGCGCGAGGTCTATGACCGGATCGTCGCCCTTCGCGGCCCCTCCGTCGTCGCCCTTGTTACGGGCGAAGAGCGCATCGTGCCGCCGCGCACCCAGTACTGGGTCGCCACGGTCGAGGCGATGCCGGAGGGCCTGGGCCCCGATTTCCTCGCCGTCGACGAGATCCAGCTTTGCGCCGATCCCGAACGCGGCCACGTCTTCACCGACCGGCTCCTGCGCGCCCGCGGCACCCACGAAACGCTCTTTCTCGGTGCCGAAACCATGCGCGGAGCGATCCAGGCGCTGGTGCCAGAAGCCAGCTACCAAAGACGCGAACGGTTTTCCCAACTTGCCTGGGCAGGTTCGAAAAAGACAAGCCGCATGCCGCCCCGCAGCGCCATCGTCGGCTTCAGTGTTGAAAACGTCTATGCGATCGCCGAGATCCTGCGCCGCCAGAAAGGCGGTGCGGCGGTCGTCATGGGCGCGCTCAGCCCGCGCACCCGCAACGCCCAGGTCGAGATGTACCAGTCGGGCGAGGTCGATTACATGGTCGCCACCGATGCCATCGGCATGGGGCTCAACCTCGATATCGATCACGTTGCCTTCTCGGCGTTGTCGAAATTCGACGGCCGCCGCATGCGGCCCCTTCAGCCGAACGAGCTTGCCCAGATCGCGGGCCGCGCCGGGCGCTACCAGAAATCGGGCACCTTCGGCGTCACCGGCGAGGCGCCGCCCATTCCCGACGAGGTCGTCGCGGCGATCATCGACAACCGCTTCACCCCGATCCGCAAACTCCAGTGGCGCAACCCGGCGCTCAACTTCGCAAGCCCCGAACATCTGATCCGGTCGCTGGAAGAGCCCACCGCCGACGACTGGCTCCTGCGCGCCCGCGAGGCCGACGATCTCACCGCCCTCAAGGCGCTCAGCGATACCGCCGAGGTCACCGCCCGCGCCACCTCGCCCCAGTCGGTGAAACTCCTGTGGGATGTCTGCCGCATCCCCGATTTCCGCGGCATCAGCCACGCCGAACATGCCTCGCTGCTGCACGCCATCTTCGGCTACCTCCACGAAAACGGCCGCGTCCCCGACGATTGGCTCGCCCGCCAGATCAAGCGCATCGACCGCACCGATGGCGATATCGATACCCTGTCCAAACGATTGGCGTATATCCGCACATGGACATACGTCGCCCAGCGCAACGGCTGGACAACTGACGAAAGCCATTGGCGCGGAGAGACCCGCGCTGTAGAAGACCGCTTGTCGGATGCGCTTCATGACGCGCTGACGCAAAGATTTGTCGACCGGCGGACGAGTGTCCTTCTCCGCCGGTTGAAACAGAAGGAGGCCCTTTTGGCCGAAGTGAACGACAAGGGCGAAGTGACTGTCGAAGGTCAGTTCGTGGGCAAGTTGGAAGGGTTTCGCTTCCGGCAGGATCAAAGCGCGACACCGGACGAAGCGAAAACCGTCCGCCAGGCCAGCCTCCCGGCGCTCGGCCCCCAGTTCCATCTGCGCGCCGACCGGTTCTACAACGCGCCCGATACCGAGATCGACTTCACCGAACAGGGCGGGCTGATGTGGGGCGAACACGCGGTAGGCAAGCTCGTCGCCGGCGCCGATGCCCTGAAACCCGGGATCGAACCCTTCGTAGATGACGAAGCCGGGGCCGAGGTCGCGGCCAAGGTCCAGCGCCGTCTTCAGCATTTCATCGATCGCAAGATCGCCACGCTCTTCGAACCGCTGATCGCGCTTCAGAAGGACGAAACCCTCACCGGCCTCGCCAAGGGCTTCGCGTTCCAGATGGTCGAGGCGCTGGGCGTCATCCGCCGCGCCGATGTCGCGCAGGACGTCAAATCCCTCGATCAGGACGCGCGCGGGCTGCTGCGCAAGCACGGCATCCGCTTCGGTCAGTTCACGATCTTCATGCCGGCGCTTCTGAAACCTGCGCCCACGCGGCTCCGCCTCGTGCTCTGGTCGCTGGCCGAAGGCTTTCAGGAATTCCCCGAAAGCCCGCCCCCGGGCCTCGTGACGGTTCCCACCGACACCTCCGCCCCGGACGGTTACCACGAAAAGGCGGGCTACCGCGCGGCCGGCGAACGGGCGATCCGCATCGATATGCTCGAACGCCTGGCCGATATGCTCCGCGCCGAAGACAGCCGCGGCGGGTTCGAGGCGAAGGCCGACATGCTCTCGATCACCGGCATGACGCTCGAACAGTTCGCCAACCTGATGGAGGGGCTGGGCTACAAGGCCGAGCGTGGCGAACGCGAAAAGATCCGCGTCCCCGCCGAACCCCCGGCGCCCGAGGCCGACGCGGCGCTTGCCGGCGCGGGTGTCCCGGGCGGCGACGGGGAAGGGGCCCCGGTGGCGGAACCGGAACCCGCGCCCGCGGACGTGAGCGCCGAACCCCCGGCAGCCGAAGGGCCCGCCGAAACGGAGGCTGCCCCGGCAGAAGCCCCCGCTGCCGAAGAGGCATCGTCTGAAGCGGCCCCTGCCGAAGACACTGCCACGCCGGAAGCGCCGGCATCCGATGCGGCCGAAGCCCCCGAAGCAGAGGCCCCCGAAGCAGAGGCCCCCGAAGCAGAGGCCCCCGAAATCGAGGTCTTCTACACCTTCACCTGGGTCGGAAACCGCCCCCGCCAGGGCGGCGGCAACCGCAGGCAGGGCGCGCCGAAGGGCGGCCAGCGCGGCAAGGGCAAGGGCGGCCCGAAAGGCGGCAAGGGCCAGAAGGGGCCCGGCGGCAACAACAAGGCGAAAACCTATTCCTCGCGCCCGCCGAAGACCGACAGGATCGACCCCGACAACCCGTTCGCCGCGGCCCTCATGGGGCTGAAGTCGAAGGATTGATCCACTGGACGAAAAGCGTCCCACCCAGCGCCTCGACAAATGGCTCTGGCACGCGCGCTTCTACAAGACCCGCACACTCGCTGCCGACATGGTGTCGCGCGGCAAGGTGCGCGTGAACGCCCGGATCGTGAAGAAACCCGCCGCCTCGATCGGCCCCGGCGATATCCTGACCCTCGCCCAGGGCCGCGAGATTCGCGTCATTCGTATACTGGGCGTTCCCGAACGGCGCGGTCCGGCAACGGAGGCGCAGGCCAATTATGAAGATTTCGAGCAGCCGAATGGCGCGTAACGCGGTGTACGCGCTGTGTACGGGGTGTGTACGCGTTGTGACTCTTGGTCCGCTTGCGGTTGTGCGCACGCAGCGATAACTCCTAAACGAGCGTTCGGGCCAGTAGGGAATCGTCCATGACATACGTCGTCACCGACAACTGCATCGCGTGCAAATACACCGACTGCGTCGAGGTCTGTCCGGTGGACTGTTTCTACGAAGGCGAGAACATGCTGGTGATCCACCCCGACGAATGCATCGACTGCGGCGTGTGCGAACCCGAATGCCCCGCCGACGCGATCCGCCCGGATACCGAGCCGGACATGGAAAAGTGGGTGGAATTCAACCGGAAGTATTCCGAAGAATGGCCGGTCATCGTCACCAAGAAGGATCCGCTGCCCGATGCGGACGAGCGCGACGGCGAAGCGGGCAAGATGGAGAAATACTTCTCCGAGAACCCCGGCGAAGGCGGCTGAGGCGCCCGATTCGTTGCATTCGCATGCATGCTGCGGACGTTGCGGCCCACGATTTTCACCAAATTTCCTTGAGTGACGGAAGGTTAACACCGTCCGGCTGGAAATTAGGCGCAAAATCTGCTATATGTTCTCTGCAATCTTAGGAAGGACATTTGGCGGCCGTCTGTGTTGAGGACGGTAACCACAAGTGCCGCAACAAAAAATCGGAACCGACGGGGAGATAACGCTATGTCCCTGCCGCGTTTTTTGTCGGCGCGACCAAGGGCAACGATGAGAAAGACCTGAAAACGCATGAGCAAGACCAAAAAATCAGACTTCCGGCCAAACGACTATGTCGTTTACCCCGCCCACGGCGTCGGCCAGATCATCTCGATCGAGAAGCAGGACGTTGCGGGCATGACGCTCGAACTGTTCGTGATCTCGTTCGAGAAGGACAAGATGACGCTGCGGGTGCCGACCAACAAGGCCGAGGATGTGGGCATGCGCTCGCTGTCCTCGCCCGATGTCGTGTCGAAGGCGATGACAACGCTGAAGGGCAAGGCGCGGGTGAAGCGGGCCATGTGGTCGCGCCGGGCGCAGGAATACGAACAGAAGATCAACTCCGGCGATCTGATCGCGATCGCCGAGGTGGTTCGCGATCTGCACCGCACCGATGACCAGCGCGAGCAAAGCTATTCCGAACGTCAGCTCTACGAAGCGGCGCTTGAAAGGCTCACCCGCGAAGTCGCCGCCGTTTCCGGCACGGCCGAGGGCGACGCCCAGCGGCAGGTCGACGATGTGCTGACAAGCCGCGCCGCCTGACGCCAGTCGCATGAAACCGGAAAACGCCGGTCCCGAGGGGGCGGCGTTTTTCATTCCGGCTCAGGCCGATTTTTCCTCTTTCTCGTCCAGCTGCTCGACAAAGGCGGTTTCCAGCGCCCGGTCAAGCTCCCGCGCCCGCTGCACATAGGCCGCGTTCTCCGACACCGGGATTGCCGGGTCCCACAGCTCGGCCAGTTCGGCCAGCGCCTTCCGGTCGCCCTGGTAGAAGAACTGTTCGATGTTCGAGGCTTCGAATTCCGACAGCCCCATATTCTCCAGCACATAACGCCCGGCGCGCAGCGAGCTGTCGAACATCTCGCGCACGATGTCGTCGGCCCCGGCCCGGTACAGCTCATAGGTATGCACCCGGTCATGGGCGCGCGCCACGATATGCAGGTCGGGTCGTTCCTTGCGCGCATAGCGCACCAGCTTCACCGCCGACTTCCGGTCATCCAGCGCCACGACCAGAACCTTCGCCGTCTCGATCCCGGCGGCATGCAACAGCTCGGGCCGCGTCGGATCGCCGAAGAACCCCTTGAACCCGAACCGCCGCATCAGCTGGATCGCCTTCAGGTCGTTGTCGAGCACGGTGGTCTTGAACCCGGCCATCTGCACGAGGCGGTTCACGACCTGCCCGAACCGTCCGATCCCCGCGATGATCACAGGCTGCTGCTCGTCGATCTCGTCATGCTCGACCTCGTGCTCTCCGTCACCCATCCGCTCGGAAAGGCGCTCATAGGCAATGAAGAAAAGGGGCGTCAGAAGCATCGACAGCGACACCACCAGAAGAAGCATCTGCGCCAGGCCCGGCGCCAGAACGCTCTGCTGCAGAGAGAAAGAGATCAGGACGAATCCGAACTCGCCCGCCTGTGCCAGCCCCAGCGTGAACAGCCACCGGTCGCGTCCCCTGATCTTGAAGATCAGCGCCAGCAGGTACAGGATCGCACCTTTCGCGAACATGATCGCAAGCGTCAGCCCGACGATCGAAAGGGGGTCGCGGAACAGCACGGCAAAGTTGATGCCCGCGCCGACGGTGATGAAGAACAGCCCCAGAAGCATGCCCTTGAAGGGTTCGAGGTTGCTTTCCATCTCGTGCCGGAATTCCGAGTTCGCCAGAACCACCCCCGCCAGGAAAGTGCCGAGCGCGGGCGAAAGCCCCACAAGCGTCATCAGAAAGGCGATCCCCACCACGATCAGAAGGGCGAAGGCCACGTACATCTCGCGCAGCCGCGCGGCATGAATGAACCGGAACAGGGGCCGCGCCGCGAAGATCCCGAAGAAGATCACGAAACCAACGGCGGCGATGGTGACAAGCGTTACCCCCCAGCCCGGCAGGCCCTCGACCAGCGAAATCGCGTGGTGGTATCCGTCCTCTTTCTCGCCTGTCGGCCGCTGGATCGATCCGTCACTCGCGAAACTCGCCGGAAGCGACAGGGCGAAAAGCGGCAGAACGGCCAGCATCGGGATCACCGCGATATCCTGCGTCAGCAGGACGGAAAAGGTTGATCGCCCGCCCGATGTCTGCATCAGCCCCTTCTCGCTCAGGGTCTGCAGGACGATCGCGGTCGAGGACAGCGCAAAGATCATGCCCACCGCGATCGCCGTCTGAAGCGGCAGGCCCAGAAGCTGCCCGCCCACCGTCACCACCACCATGGTCAGCGCAATCTGCAATCCGCCGAGGCCCAGAAGCCTGTGCCGCATATCCCAAAGCGCCCGCGGCTCCAGCTCCAGCCCGATGAGGAACAGCATCACCACGACGCCGAACTCTGCGAAATGCTGCAGGTTCTCGGTCTCCGCGCCCACGATGCCCAGGACGGGGCCGATCACGATACCCGCCAGCAGATACCCCAGAACCGAGCCAAGCCCGGTGCGCGCAGCCAAAGGCACCGCGATCACCGCGGCGGCAAGATATATCGTGGCCTGGGTCAGGAACTCGGCCATCGGGCCTCCTCAGATCGGCAGGGGCGCATCCGCCTTCGGCTGGTTCATCACAATCTGGCTTTGAACCCGCGCTACGGCGGGGTTCGGCAAAAGCACTCCGTGAATCAGAGAGTTAAGGGCGGTTAGATCAGCGCAATACACTCTCAGAAGATAATCGGCCTCGCCGGTGAGAGTCCACGCCGAGATGATCTCTGGCCGCATTTCGAGGATGCGCAGGAAGGATTTGACCTTGTCAGGGCTATGCGTCGCCATCTGCACCTGCACGAAGGCCTGCACATCCAGGCCCAGCCGCCTCGGCGAAAGCCGCGCGCGGTAGCCTTCGATGATTCCTTCCGCCTCCAGCCGCTGCCGCCGCCGCCCGGCCTGGCTGGCGGACAGGTTCAGAAGATCGCCCAGTTCCTGCGCCGTCAGATGTGCGTCGGATTGGAGGGCGGCAAGCAGGCGGATGTCGATATCGTCCAACATGATGCGGCATCATAGCATGAATTGTGAAGAAAGTGCGAAAATCGCGCAAAATCCACCGAATGGCCCGGTCAGAACGCGCAAACCCGCCGCCTATGATGCAGTACCCTGCGCACACGCGCGAAACAGGAGACTTCCATGGGCCCGTTCCCCCATAATGCCCCCCCGGCCGAGATCAGCCCCGACAACCCCGCAGGCACAGACGGGTTCGAATTCGTCGAATTCGCCCATCCCGAGCCGCAGGTGCTGCGCGATCTCTTCGCAAAAATGGGTTACACCCATGTCGCCACGCACAAGACAAAGGCCATCGAGGTCTGGCAGCAGAGCGATATCACCTATCTTCTGAACGCCGAACCCGGCACACATGCGGCGGGTTTCATCGATGAACACGGGCCCTGCGCGCCTTCCATGGGCTGGCGCGTGGTGGATGCGCGCCACGCCTTCGACCACGCGGTGGAACAGGGCGCCGAACCCTATGACGGCCCGGGCAAGGCGATGGACGTGCCGGCAATCGTCGGGATCGGCGGAAGCCTGATCTATTTCATCGACCAGTGGTACGACGCATCGCCCTACAATGCCGAATTCGACTGGGTCGGCACCGCGAACCCCGACGGCGTGGGCTTCTACTACCTCGATCACCTGACGCACAACGTGTTCAGGGGAAACATGGATCTCTGGTTCCGGTTCTACGAAAGCCTCTTCAATTTCAAGGAGATCCGCTTCTTCGACATCGAGGGCAAGTATACCGGTCTTTACAGCCGCGCGCTCACCTCGCCCTGCGGCAAGATCCGCATCCCGATCAACGAAGATCGCGGCGAAACCGGCCAGATCGTGAACTACCTCAAGAAGTACAACGGCGAAGGGATTCAGCACATCGCCGTCGGCGCGCGCGATATCTACGACGCGACCGACGCGATTTTCGAACGGGGCATCCGTTTCATGCCGCCGCCGCCCGAAACCTACTACACCCTGTCGAAAGACCGGGTGCAGGGCCATGAAGAGCCCATCGACCGCATGAAGCGGCACGGCATCCTGATCGACGGCGAAGGCGTGGTCGACGGGGGCGAAACCAGGATTCTCCTGCAGATCTTCTCGAAAACCGTGATCGGGCCGATCTTCTTCGAATTCATTCAGCGCAAGGGCGATGACGGGTTCGGGGAAGGCAACTTCAAGGCCCTCTTCGAGTCGATCGAAGCAGAGGAAATGGCGGAAGGCGCCTACGGCGACGTGGCGACAGCCGCCGAATAACCGGCCAGTCCGGAAGGGAGGGGGCGCCGTCCTTCGGGGCGGCGTCTTTCCGTTTCGGATCAGGCGTCAGCCCGAAGGCACCGTCAATGTCATGTCGCGCCCGCCCTTGACGTAGATCAGCTGCCCGTCGCCGATCGCGCGCACCCGGCCGCCGTCCACCTTGTCGCCCACCTTCACCTTCACATAGCGCCCCGAGGGCAGGCGCAGAAGTGCCCGCCGGTCGGTGGCCGAGCCATAAACACCGATCAGGTTCACCCGCCGCAGGTTGATCGCGTTGGGGATCGTCGCCTGCCGCGCGACCGACGCCGATGTGGGAATACTCGGCGCCGCAGTGGGCGCCGGCTCCGGGGCCGGTGTCGCGACAGCGGCGGCCGAGGCGGTCTGCTGCGCCGGCTCATCTGTCTCCCCGATCTCCTCGGCGAGCGAGGCGACGGCGGCACTCGCCGCGGCAGCCGCGGCTCGGGCCTGCGCCTGTGCCACTTGCGCGTCGAAATCGTTCGGCCGCGCCCGCGGCAGGCGCGACGCGCCGATCGCCTGCGCGCTGGGCGCGAGGCTCGCGTTCAGAACCGTGCTCTCCTGCACCGAGGCGGGGCGGGGCGCGGGCTTCAGCCCGGCGAGTTCCGAAAGCGTCCGCCCGCCGAACTGTGTCCGCTCGCTCTGTTCCACCAGGTCCGCCGGGCGGCGGCGCGGTGTCTTGTCGGCCAGCGCCAGCGCCACTTCCTCGTTCGCGGCGATCACCGCCGTGATCGGGCGGGCCGGCGGCGTCAGGGGCGGTGCGCCTTCGGTCACCATGACACCCTCGGGCGTGTCGCTGCCATCGGGCGTCGCCCGCACGAGCCCCCGGTCGTCCAGGTCGAAGCGCCGCCCCGGTTCGGGCGGCGGCGCGGGCGGGCTGGGCGTAATCCAGTCGGGTTCCGCCGGCAAAAGCGCGATGGCATCGTCCAGCGGCACTGCCGGGTCGATCGCCGCGAGGTAAAGCTGATCCAGCGTCTCGCCCACCGGCTCGGGCGGCGTCGGGGGCGGCGTCTGCCACATATCGGCCGAGCGCAGCGGTTCGTACGGGTCGACCACCGGCACGTCCGCCGGCGGCACGGCGGTGCCGAGCGCGGCTGTCCGCCGCTCCGACATCGCGTCCACCGGCACCTCCGCGGGGCCTTCAAGCCGGGGCAGGGCGGCTTGGTCCGAAACAGGCGGTGGAACTGCCGCGGCGAAGGCCTGCACCGCACCGGGGCCCGGCGCGGGCACGGTGGGCGTGTCGGGCGGGACGAGCACCACAGGCACCTCGTCCGGCGTCACCAGCGCCAGCGCCGTCCAGACAAGCGCGCCGATCACCCCAAGCGCGGCGGCCGAGGTGATCGCGGTGTCCCGCCAGTTCTGCGCCTTCCGCGGGCGCGGCTCTGCCCGGGCGGCGGGGCGGGGCGGCACATCGGGGCGTCGCGGCATTTTCGCAGGCACGGCCACGGACGGCACGGGGGCCTCGGGCCGGACAATCCGGCGCGCCAGGGCTTCGGGCGTCTCCGTTGGCGGGCTGAGCGGCGGTTCGGGCGGCAGCGCCTGTTCAAGCACCAGGACGGGCGGTTCCGTTTCTCTGCCCGCATCCCCGGCGCCGGCCGCCTGCTCCGGTTCGGTCTCGCGCTCCGGTTCGCTCTCCGGCTCCGCGTCGATCTCGGCTGCCGGCACGGCCTCGGCCGCCTTCCGCGACGAGCTGAACGCCGCAACCGGCGTCCCCGTGTCCTCCGTGTGGCGCGCAAATTCCGCCAACCCGAAATCGGGGATGTCGGGGAACGCATCAGGCTCCGGCCGCGCGGTGAAGCGCACCGGCTCGAACCCATAGGTTGCCGCGAAACTCTCCGCTTCATCCAGGGTATTCACGTCGAGCGCGGCCACCTGGATGCCGTCCCGCCCGATCCGCCAGTCGAACCGCAGCTCTTCGACAGGGCAGGGTGTTAGCCCGTCAAGGCCCGCACGGATATCCTGCGCCGTCACCGGCCCGCCATGTTCGGGATCCTTCAGCTTGGTGTAGAGAATCTGAGATCCCGGGATGATCAGCTCGGCCCGCACCGGCCCTTCCACCCGCGCCGCAGCGGTCGCGTGAAGCGCCCGCATCCGGCCCGGCAGGTCGGCATCGGTCAGCGCCACATAGCCCAGATCCTCCAACATGCCGTCCGCCTCGCTCAGAAGGCGAATCCCGTCATGTGTAAGGTCGAGAATGAAATCGGCCATTGAGTCCGGTTCAGTGGGCGGGGCGTGGCAGCGGCCCCCGTTTGATATCTACCTCAGCTCGGGCTCCGGGAAAAGGTGACGCGCGTGGGTTTCTGCGGCAGACTGCCGATTGGGGGCGAGGCAACTGGAGCATGGCAGAATGCGATTTGGATTGATGATTGTGGCGGCGCTCGTTTCGCTGCCGCTTCTGGGATTTGCACAGGAGGCCGAACGCCGCCTCACGGTCACCGGCGAGGGCCGGATCGAGGCCGTGCCCGACATGGCCACGATCTCCCTCGGCGTGACGGCGGAGGCGCGCACGGCCGGCGAGGCGATCCGCGCCAACAGCCGCGCGATGGATGCGGTGCTCGAACGCCTGCGCGCCGCGGGCATCGAAGACCGCGACCTTCAGACATCGAATTTCAGCGTGCACCCCCGGTGGGAACGCGCAAACAGTTCGAACGCCGCGCCCCGGATCGCGGGTTTCGTCGCCCAGAACATGCTTACCGTCCGTGTGCGTGATCTCTCGGTCTTGGGCGAAACCCTCGATGCGGTGGCCCAGGACGGCGCGAACAGCTTCTCGGGCCTGAGCTTCGGGTTGCAGGATCCCGAACCGGTGCGCGATCAGGCGCGCGTCGCCGCGGTGGCCGAGGCGCGGCGCAAGGCGGCGCTACTGGCCGAAGCCGCGGGGGTGACCCTCGGGCCGCTTCTCTCGATCGACGAGGCCGATGGCGGCGGACGCCCGCCGATCATGATGGAAATGGCGGAGGCGCGGATGTCCTCGGCCGATGCCGTGCCTGTCGCGGCAGGGGAGCTGTCGATGACGGCCCGCATCCGCCTCGTCTACGCGATCGGCGAATAGCGGGGCTCAGCCCGGCACGTCCCGGCGCCGGTCCCGCACCTCGACGGGGCGCGCGATGCCCAGCTGGTACATATCCGCCATCATCCCGTCGGTCAGGATATGCGCCACCTGCGCGGCGCCCGCCTCGCCCAGGGCGCTTACGCCGAACTGCCAGGCCCGCCCCAGCATCACCATGTCGGCGCCGCAGGCGATGGCGCGCAGGATATCGGTGCCCGAGCGGATGCCCGAACAGAAAACAAGCGGATAATCCGGCCCCACGATCTCCCGGATCACCGGCAGCATGTCGATCGCGGCCGGCGCGGCGGCGAACTGCCGCCCGCCATGGTTCGACACCCAAAGCGCATCGACCCCTTCCTCCACCATCCGCGCCACCGGCTCGGGATCCATCACGCCCTTCAGGATCAGCGGGCCGTCCCATTCGTCGCGCAGCGCCTTCAGGTAATCCCAGTCCGGCGCCTCCCGGATCAGGTAGCCCACGTGGTTCGTCCCTGGCAGCGAGGGCTGCGCCTCGACATAGGGGTCCAGTGTCTCGAGCCGCGGCCGCCCGTGGGCAAGCCGCTGAAGCGCCCAGGCGGGGCGCAGCGCGCAGTCGCGGATCACCCGCGGCGTCAGCGCCGGGGGCTGGCGCACATCGGCGCGCCGCTGCCGCTCCCGCCGGCTCGCGCCGGGCAGGTCGATCGTCATGACAAGCGTGTGAAACCCCGCCGCCTTCGCCCGGCGGCAGATATCGCGCCGCGTCTCGGGCTCCTTCGGCGGGTAAAGCTGGAACCAGCCGCTTTCGCCCAGATGCGGCCCAACCGCCTCGGGCGTGGTCGCGGCCATGGTCGACTGGCAATAGGCCATGCCGGTCCGCGCCGCGGTGCGCGCAAGGATCGCTTCCGCCCCGGGCCAGAAGACGCCTGACATACCCACAGGCGCCACGCCGAAGGGCACCTTGTACCGCCGGCCCAGAAACTCCGTCGACAGGTCGGGCTGGGGCTTGCCCTTCAGAACGGCGGGCATAAGCGCCACTTGGCCCAGCGCATCCAGGTTCGCCCGGTCCGCCGGGTCGCCGTCGCCCGTGGCACTGTCAAGGAACTCCCACAGGAAATGCGGCAGCCTGCGCCGCGCGGCTTCGGCCAGGTAGGGGACTGACGGGTATCGGTTATCGAGATCCATGGCCTGCATCTATCCGGCCCGGCCGGGGGTTTTGCAACCCGCTCTCGGGCACCTCCCGCTTCATTTTGGCCGAAATACTCCGGGGGGCCGACCGCCAGGGAGGCGGGGGCAGCGCCCCCTCCGCGCCCGCGACGCCCCGGATGGAACATTCCACGAACAACCCTTTAACTTCACGTATGATCGCGCTAGCTTCCCGCCCCATGAGCACCTTCGACGAAAGCGATGCCTTCGACGCCGCCGTCCCGCTAAGCCAGCGCGCGATGGCGGGCCAGCGCGCGCCTTATCTCGACGGGCTGAACCCGGCCCAGCGCGCGGCGGTCGAACAGCTCGACGGTCCCGTCCTGATGCTCGCGGGGGCAGGGACGGGCAAAACCCGCGCGCTCACCGCCCGGATCGCGCATCTTCTCTTCACCCGCACCGCGCAGCCCAACGAAATCCTCGCCGTCACCTTCACCAACAAGGCCGCGCGCGAGATGAAGATGCGCGTCGCTGGGCTGCTGAACCAGGAGGTCGAAGGCATGCCCTGGCTCGGCACCTTCCACGCGATCTGCGTGAAGCTCCTGCGCCGGCACGCCGAACTCGTAGGGCTGAAGACAAATTTCACCATCCTCGATACCGACGATCAGATCCGGCTCCTGAAGCAACTCGTCGTCGCCGCCGACATCGATGAAAAGCGCTGGCCCGCCCGCCAGCTCGCCCACCTGATCGACGGCTGGAAGAACCGCGCGCTTGGCCCCGACAAGGTGCCGGCGGCGGACGCGAGCGCCTTCAACCACATGGGGGCCGAGCTTTACGCCCAGTACCAGGAACGCCTCCGCGCGCTCAACGCCGTCGATTTCGGCGATCTCCTCCTTCACATGCTCTGGATCTTCCAGAACTACCCGGATGTACTTGCCCAGTACCAACGCTGGTTCCGCTTCATCCTGGTCGACGAGTACCAGGATACGAACGTGGCCCAGTATCTCTGGCTCCGCCTCCTCGCCCAGGGTCACAAGAACATCTGCTGCGTGGGCGACGACGATCAGTCGATCTATGGCTGGCGCGGCGCGGAAGTGGGCAACATCCTCCGCTTCGAGAAGGATTTTCCGGGCGCGAAGGTCATCCGCCTGGAACAGAACTACCGCTCCACCCCGCATATCCTCGCCGCCGCCTCGGGCGTGATCGCCGCGAACGAGGGCCGGCTTGGCAAGACGCTCTGGACGGAGGAAACCGAAGGCGAAAAACTCCGCCTCATCGGCCACTGGGACGGCGAGGAAGAGGCCCGCTGGATCGGCGAGGAACTCGAAGCCATGCAAGGCGGCACCCGCGGCCTCCGTCCCATGGGGCTCGACGAAAGCGCCATCCTCGTCCGCGCCAGCCACCAGATGCGCGCCTTCGAGGACCGGTTCCTCACCATCGGTCTGCCGTATCGCGTCATCGGCGGCCCCCGCTTCTACGAGCGGATGGAGATCCGCGATGCCATGGCCTATTTCCGCCTCGCGGTCAGCCCCGATGACGATCTCGCCTTCGAGCGCATCGTCAACACGCCCAAGCGCGGCCTCGGCGACAAGGCGCAGGGCAGGATCCAGCAGGCCGCCCGCGCCAACGGCGTCAGCCTCGTCGAAGGCGCGCGCCTTCTCGTCGCGTCGAAGGATCTCGGCGGCAAGGGCGGGGCAGAGCTTGCAAAACTCGTCGACGGGATCGACCGCTGGCACGCCCAGGTTCGCGCGGGCACGGGCAGCCATATCGAACTTGCCGAACAGATCCTCGACGAGTCGGGCTACACCGAGATGTGGCAGAACGACAAAACCCCCGAAGCCCCGGGGCGGCTGGAAAACCTCAAGGAACTCGTGAAGGCGCTCGAAGCCTTCGAGAACCTGCAGGGCTTTCTCGAACACGTCTCCCTCATCATGGATAACGAAACCGGCGACACGGAAGAAAAGGTCACGATCATGACCCTCCATGCCGCCAAGGGTCTCGAATTCCCCAGCGTATTCCTGCCCGGCTGGGAAGACGGGCTCTTCCCCTCCCAGCGCTCGATGGACGAGACAGGCCTCAAGGGGCTCGAGGAAGAACGCCGCCTGGCCTATGTCGGCATCACCCGCGCCGAAGAGGTCTGCACCATCTCTTTCGCCGCGAACCGCCGGGTCTACGGCCAGTGGCAATCGGCGCTGCCGTCGCGCTTCATCGACGAATTGCCGGCCGGGCATGTGGAGGTGCTGACGGCGCCGGGCCTCTACGGCGGACAACAGGCGCAGGTTCAGTCGGGACTCGAACAGGCGGCAACCCGTGCCGATGTCTACAATTCCCCGGGCTGGCGCCGGCTTCAGGCCCGCTCCGGCGAACGTGGCATGAGCCAGCCGCGCGAAAGCCGCACCACGGTGATCGATCTCGATGCCGTCTCCGCCCACACCGTGGGCGACCGGGTGTTTCACCAGAAATTCGGCTATGGCGAGGTCATGGCCGTTGAAGGCGACAAGCTCGACATCGAATTCGACAAGGCGGGATCGAAGAAGGTCGTGGCAAAGTTCGTCATGGCGGCGGATCGCGCCGACGACGTTCCTTTTTGACGCCGCATCCCGAACAATCCCAACGCGTTTGCCCCTATTGTCGAGGCACATTTCGGGGTTTCCTGACTGGAAACGTATTATTGCGTGACCTGGTTCACAAACTTCATGACGCAACACCCGGCGTGCCGGTCCCTCGTTAACGCACTGTTTACGTAGATTTTTATGGATCTCGGTGTGTCCGGCGTCACAGTGCCCCGCCGCCTCTGTACCGGAAATGCCGGCTCCGGGCCGCAGTGCCCCCGGGCTCTGTGAGAAAACTCACTTTATTCAACTCGTGGGTGTGCCTAGATGAAGTCGTGACCGTCGCGGATACCCCCCGCAGGCGAAGAGGCGAAAAAGCCCATGCCACCCTCCGCGCGGCGCAATTGTATAAGGTAAGCCCGGTGTTCGGGCGGAGTGTGTGAAGATGGATATTCTCGAGCGTGTCGAAAACGCCCTGGCCAACGAGCCGGCGCTGCAAAAGCCCCGCACGACGACACGGGTCAACACCCGCACCCCCGAACGTCAGGTTCGCTGGAACCTTCCCGGCTTCGGCCCGATGACCCGGATCTCCACCTCCTTCGGCGAAGTGCACGCTCAGGCGCTTCGCAAACGCGACATGATCCGCACCCAAAGCGGTCAGCTGAAAGAGATCAAGTTCGTCGATCGGGTGAAACTCGACGCCGGCTTCATGAAAAACGTTACCGATGCGCAGGCTATCCTCATCCGCGCCGGATCGCTCGGCGACGGCTTGCCCAAGGCCGATGTCATCGTCTCGCCCAGCCAGCGTGTCGGCATGGGGCGGCACGGCGATGTCCGTTTCCTCAAGGCCTCTGAACTGCTTGGCCGCCCAGGCGTGGTGCGCAAGCCCGAAGAGATCATGACCTACACCATGTTCCATTGCGGCGAGCCCGTCGTGGCCCGCTGTGAAGGCCTCTGGATGCACATCGCCCCGTAACCGCGACATACACCGTCTCTCGTCTCCGAAAAGGGCGCCCGGAATGGCGCCCTTCGTCGTTTCCGGGGGCTGGAAAAGAAAAAGCGGTGACACCAGGGAGGAGGAGAGGTGCCACCGCTAACTTCAGACGGCCCAGGGAGGAGGAGGGGCCCTCTGACTGTGTGAGGCCCACGCGTCTGTGCGCCTCGTTGGGTTATAGACTATGCTTTCGCTGCATCTGCACAATAGCCGAAGCTGCAATGCTGCTATGCAGCATATGCATGATGGAAATGACGTAATTACAAATAGATAGAATGATCGGTTTTTCTTCGCGGTTGCAGCGAGGTGGCGAGCGCGCCGGTTTGCTGCAATCCTCGGCGATGATGCTGAAGCCTTTGGCAGAGTGTGAACGCGGCCCCGTGCCGGGCGGGGGCGAGGTCAAACTTCCCCTCAGGAATCGATTCCCATGGGAATCCATGGCACCGGGATCATAGAGTCCTTGGGAATTCTTGGATTCGCCTGAAATCCTGCCGCGATCCCGCAAATCTCAAAGGGCAGGGCGGGTCCGGCCGGTCGACTTCCGGGATCTCGTGGGACTGTGCCCTGCATGCATCGCTGGCCTAACATATCGGCCAATGTGAATTTAAAACCACAATATGTAGTATTTTCAGGCCTCCATTCGCAAGATCATGCTCCCCATACCCCCTCCGTCATTCAAAGAAAAAAGGCCCTGACCCAAAATTTCCTGTTGATTACCATGAATTCCCATGGCATCCCTATTAGCACGATGAACGGGACAACGGGGCGCAAGACCCCAACCCCCAAGAGCAGGTTTCATACAGGCACCCCGCTCATCGAACTGAAGAGATCCGGCGCGCGGGCGAGCAGACATCCCCCCAGGTGGCGCGCGCAGCTGGACTACCCCGGCAACGGGACGAGGGCGGCGGGTTGAGCAGTGGCAGCAGCTCAATCCGCCGTTTCCGTACCTGGGCCCCGGATTGGAAACTTGGACAGGAGCCGCGGGACGGTGGTTCGAAGGTTCAGAGGCGAATTCCACCAGAAGGTGGATGGGAAGGGCCGGGTATCGATCCCGGCCGACTTCCGTCGTGTTCTGGAAACCGGCGATCCCACCTGGTCCGACGGCAAGGCGCCGGAATTCGTCATCGTCTACGGCGATCACCGCCGCGCCTACCTGGAATGCTACACTATAGATGCCGCCAACGAGGTCGACGAACAGATCGCGGGCCTTCCGCGCGGGTCGATGGAACGGCGCATGCTCGAACGGCTCTTCAACGGCCAGTCGCTCAAGACCGGGGTGGACGAAACCGGGCGCATCGTTCTGCCCGCGAAACTCCGCGACAAGATCGGCCTCGACAGCATGGCCTATTTCATCGCGACCGGCGACACCTTCCAGATCTGGAAACCCGAAACCTTCGAGGCCGAGGAAGCCGCCAAGACGGAAGCGTGGCTCGAACAGTTCCCCGACGATTTCGATCCGCTCACCCTTCTCGATCAGCGAAAGGGAGAGTGACGGGATGGTCAAGGCGGCAGAGGCGCCCACGCCCCGCGATCCGCATATCCCCGTTCTTCTCGAACCGCTTCTCGAGGCGGTCTCACCCGTCTCCGGCACCTGGGTCGACGGCACCTTCGGGGCCGGCGGCTACGCGCGCGGCCTTCTCGATGCGGGCGCGGCCCGTGTCATCGGGATCGATCGCGATCCGGATGTGTTCGAGCTCGCTAAAACCCGGATGGCGGCCTATGCCGACCGGCTCGATCTGCACCAGTCCACCTTCGGGCGTCTCGACGAGGCCACCGCCGATCCCGTCGACGGCGTGGTCCTCGATCTCGGTGTTTCCTCGATGCAGCTCGATCAGCCCGAGCGCGGCTTTTCCTTCATCGCCGACGGCCCACTCGATATGCGCATGGGGCAGGAAGGGCCGTCCGCGGCGGATCTCGTCAACGAGTTGCCCGAGGGCCAACTCGCTGACATCATTTACCAATACGGCGAAGAGCGGCAATCCCGCCGGATCGCGAAGGAAATCGTGAAAGCCCGGGCAGAGGCGCGGATCGAAGCCACCGGCCGCCTCGCCCAGATCGTCGAGAAATGCCTGCCCCGCAAGAAACCGGGACAGGCCCACCCCGCGACCCGCACCTTCCAGGCGCTCCGGATCGCGGTGAACGATGAGCTTGGGGAGCTTGTCCGCGGCCTTGAGGCGGCAGAACGGGCGATCCGCCCCGGAGGCCGCCTCGCCGTGGTGAGCTTTCACTCGCTGGAAGACCGCATCGTCAAGCGGTTCTTCCAGCAGGGCTCGGGCGCGGGCGGATGGGGGAACCGCCACGCGCCCGAGCTCGAACAGGCACCGGCCCGGTGGGAGGCAAAGAACCGCGGCATCACGGCCGGCGAGGCCGAGATCGCGGCGAACCCGCGCGCCCGCTCGGCCACGCTGCGCCACGGTCGGCGCACCGACGCACCGGCCAGACAGGCCGATCGCAAGGCGCTGGGTCTCCCGGCGCTCGTCATGATGGAGAACGGGGGAAAATGAAGTCGTTCGTCTACGGTCTCATCGCGCTCGGGGTCATGGGCCTCGCCTTCTGGGCCTATCAGCAGAACTACGCGACCCAGGCTGCCCTCAAGGAAACGCAGGTCGTGCGCGAAGACATCGCGCACCTCAGAAACCGCCTGACTGTGCTGAAGGCCGAATGGGCCTACCTGAACCGGCCCGAACGGCTCCGCGATCTCGCGCATCTGAACTTCGATCGTCTTGGTCTCTTCCCTCTCGCGCCCGAACAGTTCGGCGAGGTCGATCAGATCGCCTACCCGGTTGAAGAGCCCGAGCTTGACGGCGTCATCGAGGTGCGCGGCATCGAGGTGGAGGTCGGCGGATGACACGCACGCCCCTCCGTCCGCTCGCCCGCATCCTCGCTGCCCGCGCGCAGGGCGAAAACCCCGACGCGATCGAACGCGAAAACCTGCGCCTCAGGCATGAACAGACCCGCGACGCCGAACGCCAGCGCGCCGAAGGCCGGCTTCTCGTCCTCGGCATCTTCTTCCTTTGCGCCTTCGTCCTCGTCGGCGGGCGCATGGGAACGCTCGCGGCCTCCGATCCCGCCGAACCCCGCGCGGCGGCCTCCACGGCCTCGATCCTCGCCCAGCGCGCCGACATCGTCGACCGTGAGGGCCGCATCCTGGCCACGAACCTGCGCACCTATTCGCTCTACGCCCAGCCGCCGCAGATGGTCGATCCGGTTCGCGCGGCGGCGGAACTCGTGAAGATCTTTCCCGATCTCGACGAGGAAGACCTGCGCAAGGATTTCACCGGCGCGCGCAAGTTCCTGTGGATCCGGCGGAAAATCACCCCAGCCGAACGCCAGGCCGTCCATGATATCGGCGAACCCGGTCTTCTCTTCGGCCCCCGCGAGATGCGCCTATACCCGAACGGAAGCCTCGCAAGCCACGTCCTCGGCGGCGCGGGGTTTGGCCGCGAAGGGGTGCATTCGGCCGAGGTCGTCGGCATCGCGGGCGTCGAGAAAACCTACGATGCCTGGCTTCGTGACCCGGCGAATGGCGGCGCGCCTCTTACCCTCACCATCGATCTCTCCGTGCAGGCCGCCGTCGAGCGCGTGCTTCTGGGCGGCATGCGCCTGATGAACGCCAAGGGGGCCGCGGCGGTTCTGATGGATGTGCGTACCGGCGAGATCATCAGCCTCGTAAGCCTGCCCGATTTCGATCCCAACGACCGGCCCGTGCCGCTGACCGAGGGCGATCAGGCTGACAGTCCGCTTTTCAACCGCGCGGTGCAGGGGCTCTACGAACTCGGCTCCACCTTCAAGATCTTCACGGCCGCCCAGGCGATCGACGAGCGCCTCGTCAACCCGTCCACGATGATCGACACAAAGGGCCCGCTCCGCTGGGGCAAGCACCGGATCCGCGATTTCCGCAACTACGGCGACACGCTTTCGGTCGAGGATGTGATCGTCAAATCCTCCAACATCGGCACCGCCCGCATCGCGATGGAAATCGGCGCCCAGCGCCAGCAGCGCTTCCTCTCCGATCTGGGCTTCATGGCGCCCACGCCGGTCGAACTGATCGAGGGCCGCGGCGCCCAGCCGCTCCTGCCGCGCAACTGGTCGGAAATCTCGACCATGACGATCTCCTACGGCCACGGGCTGTCGGCCAGCCCCCTGCATCTCGCCACGGCCTATGCCTCGCTTCTCAATGGCGGCGTCAAGGTCGAGCCGACGCTCATCCGCCGCGACAGCTATCCCGAGGGCAAACGCCTGTTGTCCGAGGACAGTTCACGCCTCGCCCGCCAGATGCTCCGCGCGGTCGTTGCGCGCGGCACCGCCTCCTTCGGCGAGGTTGCGGGCTACGAAGTGGCGGGCAAGACAGGCACCGCCGACAAGCCACGGCCCCAGGGCGGCTATTACGAGGACAAGGTCATTGCCACCTTCGCCTCGGTCTTTCCTGCCTCCGATCCGAAATACGTCCTTGTCGTAACCCTCGATGAAGCCGTCGAAACATCGGGCGAGGAACCCCGCCGCACGGCAGGCTGGACGGCCGTGCCCGTCGCCGCCGAGGTGATCCGCCGCGCCGGCCCGCTTCTCGGCCTCGCGCCGGTCATTGAACATTCCGCGACAGACAAGGTAACACTGGCATCCAACGAACGCCGGTAACGGCAGAACGGGTGTGGGGCGAGCATGACGACCCGGTCGGAAACCAAGACGTTAAGCGCACTGGGCCTCGCGGTCCCGGGCAGCAACGGCATTGAGGTCACCGGGCTTTCCGTCGACAGCCGAAGCGTCCGGGCAGGAGAGGTCTTTGCGGCCCTTCCCGGCGTCAACGCCCACGGCGCGCGGTTTGCGGCGGACGCGGCCAAGGCGGGGGCGGCGGCGATCCTGACGGATCGCGACGGCGCCCGCATCGCCCGCGGGGCGCTGGGCGAGGCCGCGATTCCCGTGATTGTCACGGAAGACCCGCGCCAGGCCCTCGCCTTCGCCGCCGCCCTCTGGTTCGGGCAGCAACCAGAGGCGGTCGTCGCCGTCACGGGGACCAACGGCAAAACCTCCGTCTCGGCCTTCACCCGCCAGCTCTGGAACGCGATGGGCATCGAGGCGGTGAACATCGGCACCACCGGCGTCGAAGGGTCCTTCCTCGCCCCGATGCTGCACACCACGCCGGAACCGATCACGCTCCACCGCATCCTCGCCGAGGTCGCTGCCGAGGGCATCGACCACGCGGTGATGGAGGCTTCCTCCCACGGGCTCGACCAGCGCCGGCTCGACGGGGTCCGACTCGTCGCCGCCGGCTTCACGAATTTCAGCCAGGATCACCTGGATTACCACGAAACCTTCGAGGCCTATTTCGCCGCCAAGGCGGGGCTTTTCGATCGTGTCCTGCCCGAGGACGGGACAGCGGTCGTCAACACCGACGATCCCATGGGGCCCGAAGTCGTGGCCATCGCCGAGGGCCGGGGCTGCGATATCCTGACCGTGGGTCGCGACAATGACGCGGCCCTCTGCCTCATCGCACAGCGCTTCGATGTGACGGGGCAGGAACTGCGGTTTTCCTGGAACGGCGAGGCGCGCCAGGTGCGCCTGCCGCTCATCGGTGGCTTCCAGGCCGAAAACGCGCTCGTCGCGGCGGGGCTCACCATCGCGTCGGGCTGCGCACCGTCCGAGGTGTTCGAAGCGCTGCCCATGCTCACCACCGTGCGCGGTCGGATGCAGCTTGCGGCCACGCGCGACAACGGCGCGGCCGTCTTCGTCGATTACGCGCACACCCCCGATGCGCTCGCCACCGCGATCCGCGCGCTCCGTCCCCATGTCATGGGCCGCCTGATCGTCGTCTTCGGCGCGGGCGGCGACCGCGACCGCGGCAAGCGCCCGCTGATGGGCGAGGCGGTGGCGAAACATGCCGATATCGCCATCGTCACAGACGACAATCCGCGAAGCGAGGATCCCGCCGAGATCCGCGCCGCCATCCTCGCCGCCTGCCCGGGCGCCCGCGAGATCGGCGACCGGGCCGAAGCGATCCTCAGGGGCGTCGACATGCTCGAACAGGGCGACGCGCTCCTGATCGCGGGCAAGGGGCACGAAACGGGGCAGACGGTGGGCGATACCGTCTATCCCTTCGACGATGTCGAACAGGCCTCCGTCGCTGTCGCCGCCCTCGACGGTCACGGGGCATGAGCGTGCTCTGGTCCTCCTCCGAGGCGGCCGCGGCCACGCAGGGCCGCACGACCCGCGACTGGCAGGCGGGCGGTGTTTCGATCGACACGCGCACGCTCAAGCCCGGCGATCTCTTTGTGGCCCTGAAGGACGTGCGCGACGGGCATGATTTCGTGGCCGACGCGCTGGCAATGGGCGCGGCAGGGGCCATGGTCACGCACCGGCCCCAGGGGGTCAGCAAGGATGCGCCGCTACTGATCGTCGATGACGTTCTGGCCGCGCTCACCGATCTCGGCCGCGCGGGTCGGGCCCGCACGGACGCGCGGGTGATCGCCATCACCGGTTCGGCGGGCAAGACCTCGACCAAGGAAATGCTGCGCGATACCCTTCAGGGGCAGGGCCGCGTCCACGCCGCCGAGGCAAGCTACAACAACCACTGGGGCGTGCCGCTCACGCTGGCCCGCATGCCCGCCGACACCGAATTCGCGATCATCGAGATCGGCATGAACCACCCCGGCGAGATCGCACCGCTCTCGCGCCTCGCCCGGCCCCATATCGCGGTGATCACCACCATCGCCCCCGCCCATCTCGAAGCCTTCGACAGCATCGAGGGCATCGCCCGCGAAAAGGCCTCGATCTTCCAGGGGCTCGAGCCGGACGGCACGGCGATCTTCAACGCGGATGTGGGCACCGCCGGTATCCTCAGAACCACGGCGAAAGCCCATGCCGGCCGCCTGATCGGCTTCGGCACCGCCGAAGACGCCGAATTCCACGCCGACGACATCACTCTGAACCCGGGATCAAGCGTCATCCGCGCCCATCACGGCGGCCGCACGATGCTTTTCAAGATCGGCGCGCCGGGCCGCCACGTGGCGCTGAACGCGCTTGCCGTCCTCGCGGCGGCAGAGGCCGCGGGCGCCGATCCCGACATCGCCGCCCATGATCTCGGCCGCTGGGCCCCGCCCGCCGGCCGCGGCACGCGCGAGACGATCTATCTCGACCCGGTCGAGGATCACATGACGATTGATCTGATCGACGACGCCTTCAACGCCAACCCCGCCTCGGTCGTGGCCTCGCTCGACGTGCTTGCCGCGATCGCTCCCGTCGACGACGTGGGCCGCGTCTCGCGCGGTCGGCGGATCGTGATCCTGGGCGACATGCTCGAACTTGGGCCGGACGAGGTGCGCATGCACCGCGAGATCGCCGATCACCCGGGGCTCCGGGGCGTGACCACCGTGCATTGCGTCGGCCCCCGCATGGCGCTTCTCTGGGAGGCGCTGCCGGAACATCAGCGGGGCCGGAAGACCGAAACCGCGAAAGAGCTTGCCGCCGAGGCCCATCACCTCGTCGATGCCGGCGACGTGGTGCTGGTGAAAGGGTCGAAAGGCTCGAAGGTCAGCCTCGTGGTCGAGGCGATCCGCAAGCTCGGGTATCCGGGTCCCGACGAGACATGAGCGGCAGGAGGTGAGGGAGCGCGCATGCTGTACTGGCTGACGAATTTCTCGGACGGCGGCGACGTCTTCAACCTGTTCCGCTACATCACCTTCCGCGCGGGCGGGGCCTTCTTCACAGCGCTCGTCTTCGGCTTTCTCTTCGGGCGCCCGCTCATCAACCTGTTGCGGCGGCGCCAGAAACAGGGCCAGCCCATTCGCGAGGACGGCCCCGAAAGCCACCTGACGACCAAGGCGGGCACCCCCACCATGGGCGGGCTTCTCATCCTTTCCGCGCTTCTCGTCTCCACGCTCCTCTGGGCGCGGCTCGACAACGGATATGTCTGGATCGTGCTTCTGGTGACGGCGGGCTTCGGCATGATCGGCTTTGCCGACGATTACGCCAAGGTCGCGAAAAACAACACGAAAGGCGTGCCGGGCAAGGTGCGGCTTGCGATCGGCTTCGGGATCGCGCTGATGGCGGCCTGGTGGGCGGCCTGGCTTCACCCCGACGACCTGACCTACCGGCTGGCGCTGCCGGTCTTCAAGGATGTGCTTCTGAACCTCGGGCTTCTCTTTCTGCCCTTCGCGATGATCGTGATCGTCGGCGCGGCCAACGCGGTCAATCTGACCGACGGGCTCGACGGGCTCGCGATCATGCCGGTGATGATCGCGGCCGGAACGCTGGGGGTGATCGCCTACGCGGTCGGCCGGGTCGACTTCACCGAATATCTCGACGTCCATTACGTCCCGGGAACGGGCGAGATCCTGATCTTCTCCGCCGGTCTCATCGGCGGGGGCCTCGGGTTTCTGTGGTACAATGCGCCGCCTGCGGCCGTCTTCATGGGCGATACCGGATCGCTTGCGCTGGGCGGGGCCCTCGGCGCCATCGCGGTCGCCACCAAGCACGAGATCGTGCTGGCCATCGTCGGCGGGCTTTTCGTGGTCGAGGCGCTCTCGGTCATCATCCAGGTCGCCTATTTCAAGCGCACGGGCAAACGTGTCTTCCTCATGGCGCCGATCCATCACCATTTCGAGAAACAGGGCTGGGCAGAGCCGCAGATCGTGATCCGGTTCTGGATCATCTCGCTGATTCTGGCGCTCATCGGGCTGGCGACGCTCAAGGTGCGATAGGGCGGGCCAGATGAGTATTTTTGCCAAAATGAAGAAGCAGGCCCCCAGGTGATCGAGGTTCCGGGATATGTGGGCCACAGGGTTGGCGTGCTGGGGCTCGGCCGGTCCGGCCTGTCGGCGGCGCGCGCGCTCCGCGCTGGTGGCGCCGACGTGGTGGCCTGGGACGACGGGGCAGGGGGCCGCGCGGCGGCGGAGGCCGAAGGCTTCGCCCTGCGCGATCTCTCGAAAGAGGGTGCGGTCGATGGCCTTTCCGCCCTGGTCGTCTCTCCCGGTATTCCCCACCTCTACCCCGCGCCGCACCCGGCGATCGCCCGCGCGCTCGAGGCGGGCGTGCCTGTCGACAACGATATCGGTCTTTTCTTCGCCGCGCTCGGGACGGAAGACTGGGCGCGCTTCGACCGCCCGCCCCGCGTGATCGCCGTCACCGGCTCGAACGGAAAATCGACCACCGCCGCGCTTCTCCACCACTGCCTCGCCGAGGCGGGGGGGGAGGCGCATCTGGCCGGCAATATCGGGCGCGGCGTCCTCGATCTCGATCCCCCCGGCGACGGGGCGGTGATCGTACTGGAACTGTCCTCCTACCAGACCGATCTCGCCCGCGCGCTCACCCCGGACATCGCGGTCTTCACCAACCTCACTGCCGATCACCTCGATCGCCACGGCGGCATGGGCGGCTATTTCGCGGCCAAGCGGCGGCTTTTCGCCGAGGGCGGGCCCGACCGCGCCGTGATCGGCGTCGACGAACCGGAAGGCCGCTATCTCGCGAACCAGCTTGCCCAGGGCCCCGGCGACGACCGGGTGATCCGCATCTCGGGTACCCGCGCGCTCACGGGCCCCGGCTGGTCGGTGGCCGCGAAGAAGGGGTTCCTCGCCGAACGCCGCAAGGGCCGCCAGATCGCAGCGATCGATCTGCGCGACATTCCGGGCCTCCCCGGCGCGCACAATCACCAGAACGCCTGCGCCGCCTATGCCGCGCTCCGCGCGCTCGGCCTCGCGCCGCGCACGATCGAGGCGGGGCTTCGCAGCTTCGAAGGCCTCCCCCACCGCAGCCAGCTCATCGCCGAGCGGAACGGCGTGCGCTTCGTCAACGATTCCAAGGCCACCAATGCCGACAGCGCGGCCCAGGCGCTGCGCGCCTTCAGACGCATCCGCTGGATCGTCGGCGGCCAGGTGAAGGAGGGCGGGCTCGGCCCCGCGCTCGACGCCGCGGGCGAGGTGCTGAAGGCCTATGTCATCGGGCGGCAGGCCGAGGATGTGGCGCTCCTGCTGGGCGAGATCCCGCACGAGATCTGCACCACGATGGAAACCGCCGTGGCCCGCGCGGCGGAAGAGGCCGCGCCGGGCGACACCGTCCTTCTCGCGCCCGCCGCCGCCAGCTTCGACCAGTACGACAATTTCGAGCGCCGGGGCGAGGATTTCGCGGCCCGCGTCGCCGATCTCGGCTGACCCGCGAAGGCCAGCTTTTGCTGGCACTTCCTCTGCTCTGACGTTACACTTGCCCGCAGACCCGGCAAACGGGCGGTACGGGCAGTCGAGGCAGTTTAACCATGACCGAAATGGTGCACGGGTCCATCGCCGTGAGGGATGGTGAACCGATCCTTCCCCGCTGGTGGCGGACGGTGGATCGCTGGTCGCTGACCTGCGTGCTTCTCCTGTTCGGTGTGGGCATGCTTCTGGGCCTCGCCGCCTCTCCGCCGCTTGCCGAACGCAACGGGCTCGATCCGTTCCATTACGTCGAACGCCAGGCGCTGTTCGGCTCGCTCGCGCTGATCGCCATGATCGTCGTCTCGATGCTCCCCCCGGTTCAGGTGCGCCGCCTCGCGACGCTGGGCTTTGCGGCCTCCTTCGTGGCGCTCATGTTCCTGCCGCTTTTCGGCACCGATTTCGGCAAGGGGGCGACGCGGTGGTATTCACTGGGCTTCGGCTCGGTCCAGCCGTCCGAATTCCTCAAACCCGGCTTCATCGTCGTGGCGGCCTGGCTGATCGCGGCCAGCCAGGATCTGCAGGGGCCCCCGGGCAAGCGCATCTCGCTTCTCCTCGCCATAGTGATCTGCGCCTTCCTCGCGATGCAGCCCGATTTCGGCCAGTCCGCGCTGATCCTGTTTTCCTGGGGGGTGATGTATTTCGTGGCCGGCGCGCCTTTGACGGTGCTGATCGGGCTTGCCATGATCGTCCTCTTCGCGGGCTCCGTCGCCTATAACAATTCCGAGCATTTCGCCCGCCGCATCGACGGCTTCCTGTCGGCGGATGTCGATCCTACCACACAGCTCGGCTACGCCACCGGCGCGATTCAGGAGGGCGGGTTCTTCGGCGTGGGGATCGGCGAGGGGCGGGTGAAATGGTCGCTCCCCGATGCGCATACCGATTTCATCATCGCGGTCGCGGCGGAAGAATACGGGCTGATCCTCGTGCTCTTCATCATCGGGCTTTTCGCCACCGTGGTGATCCGCTCGCTGATCCGTCTGATGCGCGAGCGTGATCCCTTCATCCGCCTCGCGGGCGCGGGTCTCGCCTGCGTCTTCGGCATCCAGGCGATAATCAACCTCTCCGTCGCGGTGCGGCTTCTTCCCGCCAAGGGCATGACGCTGCCCTTCGTGAGCTACGGCGGCTCGTCGCTGATTGCCGCGGGCATCACGCTCGGCATCCTCCTCTGCTTCACCCGCACCCGGCCCCAGGGCGAGATCCGCGACGCGCTGAAAGGGCGCATCCGCTGATGGCCGCGCCGCTGTGCGTCATCGCCGCGGGCGGCACGGGCGGTCACATGTTCCCCGCCCAGGCGCTGGCCGAGACGCTTCTGAAACGCGGCTGGCGGGTGCGCCTGTCGACCGACGACCGGGGCGCGCGCTATGCCGGCGGCTTCCCCGTGGGCGTTGATATCACCCGCGTCACATCCGCCACCCCCGCGCGCGGCGGGGCGGCGGCGAAGCTCGCCATGCCGTTCCGGATCGGCTGGGGCGTCTTCGGCGCCTTTGCCGGCATGCTGACCGACCGGCCCGCCGTGGTGGTGGGCTTCGGCGGATACCCCACGATCCCGGCGCTCTCCGCCGCGATCCTCGCCCGCGTGCCGACGATGATCCACGAACAGAACGGCGTACTGGGGCGCGTAAACCACGCCTTCGCGCGCCGCGTGAACGCGGTGGCCTGTGGCGCCTGGCCCACGCGCCTGCCCGCGGGCGTCATCGGCCACCATGCGGGCAACCCGGTGCGCAAGGCCGTGCTCGAACGCCAGGGGGCGGCCTACACGCCGCCCGATGACGGCACGCTGAAGCTTGTGGTGATCGGCGGCAGCCAGGGCGCGCGCATCCTCTCCGATGTCGTGCCCCAGGCCGCGGCGCACCTGCCGTCCGAGATCCGCGCCCGCCTTCGCATCGCGCACCAGGCCCGCGGCGAGGATGAGGATCGCGTGCGCGCCTTCTACGACGACGAGGGCATTTCGGCCGAAGTCAAACCGTTCTTCGAGGATATCGCCCGCCGCTTCACAGAGGCGCAGCTCGTGATTTCCCGCGCGGGCGCCTCCTCGGTGGCCGATCTTTCGGTGATCGGGCGTCCCTCGATCCTCGTCCCCTACGCCGCCGCCACCGCCGATCACCAGACCGCCAATGCGCGTGCCCTGGTCGAGGCGGGGGCGGCCATCCTCATTCCGGAAAAGAAGCTTGCGCCCGAAACGCTCGCAGGCGAAATCACCCGAATTCTCACCGATCCCGAGGCGGCAGACCTCATGGCGCGAAACGCGCTCACCGCCGGGCGGCCGGACGCCAGCGAACGCCTCGCGGATATGGTAGAAGCCTTGAGAGGACCCGTCCCATGAACGCAGCAGCCGCCACCAAACTGCCGACCGAAATGGGCCCGATCCACTTCGTCGGGATCGGGGGCATCGGCATGTCGGGGATCGCCGAGGTGCTTCTGAACCACGGCTATGTCGTGCAGGGCTCGGATCTGAAGCCGTCGAAGATCACCGACCGCCTGCGCGAAAAGGGCGCCAGGATCTTCATGGGCCAGCGCGCCGAAAACCTCGTCGATGCCGAGGTTGTGGTGATCTCGTCGGCCATCAAGCCGGGTAACCCCGAACTCGACGCGGCCCGCGAACGGGGCCTCCCCGTCGTCCGCCGGGCCGAGATGCTGGCCGAACTCATGCGCCTGCGGTCAAACATCGCGGTGGCAGGCACCCACGGCAAGACGACCACGACCACCATGGTCTCCGCGCTTCTCGACGCGGGCGGCATCGACCCGACCGTCATCAACGGCGGCATCATTCACGCCTATGGCTCGAACGCCCGGGTGGGGCAGGGCGAATGGATGGTGGTGGAGGCCGACGAAAGCGACGGCACCTTCAACCGCCTCCCTGCCACCATCGCCATCGTCACCAATATCGACCCCGAACATATGGAGCACTGGGGTACGATCGAGAACCTGCGCAAGGGCTTCACCGATTTCGTCTCGAACATCCCCTTCTACGGCCTCGCCGTCCTCTGCACCGATCACCCCGAGGTGCAGGCGCTCATGGGCCGCATCACCGATCGCCGTGTCGTGACCTTCGGCTTCAACGCCCAGGCCGATATCCGCGCGGTCAATCTCACCTATAAGAAAGGCGTCGCCCATTTCGACATCGCGCTCTCGAGCGAGGGTATGGTGATCGAAGGCTGCACATTGCCCATGCCGGGCGACCACAACGTCTCTAACGCGCTCGCCGCCGTCGCGGTGGCCCGTCATCTGGGGCTGAAGGCGGAAGAGATCCGCGTGGCGCTCGCGAATTTCGGCGGCGTCAACCGCCGCTTCACGAAGGTGGGCGAGGTGAACGGCGTGACGATCATCGACGATTACGGCCACCACCCGGTCGAGATCGCCGCCGTGCTGAAGGCCGCGCGCCAGGCCATCGAACCGGGCGCCCGCGTCATCGCCGTCCACCAGCCCCACCGCTACACCCGCCTCTCCTCGCTGTTCGAGGATTTCTGCGGCTGCTTCTCGAATGCCGATGTCGTGGGGATCGCAGAGGTCTTCGCGGCGGGCGAAGATCCGATCCCCGGCGCCACGGCGGAAGATCTCGTGGCGGGGCTGAAACGCCACGGCCACCGCCATGCGCTGATGATCGACGATGAAGGCGCCCTCGCCACCCTCGTCGAGACAGAGGCGCGGCCCGGCGACATCGTCGTCTGCCTCGGCGCAGGCACGATCTCCACCTGGGCGCATGGGTTGCCGGAGAAGCTCTCGCGCGGGGCCGCATGAGCGTAGAGACCACGGCATTCGCGATCCCCATGGCATTGGGCGTGGCACTGCCCTTCATCCCGTGGCGCTGGTCGGTCTCGGCCCTGGCCCTGTTTGTCGTGATCGCCGTCCTGTCGGTCGTCGGCGCGGGAAACAGTGACATCACGGCGCCCCTCTTCTGGCTATTCTTCCTGATCATGGCCTCGCCGCTCATTCTTCTGGGCAGCGGCATTGGCCTTCTCCTGCGCCGGCTTCTGTCGTCCCGCAACGGCGGCCCCTCCACCGGCGCGGCAGGCGGGCGGGACGGGTGAGTCTGCCGCTTCTCATAGGCGCCCTGTGGGTTTTGGCTTCGGCCATCGTCGCGCTGCTGCCCATGCGCCACCAGTATGCGCCCGGCATCTGCCTTCTGATCGCAGCGCCCGTACTGATCGTCTGGATCGGGGCGGAACACGGCTGGGTCCCCGCCGCCTTCGGGCTTTTCGCGTTTCTCTCGATGTTCCGCCGCCCGCTGATCTACTTCGCGAAGAAGGCGCTCGGCCATCCCGTCTCCCCGCCCCTGGAGCGCCCGGAATGAGCCTCTCGATCATCCTCGCCTGCCTCTGGGTCGTCACGGCCTCGGTGATCGCGATGTTTCCTTCCCGCCGCCACCACTGGCCCGCCGCCTACTTCCTGATCGCGGTGGGCCTGCCCATCCTGATCTTCGTCTTTGCCGAAAACGGCTTCTGGGGCGGCATGGTCGCGCTGGCCGCGGGCATTTCCGTGCTGCGCTGGCCCGTGCGCTATCTCTTCCGCTGGATGAAGGCGCAAGCGGTGCGGCTGAAACCATGACCGAAACGCTCTCCCTCCCGCAGGTGCGCGGCCGCCTCACCCCCGACCGCCCGCTCGCCGATCTCACCTGGCTCCGCGTCGGAGGCCCCGCCGACTGGCTCTTCCAGCCCGAGGATGCGGACGATCTCGCCCGGTTCCTCGAAGACCTCGACCAATCCACCCCCGTCTTCCCGATGGGCGTCGGCTCGAACCTCATCGTCCGCGACGGCGGCATCCGCGGCGTCGTGATCCGTCTCGGCCGGGGCTTCAACGCCATCACGACAGACGGCACCCGTGTCACCGCAGGCGCCGCCGCCCTCGATGCCCATGTCGCCCGCCGCGCGGCAGAGGCCGGGATCGACCTCACCTTTCTCCGCACCATTCCCGGCGCCATCGGCGGGGCGGTGCGGATGAACGCGGGCTGCTACGGCTCCTACGTCGCCGACCACTTCATCGAAGCGAAAGCCATCAGTCGGGCAGGGGAGGTCCGCACCCTGACGGCAAGCGATCTCAACTTCGCCTACCGTGCAACCACCCTCCCCGAAGGCTGGGTGCTGACGGAAGCCACCTTCGAAGGCCCGAAGGGCGATCCCGAAACTCTTGCCGCAAAAATGGACGACCAGCTCAAACGCCGCGACGAAAGCCAGCCCACGAAGGACCGCACCGCGGGCTCCACCTTCCGCAACCCGGCGGGCTATTCCTCCACCGGCAAGGCGGACGACACCCACGACCTGAAGGCCTGGAAGGTGATCGACGACGCAGGGCTCCGGGGCGCGACACTGGGCGGCGCGGTGATGAATGAAAAGCACCCGAACTTCCTCACGAATGCCGGCGGCGCCACCGCAGCCGAACTCGAGGCGCTGGGCGAAAAGGTAAGGGAAAAGGTATTCCAAACCAGCGGAATAAAGTTAGAATGGGAAATCATGAGGGTCGGCGAACCGGCCCCTGAAAACTAGAGGCAGGCGGACCCGGAACACCGGGCCAGTTAAGAAACGAGTGGCGGGAGTGTTGAGCAGGACGTCCCAGAATGTTGTGGTGCTGATGGGCGGCCCATCGGCCGAGCGCGAGGTCTCGCTGTCCTCGGGCGCGGAATGTGCGTCCGCGCTGCGCGAAGCGGGCTTTGACGTCACCGAACTCGATGCAGGCTCCACCCTCGCGCAAGACCTCCAGAAGCTCCGCCCCGATGTCGTGTTCAACGCGCTGCACGGCCGCTGGGGCGAAGACGGCTGCGTGCAGGGCATCCTCGAATGGCTCCGCATCCCCTACACGCATTCCGGCGTCCTCGCCTCGGCGCTTGCGATGGACAAGACCCGCTCGAAGGATATCTTCCGCGCCCACGGGCTTCCCGTCGTCGACAGCGTGATTGCAGAGCGCGACGCGATCGAGGCCAGCCACGTCCTCCCGCCCCCCTATGTGGTGAAGCCGAACAACGAAGGCTCCTCCGTCGGCATCTATATCGTGCGCGAAACCGCGAACGGCCCGCCCACGCTCGCCCCGAACCTGCCCGCGCGGCTCATGGTCGAAACCTACGCCCCGGGCCGCGAACTCACCACCACCGTCATGGGTGACCGGGCGCTTGGCGTCACCGATATCATCACCGACGGCTGGTACGACTATCACGCCAAATACGCCCCCGGCGGCTCGCGCCACGAAGTGCCTGCGAATATCCCCGACGAGATCACGGCGCTCTGCCACGACTACGCGGTCCGCGCCCACGCCGTGCTCGGATGCCGGGGCGTCAGCCGCACCGATTTCCGCTGGGACGAGGAACGGGGCGCCGATGGCCTCATCCTTCTCGAAACCAACACCCAGCCGGGCATGACGCCCACCTCGCTTGCTCCCGAACAGGCCGCCCATTGCGGCATCACCTTCCCCGAGCTTTGCCGCTGGATCGTGGAGGATGCCTCATGCGACCGCTGAAGCGGCCGAGCGATCCGGCCCCCTCCCGCTCGGCCTACAAGCTTCAGCGCCTGATGCTGACGCCGGGCGTCCGCATCTTCCTCCGCTGGGGCCTGCCGGTCGCCTGCATCGCCTTCACCGCCGGCATCTGGGCCTCCGACGCGGACCGGCGCGAGGCGCTCATCGAAGGCGCGGCCGAAATGCGCCGCGAAATCCAGCAGCGGCCCGAGTTCATGGTCAATCTCATGTCGATCGAAGGGGCATCCGACGAGGTGCAGGCCGACCTGCGCGAAATCCTGCCCATCGACTTTCCCCTAAGCTCCTTCGATCTCGATCTCGAGGCGATCCGCGCCCGTGCCGAAGAAATCGACGCGATCGCCGAGGCCTCGGTCCGCGTCCGTGCGGGCGGTATCCTCGAAATCATCGTCTCCGAACGCATCCCTGCGGTCGTCTGGCGAAGCCGCGACGGGCTCGAACTCCTTGACGAGCACGGCCACCGCGTCGCGGGCCTCGCAACACGCAGCGACCGGCCCGACCTGCCGCTGCTTGCGGGCGACGGCGCCGAAACCGCCGTGCCCGAAGCGCTCGCCCTGATGGAAGCCGCCGCACCGCTGAGCGACCGGATGCGCGGCCTTCTCCGCGTCGGCGAACGCCGCTGGGATGTGGTGCTCGACCGCAATCAGCGGATCCTCCTGCCCGAGGCGAACCCCGTCCCCGCTCTCGAACGCGTCATCGCGCTCGACGAGGTGCGCGATCTCCTCGCCCGCGACCTCACCGTCATCGACATGCGCACGCCCGAACGCCCCACCCTCCGGATGGGAGAGGCGGCCTCAGAAACCTTCCGCGAAACCCGCTTTTCAGGGAGCCAGTAACAAATGACCGATCTGTACCAGAGCCAGCGCACCATGCGCGCCATGCGGCGCGCCGCGATCCAGCGCGGGGTCGTCGCGGTGCTCGATATCGGCACCTCGAAGATCGCCTGCCTGATCCTGCGGTTCGAAGGCACCGATCAGCTCGATATCGCCGAAGGGATCGGATCGCTCGCGGGCCAGTCCTCCTTCCGCGTGATCGGCGCCGCCACCACCCGCTCCCGCGGGGTGCGCCTCGGCGAAATCGACAGCATGGGGGAAACCGAACGCGCGATCCGCACCGCCGTTCAGGCGGCGCAGAAAATGGCCATGGTCCGCGTCGATCATGCCATTGTCTGCCTCTCGGGCGGCCAGCCCCGCTCCTACGGCCTTGCGGGCGAGATCGAGCTTGATGGCGAACCGGTCTCGGAATCCGACGTGGCCCGCGCGCTCGCGGCCTGCGATGTGCCCGACTACGGGGCAGGGCGCGACATCGTCCATGCCCAGCCCGTGAACTTCGCCCTCGATCATCGCTCCGGCATGGGCGATCCGCGCGGCCAGATCGGCAACCGGCTGGCCTGCGATCTCCACATGCTCACCGTCGACACGGTGCTTGTCCAGAACATCCTCTACTGCGTCAACCGCTGCGATCTCGAGGTCGCGGGCATCGCGAACTCGGCCTACGCGAGCGGCATTTCCAGCCTCGTCGAGGACGAACAGGAACTGGGCGCGGCCTGCATCGACATGGGGGGCGGCTCCACCGGCCTCTCGATCTTCATCAAGAAACACATGATCTATGCCGATGCCGCGCGGCTGGGCGGCGATCACGTCACCCTCGATATCTCCAAGGGTCTCCAGATCCCGCTGGCTGTCGCCGAACGGATCAAGACGTTCCACGGCGGCGTCGTCGCCACGGGCATGGATGACCGCGACATGATCGAACTGGGCGGCGAAACCGGCGACTGGGATCACGACCGCCGCACCGTCAGCCGCGCCGAACTGATCGGCATCATCCGCCCACGGGTCGAGGAGCTTCTCGAAGACGTGCGCCAGCGCCTCGACGCGGCGGGCTTCGAACACCTGCCCTCCCAGCAGATCGTGCTCACGGGCGGCGCCAGCCAGATGCCGGGGCTCGACGTGCTCGCCCCGAAGATCCTCGGCCAGCAGGTCAGGATCGGCCGCCCCCTGCGCGTCCACGGCCTGCCCCAGGCCGCCACCGGGGCCGCCTTCTCGGCGGCCGTCGGCCTCTGCCTCTTCGCCGCCCATCCCCAGGACGAATGCTGGGATTTCGAGATGCCGAGCGACCGCATCCCGGCGCGCTCGCTCAAAAGGGCAGTGAAGTGGTTCAAAGACAACTGGTGATTGCAGCGGCGTTTGCGAATCCCCGAGACGTAAGCCCGCGAATCTGTTAGGTTATCCACAAGGCCCGGAACAGGGCTTTGGAGGGCCGAGCAGTCTTCCGAAATCGATCAAATCGGCGGATTCCGCGCCGCTTTCGCCCTCATCCACGTGAGGTTTTCGCGCTATCTTACTGCGGAACCTCAAAATATTGTGGGTGTCGCTAGATGCGGCGGGCGACGGTCGAAATTCCGCCATATTTTGTGGTTTGGCGCGATTTTCGGGATGACCTTCGGGGCAGTTAACAGTACTGTGACGGCACTCCATCAGGGACTTCGCCCATGCATCTGGGCGCAAAGATGAGCCGCCGGCCCGGGGCGGCGGAAACGACAGGCGGATAGAGCGATGACACTGAATTTGATGATGCCCGAAAAGACCGATTTGAGGCCGCGGATCACCGTATTCGGTGTCGGCGGGGCAGGCGGCAATGCCGTCAATAATATGATCGACAAGAAACTCGAAGGTGTGGAGTTCGTGGTGGCCAACACCGACGCGCAGGCCCTCGCGCAGTCCTCCGCCTCGAGCCGCATCCAGATGGGTGTGAAAGTCACCGAAGGCCTCGGCGCAGGCGCCCGGCCCACGGTTGGCGCGGCGGCAGCGGAAGAGACGATCGAAGAAATCGTCGATCACCTCGCCGGCGCGCACATGGCCTTCATCACCGCCGGTATGGGCGGCGGCACGGGCACGGGGGCTGCGCCGATCATCGCTCAGGCGGCGCGCGAACTCGGGGTTCTCACCGTCGGCGTCGTCACCAAACCCTTCCAGTTCGAAGGCCAGAAGCGCATGCGCCAGGCCGAGGAAGGCGTTGAAGTTCTTCAAAAGATGGTCGACACGCTGATCATCATTCCGAACCAGAACCTGTTCCGCCTCGCCAACGAGAAGACGACGTTTACCGAAGCGTTCTCGATGGCCGACGACGTGCTCTACCAGGGTGTGAAAGGCGTCACCGACCTGATGGTGCGCCCGGGCCTCATCAACCTCGATTTCGCCGACGTCCGCGCGGTGATGGACGAGATGGGCAAGGCCATGATGGGCACCGGCGAAGGCGAGGGCGAAGACCGCGCGATCCAGGCCGCCGAAAAGGCCATCGCCAACCCGCTCCTCGACGAGATCTCGCTAAAGGGCGCGAAAGGCGTTCTCATCAATATCACCGGTGGCACCGATCTCACCCTATTCGAACTCGACGAGGCGGCGAACCGGATCCGCGAAGAGGTCGACCCGGACGCCAACATCATCGTCGGCTCCACCCTCGACGACGCAATGCAGGGCACCATGCGCGTCAGCGTCGTGGCCACCGGCATCGATGCCTCCGCGGATGTACACGAAACCCCCGTGCCGCGCCGTTCGATGGCCCAGCCGCTCGCCCACGCCCATGTCGAGGACGAGCCCGAGATGGCAGAGCCCGAGGCCGTCGTGGCCGAGGACACCGGCGAAGCGCCGGGCCTCTTCGATCGCGAGCCCGAACCGGCGGCGGCCGACGAGCCCACCTTCTTCCGCTCCGAACGCAGCCGGGTCGAAGACGACCTGCCGCCCCCAGCTTACCAGCCGGAACCGGTTGAGGCCCCGATGCCCCATGTCGCGGCAGAGGCCCCGGCGGCACCGCGCCCCGGCATGCCCTCGCCCGAGGCCATGGCCCGGCTTCAGGCCGCCGTCCGCAAAACGCCGGAAACCGTGGCCGAAACCGCCCCCCGGCGGCCCGCCGCCCCGGCCCCCCAGCCGGCCCAGGAACGGCCCCGCTTCGGCATCAACTCGCTGATCAACCGGATGACGGGGCACCCCTCCGAAGGTGCCGAACGCGCCTCCGCAACCATCCGCCGGCAGCCCCCGGTGCAGGCCGAACCCGATGCACCGGCCCCTGCACCGGAAGACGAACGGATCGAAATTCCGGCCTTCCTGAGGCGCCAGGCGAACTGACGCCACGTCACAAATCTGCGGAATCGGGCCAGCACGCGCTGGCCCTTTTCTTTTGTTATCAATGGGTTCCCGGCCGATTTTTCGGCTGTGCGCAGTTTGCCGCCCATCCTGCAATGCTTTGTTTCAGAAGGTTACAATCTTTGAGTTGAGATTTGGGGCCTCCCTTCGTAATTCCCTCGGCAATGGCAAAGCGCAGACACAGCTGCGTGCTGGGACGAGATTGGGGCTGACCCGTGCAGACGACTTTGAAATCGCCCGTCACCTTCGTGGGCACCGGCCTCCATACCGGTTGCCCCGTACGGATGACGTTAAGCCCGGCTTCGGCCGAATTCGGTATCTGGTTCCGCCGGACCGATGTGCAGGATCGCGACAACCTAATCCCGGCCCGCTGGGATGCGGTGGTATCGGGTGAACTCTGCACCAAGATCGGCAATGCCGACGGCATCACCGTTTCCACCATCGAACACGTGATGGCGGCCATTGCCGGTACGGGCATCCACAACGTTCTGATCGAACTCGACGGACCCGAAGTTCCCATTCTCGATGGCAGCTCGGCGGAATTCGTCCGCGCGATCCTGGCCCGCGGCCTGCGGGAACAGGCCGCACCTCTGCGCGCCCTCGAAATCCTGGCCCCCGTCGAAGTCCGCAATGGCGAGGCGTTTGCCCGCCTCCTGCCGGCCACGGGGCTCGAGATCGATTTCTCGATCGATTTCGAAGATGCCGCCATCGGCCACCAGCACAAGCGCCTCAACATGGCGAATGGCACCTTCGTGCACGAACTTTGCGACAGCCGCACCTTCTGCCGTCAGGCCGATGTCGATACGATGCAGGCCAACGGGCTCGCGCTCGGCGGCGCACCCGGCATCAACGCGGTGGTGTTCGAGGGCGACAAGGTGCTTTCCCCCGGCGGCCTCCGCCACGCGGACGAACCCGTGCGGCACAAGATGCTCGATGCGCTGGGCGATCTTGCGCTGGCCGGCGCGCCGATCCTCGGCCGCTATGAAGGGCACCGTTCGGGCCACGCCATGACGAACGCGCTCCTTCGCACGCTTTTCGCCCGCCCGGGCGCGCTCCGGATGGTCGAATGCACCCCGCTTCAGGCCGCCAGCCTGCCCGGAGCGGGTCTTACGCGCCACGACGCACCGGCGCTTGCAGCCTGATCCTGAAATCGCGTTTGGCACCGTCATTTTATGTGCTAGACCCACCTCTACGTTTTGGGGCGGCCAGGCGCGGTGATGGGCGGTTTTAAGAAAGTTCGAACTCTCGGCCTTGCGGTCGTGGCGCTGACGGCGCTCGGTGGCTGCGGCGGCGGCGGGTTCCTCGGATTCGGCGGCGGGCGCCAACCCGATCTCGAAACCCTCTCGGCGCAGCAGATCTATCAGCGCGGGGAAGTGGAACTCGCATCGCGCGACTATGACGACGCGGCAGAACTCTTTGGCGAGGTCGAACGCCTCTATCCCTATTCCGAATGGGCCAAGCGCGCTTTGATCATGCAGGCCTTCGCGTTCCACCGTGACCGCGATTACGAGGCCAGCCGCGCCGCCGCGCAGCGCTACATCGATTTCTTCCCCGCCGATGACGACGCGGCCTATGCGCAATACATCATCGCGCTCAGCTATTACGATCAGGTCGACGACGTGGGTCGCGACCAGGGCGTCACCTTCCAGGCACTCCAGTCGCTCCGCACGGTGATCGAGCGCTATCCCGACACCGAATTCGCCCGCTCCTCGATCCTGAAATTCGATCTCGCCTTCGATCAGCTCGCGGCGAAGGAGATGGAGGTGGGGCGCTACTACCTCAAGCGCGGCCATTACCTCGCGGCGGTCAACCGCTTCCGCGTGGTGGTGGAGGATTTCCAGACCACGACCCAAACGCCCGAGGCCCTGCACCGCCTGGTTGAAAGCTATCTCTCGCTCGGCCTGACGGACGAGGCGCAGACGGCCGGCGCGATCCTCGGCCACAACTTCCGCTCGACCGAATGGTACGAGGACAGCTACGCTCTTCTCACGGGCCGCGGGCTCACGCCCGAGGCGCGCGGCGATGGCTGGCTGCGCCGGATCTACCGCCAGACGATCCGCGGCGAGTGGCTCTGACCGGCGGGACGGCGCCCCGGTGCTCACACAGCTCGACATCCGCGACATCCTGATCATCGACCGGCTGGACCTTGCCTTCCAGCCGGGCCTCAACGTGCTGACCGGCGAAACCGGGGCAGGGAAGTCCATCCTGCTCGATGCCCTCGGCTTCGTCCTCGGCTGGCGCGGGCGCGCCGATCTCGTCCGCCAGGGTGCGGCCCAGGGCGAGGTGACGGCGGTCTTCGATCTCGCCTTCGATCACCCCGCCCGCGCGATCCTCGACGAGGCGGGGCTCCCGGCGGAGGACGATCTCATCATCCGCCGCGTCAACACCTCCGAGGGCCGCAAGACCGCCTGGGTCAACGACCGCCGCGTCTCTGGCGAGGTGCTGCGCCAGCTTTCTGACAGCCTCGTCGAACTCCACGGCCAGCATGACGACAGGGGTCTCCTGAACCCCCGCGGCCACCGCGCATTGCTCGACGCCTTCGGCGGGCTCGAAGGCGGGCGCGTCGCCACCCGCGCCGCCTGGCGCGCCGCCGCCGCCGCCCGCGCGGGCCTTGCCGAGGCCGAAGCCCGGCTCGAGTCCCTGAAGGCGGAGGAGGAGTTTCTCCGCCACGCCGTTGCCGAACTCGAGGATCTCGCCCCCGAGCCGGGCGAGGATACCGCTCTCGACACCGAACGCCGCCTGATGCAGGGCGCCGAAAAGATCCGCGAAGACGTGGCCCGCGCCCACGCCGCCCTCGGCCCCGAAGGGGCCGAAGGCCCCGTCACCGACGCCGCACGCTGGCTCGAGGCGGCGGCGTCCCGCGCCGAGGGGCTGCTCGACGGCCCGATCGAGGCCGTGGCCCGCGCGCTCACCGAACTCGGCGAGGCGCAGGACGGGGTGCGCCGCGCGCTCGATGCGCTCGATGCCGATCCCGCCCGGCTCGAGGCGGTCGAGGAACGGCTGTTCGCGATCCGCGCGCTCGCGCGCAAGCACGGGGTCCGACCCGACGATCTGGGCCAGGTGCGCGAGGATCTGCGCGCCCGCCTCGCCGCCCTCGACGGCGGCGCGGCGGATCTCAAGGCGCTCCGCAAGGCGGCCGAAGACGCCGACACCGCCTATGCCACAGCGGCGGCGGATCTGGCCCTGGCCCGCGCGGCGGCCGCGAAACGGCTCGATGCGGCCATGGCCGGCGAACTCGCGCCCCTGAAGATGGAACGCGCGGCCTTCCGCGTGGTGATCGCGCCGGGCGAACCGGGCCCCGAGGGCACCGATACCGTCACCTTCACGGTCGCCACCAACCCCGGCGCCCCGCCGGGGCCCCTGTCGAAGATCGCCTCGGGCGGGGAACTCAGCCGCTTCCTCCTCGCCCTCAAGGTCTGCCTGACGAAGGGCACCACCGGCCTCACGCTCATCTTCGACGAGATCGACCGCGGCGTGGGCGGGGCCACGGCGGATGCGGTGGGCCGCCGCCTCGCGGCACTCGCGGCCGACGCGCAGGTCCTTGTCGTCACCCACTCGCCGCAGGTGGCGGCGGCGGGCGCCCATCACTGGCGGGTGGAGAAAACCGTGACCGGCGACACCACGCTTTCCTCGGTCGCCGCCCTCGACGCCGCCGCCCGGGTCGACGAGATCGCCCGCATGCTCGCCGGCGACACGGTCACCGACGAGGCCCGCGCCGCGGCCCGCGCGCTTCTCGATGCGGCCCCGGGCTGATCCACCCCTTCATTTTGGCAGAAATACTCCGGGGGGCCGCCCGGCACGGGCGGCGGGGGCAGCGCCCCCTCCGCCGCGGAAAACCCCGCGCTCAGTCCCCCAGCCGCCCCTCCCGGCCCAAGAGATGCACCAGCCGGATGAATTTCTCCGCATCCACTACCATCCGCGCCCTCAGCCGTGCTCCGATCCGGCCCTCGCCGATCTCGCGGAAGCCGCCGCCCGTCACCCGCGTGTCGAACACAGCGAATTCAGGCGGGATGCGGATACAGTTCTCTTCCTCGCCCAGCGCCTCGTTCAGCGACGCCCCCAACTCCCGCGTCAGCCGCTCGGTCCAGCCGGTGACATTCAGGAACGCACCGGTCAGCCCGTCGGGCCTCAGCTTCGCCGAAACCACCCGCATCTGCAGGCACCCGGCCCGGATCTCGCCCCGAAGCCGCACCGTCACATCCGCCGTCTGCCGCAAAAGCTCGATCCGCGAGGCCGCGTCATCCCCGGGGCAGGCCCAGCGCCGGAACTGAAGCTGGCCTTCCAGCACAAGCTCCGCCCCCTCTGCCCGCCCGCCGGTCACCGCCACCGCCGTCCGCTCCTCGCAGGTTTCCGACACGACCTGCGACAGAAGCCCCGGCAGGTTGTCCTGAATCTGCCCCAGATCGCCGTCGAAGGTCAGCACCACCTCGGTCTCGTCGGCGGCCACCAGCGTCACCGACATCGGAATGGTGAACCGCACCCCCTCAAGCTCGACGATCTCCCGGAACGGCACCGGATCGGCAAGGGCGGGCAGGGCGCTGAGACACAGGACGGCAAGGGCACGCAACATGGGCGCCAGACTACCGGCTTTCCCGGCGCGGGTTCAACGCTTCTGCTCGCGCAGGCTGCGCAGAAGCCTGCCGATCTGGAACGAGGTGCGCGGGGCATAGATATAGGGCGTCCGCTCCTCCGTGGGCGCGGGCCGCGCCCGCATCCGGATCAGGCCGAAGACGATCAGCGCAACATGCGCCCCCGACATGAACCACAGCATCGCCGCCGGCCCCATCGCGTCGATCAGAAGCGACGAGGTATAGGGCGCCGCGATCGCCCCTAGCGCGTAAAGGAACATAAGGGCCGCCGACAATTCCACCCGCTCGTGATCCATCGCGAAGTCATGGGCATGGGCGGTCGAAACGGAATAGACCGGGAAGGTCGAAAACCCGATCACCGCCGAGGCCGCAATCACCGCCGTCCCCGAACTGCCAAGCCCGGTCAGAAGCGATGTTCCAACCGTCGCCGCCACCGCCATCACCGACAGCCCGATCAGAACCCAGCGCCGGTCATAGCGGTCCGCTGCCCAGCCCGCGGGGTACTGGCACAGCGCACCGCCCAGCACGAAAGCGGCCAGAAAGCCCGCGATCTGGTCGGTCGACAGGCCCACTTCCACGCCGTAGACCGGCCCGACCATCCGGAACGACGCCGTGGTCAGCCCCGCCACCACGACTCCGACGGCGGCCAGGGGCGACCGCGCCCAGGCCAGTGTCGGCCTCAGCCGCGGCGCTTCCGGGATCGCGGGCTGGGTCGCACGCGTCAGCGTCAGCGGCAGAAGCGCGGCACAACAGACGATCGCAAGCAGGTTGTAGGCCACGTAGGACGCGGGCTCGAGCACCCCGATGATCAGCTGCGCGGCCAGCGACCCGCCGATATCCACCACGCGGTAGGTGCCCATCGCGCGCCCGCGCGTCTCGTTCGTCACCTTCGCCTGCAACCAGCTTTCGATGATCGTGTAGCATCCGGCGACACAGAACCCCGACAGCACCCGCATTCCCGCCCAGGCCCAGGGATCGACGATCATCATATGCGCCATGATCCCGATCGTGCCCGCGGCGGTGAAGGCGGCGAAGGCGCGGCTCAGCCCCACCTGTCCCATCACCCGGGGTGCCCACCAGCAGCCGATGAAGAAGCCCACGAAATGGGCCGAACCCAGAAGGCCGATCTCGCCCCGCGAAAAGCCAAGCTCGAGGCCCGAGATCGCGTCAAGCGGCGCGATCCCGCCGGAGCCGAGCTGCAGCAGCACGACCGACAGGAAGAGGGCGGCAAAGGAAATCAGTAGGCGCATGGGTGCGGGGCGGGGGTCCGTTCGAAAGTGCTCCCACCCTGACGCCCCGGCGCGTCCGGTCTGTCCCGAACTCGACGGCGATCCGTCGCTTTCGGGACATCGCCCCCGCTCAGGGCGCGTTGCGTCGGGTCAGGCCGCGCCTCCGAGGCATGGGTGGAAGACGCGCCTGACCCTTCTGCAAAGACGCGGGCTCAGGTCGGTGATGGCAAATCCATCGCCTCGACGACACGCGTATAGGGCAAACCCGCCGCATCGTTCAGGCTTTGAACCTGGCCTGCGCTTTCTCCGTCGAAGAGGCAGAAGCAGCGCCCGTCGCCGGGCGAGAACACAGAGCGGATATACGAAATATCCTGCCCCTCCGCCGACATCCGGGCCGCCGTCTGAATGGCGGCCTGCTGCGCCTTTCCGAGGTCCTCCATGGAAATGCCGGCAAGATCCCGTTCCACCATGTAACACGTCATCTTCTGTCCCCCCGAAGCTGTTCCGGCATCTCGGCCGCGGATCACGTTCCGGCCCGGGTCCGGCGCAAATCCGAACCCTCGGGTTCAGCAGAACATGGATACCCGCGCCCCGGAACTGAAACTCCGTCATCGATCCATTCCCGGAAGTTTGGATGATCCGTGCGAGACTGCGCCATCCGTGCTAGGCTTCGCGCCGGTCGGTCGCGCAGATTGAGGGGGACAGTCCCGTGGAGATGACCCAGATCCGCTATGTCATCGCGGCGGCGGAGCACTTGAACTTCACCAAGGCCGCAAGCGCCTGCAACGTCACCCAGCCCGCACTGACAAAGGGCATCCGCGCGCTCGAGGATGAACTCGGCACGCCGCTCTTCTCCCGCGAGGGCCGGCGCATCCTTCTCACCAAATTCGGCAAGTCGATGCTGCCGCATCTCTGCGACATCTCCGAACACGCGGAAACCACCAAGGCGCTCGCCCGCGACTACCGTCTTCTCAACAAGGCACCGATCCGGCTCGGGGTCGTCTCGACGCTCGGGTACCTCCGGCTGGCACAGTTCCTCTCCGAATTCTACCGCGCTCACCAAAGCGTCGAGATCGCGCTCACCGAAGCCCCGCAAACCCAGCTTGTCGCCCAGCTCGACCGGGGCGAGATCGACGCGGCCATCCTGTCGAAAACCGAAGAGATCGCGCGCGATTACAACGTCCACACGCTTTATACCGAGCGCTACGTCGTCACCTTTCCCCCGGGCCACCGGCTCGCGCAGACAAACGCGGTCCCGCTCAGGGAACTCTCGGGCGAAAACTACGTCGATCGTCTCTCGTGCGAGCTGCGCGACATGGTGTTGGCGGTCCTCGACGCCGAACGGATCGAACTTTACGCCCGCTTCCGCTCAGAACGCGAAGACTGGGTGCAGGCGATGGTGCACGCCGGCATCGGTTTCGCCTTCATGCCGGAATACTCGGTCACCCTGCCGGGGCTCGTCCAGCCCCCGCTGGTCGAGCCGAGCCTGGCGCGCGAGGTCTCCCTCGTCACCGTGCCCGGGCGCAAGCACCCGCCCGCCTTCAATGCCATGGCCCGCCGCCTGCACACCTTCCCCTGGCCCGACTGAGCAGGGGCGCGCCTGTACCGCGCCCGAACGCTCCAATCCATTGCTTTCCCCGGCTCATTTCGCCATGATCCCGCCAGCGAAAAGGGATGGCGTCTTGAGTTAACTTTGATGGTGGAGCCGGAACTTATCGTCCTTGCCGCGGGGCTTCTGTTTGTCCTCGGCTACCTGATTATCAATCAGTGGATCCTCCGGATCCTGATGCTGATCGGCACCGCGCTTTACATCTGGTACTACGCCACCGCTGCGGCCGAACCGCTCTGGGCGGCGATGTGGATGAGCACGGCGACGGGCTGCGCCAATGTCATCGGGCTCATGTTCCTCTGGTTCCGCCGCTCCCATGCCGCGATCCCGCACAAGCATCGCGACATCTATCCAAGCTTCGATCTTCTGCCCCCGGGGGATTTCCGCTCGATCATCCTCTGCGCGAAGCGCCATGTGCTCGAAGATGAAATCGAGGCCACCCGCGAAGGCGCGCCGGTCCAGACGCTCTACTACATCCTCAAGGGAAGTGCGCAGGCCGAGAAGAAGGGGCAAAGCTTCCCGCTGCCAGACAATATCTTCCTCGGTGAAATCGGCTGCCTCACCGGCGTTCCGGCCTCGGCCACCACCTGGATCGCGGCGGGCAGCGAAATCCTCGAATGGGACGTGGCCCAGGTCCGCCGCAAGAGCGAGCGCTCGGTCCGCTTCAAGCTCGCCCTCGAAGCGATGATTTCCCACGATCTGGCCGCCAAGGTCGCCCGCGCGGGCTCTCCCGCCGCCGTCGCCTCTCCCAGTTCGCGCGTCGCCTGAGCCTCGGGCTTCAGGCCACCACGGCCATGCACTCGATCTCGACCTTCATGCGCGGATCGACAAGCGCCGACACCTCGACAAGGGTCGAAGCGGGCCGGTGCTCGCCGAAATAGGCAACGCGCGCCGGGTTGATCGCGGCGCGCTCGGAAATGTCGGTCAGAAACACCTGCACCTTCGTCACCGTTTCCGGGCTCCCGCCCGCCGCCCGCAAACAGGCATCCATCGCGGCCAGCGCGATGTCGAACTGCTCCACCGTATCTTCGGGAATATACCCGTCCGCCGTCATCCCCACGATGCCCGACACCCAGATCAGCTCGCCCGCGCGCACCGAATGGCAATAGTGGCTCACGGGTGCCATCTGCCCCTCGACCATGTGACGTTCGATATCCATTCCTGTCTCCCTTTCCCTCTTGGTGTGCCGCGCCTATCCGCCCGCGACCGGCCCCTTGTCCAGCCGCCAGACGAAGCCCGATGTCCCGGCCTCCGGAAACCGCTCCCTGACCAGCGGGTCATGGCCCGGGATCACCCGGGCATCGTCGCCCCCGCCCAGCCGCCGGATCACCTTGAACCCCTCCAGCATGTCCTCCAGATCGATCACGATCGGAAACGGCTTGCCGGCCTGAAAATTCTCGTAGAAATGCGCCGCATCCGAGGCAAGGCACAAGGGCCCCGTCGCCGTCGCCACCTCGACAACCTGAAGCCCTCGCGAATGCCCGCCCGTCCGGTGCACCCGCACCCCGGGCGCCACCTCCGCGCTGCCTTTATGGAACGCCACGCGCCCCGAATAGACATGCCGCACCATCTCGCAGACATGGTCCGCGGTGAACGGCATCTGCATCGCGGGGTGGCACATGCAGGGCCCCGTGGCATAGGCCATCTCGGCCTCCTGCAGGTGAAACGTCGCCATGGGATAGCGATCAAGACCGCCTGCATGATCGTAATGCAGATGCGTGATGATCACGGTCTCGACCGTCTCCGCCGCCAGCCCCAGCGCCCCCAGCGCCACCGCCGGATCGCGCAGGATCGGCCGGTCACGCCGCGCCCCCTCTCCTTCGTCGTATCCGGTATCGACAAGGATCGTCCGATCCCCCGATCTCAGCACCCACACGAAAAAATCCATCCCGTGCGGCGCGGCGGGGTGATCGTCGAAAATGAAGCTGTCGCCCCGCACCCGCGCATTGCGGTCGGCATACTTGACCGCATAAACCTCCCAGTGCTGGTCCATCGCAGCCTCCCGCACGCCCTGACCCTCGCGGCAGAGTGTCGGCGCAGGGGAAGGGCGTCAATGGCCGGATAAGGGGGGGACGCGGATGCAGAAGGAAAACGTCGCGGTGATCGGGCTCGGCTATTTCAGCCAGTTCCACCTCGCGGCCTGGGTGCGCCGTCCCGGCCTCGCACTTGCGGGCGCCACTGATCCCGATCCCGCCCGCCGCGCCTGGGCGGCGGAAACCCACGGCGTCGATCCCTTCGACAGCACCGACGCGCTCCTTGCCGCCACCCGCCCCGCCATCGTCGATATCGTCGCCCCGCCCGGGGCCCATGCCGCGCTCATTCGCCAATGCCTCGCCCCGGGCCGGATCATCGTCTGCCAGAAACCCTTCTGCACCTCGCTGGCCGAGGCCATGGCGATCACCGCCGAGGCCGAAGCGGCCGGCACCACCCTCGTCATACACGAAAACTTCCGTTTTCAGCCCTGGCACCGGACGATCCGCCGCGTCCTTGACGCGGGCCACCTCGGCACGGTCTGGCAGGCCCGCTTCTGCCTCCGCCCCGGCGACGGGCGCGGGGATGACGCGTACCTCTCCCGCCAGCCCCGTTTCCGCGAGATGGAACGCCTCCTGATCGAGGAAACCGCCGTCCACTTCATCGATCTGTTCCGCTGGTTCTTTGGCGGGATCGAAACCGTCTGGGCCGATCTCCGGCAACTGAACCCGGTCCTGAAAGGCGAAGACGCGGGGCTCATGGTCCTGACCCACGAGGGCGGCTGCCGCAGCCTCTTCGACGGCAACCGCCTCGCCGATCACGCCAGCGACAACCCCCGCCGCACGATGGGAGAGCTCGAGATCGTGGGAGAGGGCGGCACCCTCACCCTCGACGGCGCGGGCACCGTCCGCCTCCGCCCCTTCGGCGCATCGGAGTGGCAGGTGATCCCCGTGACCGATCCCGTCGACGACACGGCGTTCGGCGGCGGCTGCGTCGAGGCGCTGATCACCCATGTGGCCGACACCCGCGACACGCCCGACAAGATCGAAAACCAGGCCCGCGCCTATCTTCCGGTGATCGTCGCGACCGAGGCCGCCTACCGCGCCGATGCGGAAGGTCGCCGCATCACTCTTCCCGGAACGCCCGCGTGAAATAAACCGTAAGCGGATGGGTCAGGTAGGCCAGCGGCGTCCGGTCCTCGGTCTTCAGGAACGCTTCCACCGGCATGCCGGGCAGAAGCGTGATGTCGGGCAGGGCGGCCACCGCGTCGGCATCGGGCGACACTACGGCCTCGTAATAGGTTTCCCCCGTCGCCTGGTCGGTCACGGCATCGGCCGACACCCGCACCACCTCGCCCGCGATCTCAGGTGTCGTCCTGCGGCTGAAGGTCGTGAACATCAGCGATACGGGCTGACCGGGAAACACCTGGTCCACGTCGATCGGGTCGATCCGCGCCGACACCTGCAAGGGCTGATCGCCCGGCACGATGAACATCATCGGATCGGCGGGGCGCACCACCGCGCCCACGGTCAGAACCTTGCTGTCGAACACCGTGCCCGCCAGCGGCGCCCGCACGTCCAGCCGGTTCAGCTGTTCCACAAGGCTCACCCGCCGTTCCTTCAGCTCGATCTCGGAATAAAGCAGATCCCGCAATTCGGTGATCGCCTGCTCGCGCCGCCCGTCCGTCAGCCTGAGCGCCTGAATCGCCAGTTCCGATTGCCGTGTCCGCGCCTCCGCCACATTGGCCGTCAGCGCCCCGATCTCGCCCTGAAGCCGCGCCTCCTCGCGCAGAAGTTCCAGCACCCGGTTCGCCTGCACGAGGCCCTGCGCCAGCAGGCCCTCCAGGTTCTCCCGCTCGCTCGACACGATCTCAAGCTGCCGGTCGAGCGCGGTCAGCTGCGCCTCCGCCCCCTCCACCTGCTTGTCGATCTGCACCCGCTGTTCGCCCAGTTGCTCAAGCTCCTGCGCGAGCGACACCTTGCGCGCCTCGAACAGCGAAATCTGGCCTGCGATCTGGTCCACCACCTGCGGTTCCGAAAGCGTCCGGTAGTCGGGGATCTCGGTGATCTCCAGGCTCTCGGCCGCATCCCGCTCGGCGGCCAGCCGCGCGCTGCGGCCGTGGATCTCCAGAAGCTGCGCCTCGACCGTCGCCAGTTCCGACAACAGGAACGTATCGTCGAGCCGGACGAGAATATCCCCCGTCGCCACCCGGTCGCCGTCGCGTGCGATGATCTGGCCCACAACCCCGCCATCGGGATGCTGCACCACCTGCCGCTCGGCCTCAACCTCCACGATCCCGCGCGCCACCACGGCGCCCGCGATCTGGGTGCCCACGCTCCACGCCCCGATCCCGCCGACCATCAGCGCAATCGCCGCGAAACCGATCGTCAGCGGCAGCCGCGCGCTCCATTTCGGCCCGGGCGCGCTCATGGTTTCGCCGCCCCGCGCTTCACCACCCGGCTCACGTCCTCGGCGTTGCGCATCATCGACTTGATCACCTCGTCGCGCGGACCGAATGCCACGGCCTTCCCGCCATCGACCACCAGAAGCCGGTCACAGGCCGAAATCGCGGTGGGCCGGTGGGTCATGATCACCACGGCCTTTCCTTCCGCCTTCATGTCCGTGACCACGGCGTTCAGCGCCTCGGACCCGTCGTTGTCGAGCGCCGAATTCGGCTCGTCCAGCACCAGGAACACCGGGTCGTCATAGATCGCGCGGGCCAGTGCCAGCCGCTGCTTCTGCCCGCCCGACAGGCGCGGATCGCCCGGCACCAGTCGGGTGTCATAGCCGGCGGGCAGTTTCAGGATGATCTCGTGCACCCGGGCCCTCTGCGCCGCCTTCACCACGCTTTCGGGATCGGGGTCGGTCGCCATCCGCGCGATGTTTTCGGCAATCGTGCCTTCGAACAGCACCACGTCCTGCGGCAGATAACCCAGATACCGGCCCAGCGCCTCGGGCCCATACTGGTCCAGTGTCGCCTTGTTCAGCCGGATCTCGCCCACCGTCGGTCGGGTCAGCCCGGTCAGAAGCCGCGCCAGCGTCGTCTTGCCGGCGCCCGACCGCCCGATCACGCCCACCGCCTCGCCGGGCTGCACGTCGAAATTGATGCCCTGCAGGATCGGCGGCTGCCCGGGGCTCGAGGCCAGCCCGAGGTTCGTCACCTCCAGAAGCGCCGCGGGCGGGGGCAGGGGCGTGCGCTCCTCCTCCTCCGGCACCTCGTCCAGAAGCTCCGCCAGGTTCGCCCGGCCCAGCCGCGCGCGCTGCACCACGGCCCATTGTCCGATCGTCTGTTCCACCGGCGCCAGCGCCCGACCCAGAAGGATCGACGCTGCGATCATCGCGCCCGCCGTCACCTCGGTCTGCAGCACAAGCCACGCGCCCACCGCCAGCATCGCCGACTGAAGAAAGAAGCGGAACGCCTTGGAAAACGACGTAAAGCCCCCGGTCCGGTCCTGCGCCGAAAGGCTGTCGCTCACCGCGTCGGCCTGCATCGCCTGCCACCGCGCGGTCATCGCGGGCTGCATCCCCTGCGCCCGGATCAGGGGCGCCCCGGCCTCCGCCTGCTGGGCAAACCGCGTCGCCGCCCCGCTCTTGCCCTGCGCCACATCCTGCGCCTTCCGGGTCAGAAGCTGGTTCGCCAGCGCCACGAGGATCAGAAGGCCGCCCCCCGCCACCGCCAGCCACCCCAGAAGCGGATGGAAAATGAAGATCGCGATCAGGAAGACGGGCGTCCAGGGCACATCGAACAGCGCCAGAAGCGCCGGCGACGACAGGAAATTCCGGATCGCCTCCAGATCCTGCAAGCTCCCCTTCGCCGGGCCTTTCGCCCCGATCATCGCCGACCGCGCGACGATCGCCTCGAAGATCCGCGGGCCAAGGCCGGTCTGAAACCGCGCGCCGACCCGGGCCATCACACGGCCGCGCGCATATTCCAGAAGGCCATAGAAGAAATACAGAATCGCGACGAGCCCGAAGAGCGCCAGAAGCGTCTCTTCCGACCGCGAGGCCAGCACCCGGTCATAGACCTGAAGCATGAACAAGGGCCCCGTCAGCATCAGAAGATTGGTGAAGATGCTGAACAGAAGCGTCGAACGAAACAGGCCCCCCGACGCGACCCGCGACAGGGCAAGCTCGGACCTTCCGGTCCCCGGTGTCGTCTTCTTCGCCATCCTGTGCGCAGCCTGTCACCGACCCACGGCTATTTCCAGCCAAATGACGGGCATTTTAGGGGCTTTCCTGCCCGCGCGTGGCCGCGAAACCGCGCTTACCCCCGCATCGCGCGTCCGTCGGGGTCGTAGGGCGAAGGCGCGATCACCTCCGCCGCCCGCTCGCGCCCCACCACGTGCACGCTGAGCGGCGTTCCCGGCGCGGCGTGATCCCGGTCGATCATCGCCATGGCGATCGAATGGCCAGTGGTGTGCCCATAGGCGCCCGAGGTCACGAAGCCAACCCGCTTGCCATCTGCCCAGATCGGCTCGTACCCGCTCGCATCCGCCCGGTCCGCATCGACCCGAAGCGTCGCCAGCACCTGCTCGAGCCCGTTCCCCTCGCGTTCGCGCAGCGCGGCGTCCCGGCCCGTGAAATCGCCCTTCTCCCAGGCGATCCAGCGATCCATCCCCACCATCGCCGGCGTCCGGTCCTGGGTGAACTCGGCCGACCAGATGCCGAAACTCTTCTCGATTCTCAGGGACAGCAGCGCATTGAACCCGTATTCCCGGATCCCGCTCTCCGCGCCCGCTTCCAGAAGCGCGCGCCTCAGCCCGGCATGTTCCGCCGCGCCGCAGTTGATCTCGTAACCCAGTTCGCCCGTCACGCTCAGCCGCCCCACCTTGCAGCGGTAAAGCCCGATGTCGAACGTCCCGCAGCCCATGAAGGGCAGGGCGCCCACATCCGCCTCCGTCAGCCGTTCGATGACCTCGCGCGATTTCGGGCCCGACAGCGAAAACCCCACGGTCGCGTCCGAGATATCCCGCACCGTCACACCATCGTCGAGGCAGCCCCGGAACCAGCGCATATGCCATTCCCGCAGGTAGTAGGATCCCATGATCCACCAGATCCCGTCGCCCCAGTTGAAGACCGTGAGATCGCCCTTCATCCGGCCTTCGGGCGACAGCATCGGCGCCAGCCGCGCGCGCCCCGGCCCCGGCAGGCGCGAGGCCATCACCCGGTCAAGCCAGGCCTCCGCCCCGGGCCCCGACACCTCGTAGCGCGAGAAGCCCGAGATATCGAGAAGCCCCACGCCCTCGCGCACCGCCCGGCATTCCTCCGCCACGATCGGGAAGGCGTTCGACCGGTTCAGCGTCGGCTCCTCCTCGAACCCCTCGGGTGCGAAGTAAAGCGGCACCTCAAGCCCCCAGGACACGCCCCATTTGCAGCCCGCGCCGGTCATCGCGTCATGCGCCCCGGCCGTCTTCAGCGGCCGCCCGGCGGGCAGCTGCTCGTTCGGATAGGTCATCACGAAGCGGCGCGAATAGAACTGCCCCGTGGTCTGGCGGATATAGTCCTTGTTCGACGCGAACGCGCCGTAGCGCGCGATATCCATGGGCCAGCTGTCGGCCTCGGTATCGCCATGGATCATCCATTCGGCCAGCGACTTGCCCACGCCGCCCCCTTGCAGGAAGCCGGCCATCACCCCGCAGGCCAGCCAGTAATTCGGCACGCTGGCGACCGGGCCCACCAGCGGGTTCCCGTCGGGCGAGAAGGTGAAGGCCCCGTTCACCCAGTTCCGGATCCCCACGTCGTTCAGGCAGGGATAGCGCTTGAACGCCAGCGTCAGCTCGTCCTCGATCCGGTCGATATCCTCCTGCAGAAGCTCGATCCCGTATTCCCACGGCGCCCCGTCCATCATCCAGTGCTGGTGGTTCACCTCGTAGATTCCGACGAGAATGCCCTTCTGGTCCTGCCGCATATAGGTGAACCCCTCCAGGTCCACCGTCATCGGCACCTCGAAATCAAGCGCCTCGATCTCCGGAATGCTCTCGGTCAGAAGATAGTGATGCGACAGCGGCGACACCGGCAGATCGAGCCCCACCATCCGCCCGCATTGCTTGGCCCAAAGCCCGCCGGCGTTCACCACGTGCTCGGCCTTCACCGTGCCCTTCTCGGTCACCACCTCCCAGTGATCGCCCTTCCAGTGCAACTCCAGCACCCGGTTGTGCTCGATCACCTCCGCCCCGCGCATCTTCGCGCATTTTGCATAGGCGTGCACGGTGCCGGTCGTGTCGACATAGCCTTCCCGGTCGGCCCAAAGCCCGCCGATCACCCCGTCGATATCCATGATCGGGCACGCGGCCTTCACCTCCTCGGGCGTCATCAGGTGGCAATCCTCGATCCCGATCGACTGAAAGATCCGGTAGGCCGATTGCAGCCACTCCCACCGCGCGGGCGCCGAGGCCACCGTCACCCCCCCGGTCATGTGAAGCCCGATCGACTGGCCGCTCTCCGCCTCGATCTCCTGCAGAAGATCGATCGTATAGGCCTGCAGCGCGGCCATGTTCGGATCGGCGTTGAGCGCGTGGATCCCCCCCGCCGCATGCCAGGACGAGCCCGCTGTCAGCACGTTCCGTTCGATCAGCGCCACGTCGCTCCAGCCGCACTTCGCAAGGTGATAAAGCACCGACGCCCCCACCACGCCGCCCCCGATCACGACGACCCTGTACTGAGATTTCATGCGTGTCCCCTCCCGGCTGTCCTGCCCGCATCTCACCACGCGGGATGCACCTGGGTGCCCCCCCGAGCGTCAAATGCCGGTCCCCGCGCGACATTTCCCGCCGCGCGCCGCCCCCGCCACCCGGGGTACCGTCCCGCCGGGGGGGCGCTTCATTTTGGCGAAAATACTCCGGGGGGGGGGGCGACCGTAGGGAGGCGGGGGCAGAGCCCCCTCCGCCTCGACGCCGCAGGCGGCGAAACCCCTCGCCTCCGGTGGGCGCCGCGGTCTAGGCTCTTTCGCGCACCAGAAAGGAATGCCCATGCCGCCCCCGGACACACGCGCGCCCGACATCCGCGCCCTCGTCACCCGCTACGTCACCGAGGTCCTGAATGCCGGGCGCTTCGATCTGCTGGACGAGATCTGCGCCCCCGATTACCGGCGCCACCTCGCCCCGGGGGCCGCGCCCCTCGATCTCGCCGCCCAGCGCGCCCGCCTCGAAGGCATCCGCCGCGCTTTTCCCGCCTGGGAACTCACGCTGCACGAGATCGTGGTGGAGGGCGATCTCGCCACCTTCCGCGCCACCGTGCGCGGCACCCATGACGGCCCGCTTCTCGGGCTTCCGCCCTCGGGCCGCTCGGTCGTCACCTTGGCGCTCGACATGATCCGGGTGGAAGATGGCCGGTTCGCCGACCACTGGGGCGGGCCCGATCTCTTCACCCTGGTTCAGGCCTGCGGCGGCAGGCTGGTGGCGGAGGGCTGACGCCGGGGGAAACGGGCGCATTTCGACATCCGCCTGCGGATCGGCGGCAATTCGGGGCCGGTCGTCGCGGGCGTCATCGGCGAACGCGAATGCGCCCGCGATCTCTGGCGCGCGCGGACACCGTGGCCTCCGGGATGGAAGGCGGCGCCCCGCGCTCTTGCCCGACCGGTTCTGGGTGGTGTCTTGCGGGGGGGGGCGCGCGAGATCAGGGGCACGGGCCCGATGAAGGTGGTCGCGGTGGCGTTGCCCGAGGGGGGGGGCGGGCCACCACCGCCCCGGGGTGGGTCAGCCGCCGCCGATCTCGGCGATCTCCGGCCGGGGCAGGGCGTCCAGCACCTCCGCCACCCGCGCCGCGCAGCCAAGCGCGCGCCAGTCCTCGGGCAGAAAGGCCTCCGGCGCGTCCGGCAGGCGCAAGACGATCCGCCGCCAGCGATGCACGATCAGCACCCTCAGCACCGCGCGCTCCAGCGGCCCAGGGGCCTCAACATCGCGCGCCACCTCTTCCAGGGTCTGCACCAGCGCCGCCGCCGCGGCGACAAGCGCCTCGGGGCAGACCGCCCGTTGCGCCCAGCCGGGCACCGCGCCGGGCTGGGAGACGAAGATCCCCTCGGGCACCGCCCCGCCGGGCATCGGCCCCGCCACGAGCCCCGGCGCCAGCGCCACATGGCTTCCGCCCGCGAGCAGGGGGTCAAGCGCAGCCGCTTCTCCCTGCGCGGCATTGAACAGCCGCCAGGGCGCAGGCTCCGCCCGCCCGTAGATCCTGGGGCTCGCCGCCGCGCTCTCCGCACGGCCCCGGGCGGTCAGGCTGTAATCCACCGTCCGGCCCCGTTTCGCGCTGTCGATCCAGCCGTCCCGCTTCAGCCGGTGCAGGGCCACGCGCATCGCCTCTGGCCGGATATCGGCGGCCCCCATCACGCGGCTCAGCACCGGCCCCGGCACCTCCGCGCCCGGGCCCTGCGCGAGATCCCCGAAAAACGTCACGATCAGCGACCAGACGCGCGGCGGCCCGTCACCGGTCAGCGCCGCCACCGCCCGGGCAATCGGTGCCCCGCTCACACCCGCTCCAGCAAAAGCGCCACGCCCTGGCCTACCCCCACGCACATGGTGCAAAGGCCGTAGCGCGCGCCCTCGCGCCGCATCCGGTAGGCCGCCGTCGTCACCAGCCGCGCCCCCGACATGCCCAGGGGGTGGCCGATCGCGATCGCGCCCCCGTTCCGGTTCACATGCTCCGCATCGTCCGGAATGCCGAGATCGCGCAACACCGCAAGCGCCTGTGCCGCGAAGGCCTCGTTCAGCTCGATCACCCCGATCTCCCCGACCGAAAGCCCCGCCTTGTCCAGAAGCTTCCGCACCGCCGGAACCGGGCCGATCCCCATGACGCGGGGGGCGACGCCCGCCGCCTGCATCCCCAGAACGCGGGCAAGGGGTGTCAGCCCATGGGCCTCCGCCGCCGCGCCCGAGGCCAGAAGAAGCGCTGCCGCCCCGTCATTCACGCCCGAGGCGTTCCCGGCCGTCACCGTCAGATCCGCCCCGTTGATCCCCTTGAGCGTGCCGAGCTTTTCCACGCTCGTTCCGGGCCGGGGATGCTCGTCCCGGGTCACCACCACCGGGTCGCCGCGCCTTTGCGGCACCTCCACCGGCACGATTTCGTCGGCGAAATGCCCCGCCGCCTCCGCCGCCGCCCAGCGCGCCTGGCTTCTCGCGGCAAACGCGTCCTGGTCGGCCCGGCTCACGCCCCAGTCCGCGGCCACGTTATCCGCCGTCTCCGGCATGCTGTCGGTTCCGTAGGCCGCCTTCATCGCCGGGTTGACGAAGCGCCAGCCGATCGTCGTGTCGTACACCGCCGCGCTGCGCGAAAACGCCGCCTCCGCCTTCCCCATCACGAAGGGCGCGCGGCTCATGCTTTCCACCCCGCCCGCGATCACAAGGTCCAGTTCGCCCGCCCGGATCCCCCGCGCCGCCTGGCCCACCGCATCAAGCGACGAGGCACACAACCGGTTCAGCGTCGTCCCCGGCAGCGTCTCGGGCAGCCCCGCCAGAAGTGCCGCCATCCGCGCCACGTTCCGGTTGTCCTCGCCCGCCTGGTTCGCCGCGCCGAAGATCACGTCATCGACCGCGTTCCAGTCCACGCCCCCGTTCCGCTCGATCAGCGCGCGGATCGGCAGGGCGGCCAGGTCATCGGCGCGGATCGACGACAGCGCGCCCCCGTACCGCCCCACGGGCGTGCGCACGGCATCGCAGATCAGGGCTTCCATCGCCGTCCCCTCCCGGTCAGTTGAGGCGCCCAGATATGTTACCCGGGCCGCGCCAAGTCAATCGGACGGTAATGGGTCGGCGGGCAGAAGCGGCGCCCGGCTCCGCCGGTTCCCGGCGGCCGAGGCCTTTTCGGCAAGCCGGATGAAGGTCTCCCGCTCCTCCGCCGTCAGCCCCGGCAGGATCTCGTCCTGAAGCGCCGCGACGGCGGGCGTCACCTCCTCCAGCACCGCGCGCCCGGCCCGGGTGATCTTCACCACCCGCGCCCGCCGGTCCGTCGGGCTCACCTCTCGGGCGACAAAGCCCCGCGCCTCCAGCCGGTCCAGCACCCCGCCGATCGTCGCCCGGTCATAGGCGATAAGCCCCGCCAGCCGTGCCTGATCGATCCCGGGATGGCGCGCCGCCATGGTCAGCGCGGCGAATTGCACTGCGGTGATGTCATGTCCCGCCGCGCGCACCCCGTCGAGGAAGACGGAGGTCGAAATCTGGTGAAGCCGCCGGATCAGGTGGCCCGGCATCCGGTAGATATCTGCCATGCGGGGGGAAGATAGGGACGTGGAGGGTAATTGACCAGTACACATATAATAGGCATACTCACTAAATTGGCGCCCGGAAGAGGCGAAGGGAGGATACACCATGTCGGAAGCCCTGGGCACGCTCGAGGAGCTGCCGGAAGATTACCGCGCCGGTATGGCCGCCGCCGGCGTCGCGCCGCTCTGGCCGATGATGCGCAACGTCCTGCCTCACGGCGCGCCCAACCCCGCCACCCGGCCCGGCCACTGGCGCTATGGCGATGTGCGCCCGCTTCTTCTGCGCGCCGGGGAACTCACGCCCGTCGAAAAGGCCGAACGCCGCGTCCTCGTCCTCTCCGATCCGGGGCGCGGCGCGGGGGCGATGCAGGCCACCGCCACGATCTATCTCGGCCTCCAGCTTCTTCTTCCGGGCGAAACCGCCCCCGCCCACCGCCACACGCCCTCTGCGGTCCGCGTGCTGGTCGAGGGGCAGGGCGGCTTCACCATCGTCGATGGCGAGAAGCTTCCGATGGAAGAGGGCGACCTGATCCTCACCCCGGGCGGCGAATGGCACGATCACGGGCACGAGGGCAGCGACCCGGTGGTCTGGCTCGACGCGCTCGACCTGCCGCTCTTCGTCATGCTCGAAGGCTCCTATGCCGAGGAAGGCGACCTTCAGGCCCACCGCAACCGCCCCGACGCCTCCCAGGTCGAATACCGCGCCGCCGGTCTCGCGCCCACCCGCGGGCCGGAACGCGCGCGGCCCCGCTACCCCCAGAACCGCTATCCCTGGACGCGCACCCGCGCGGCCCTCGACGAGATGGCCGCGGCGACCGACGCCGCCCTGGCCGAACTCGACTACATCAATCCCGAAACCGGCGAAGACGTGCTGCCCACCATGGGTTTCACTGCCATGCGCCTTGCCCCCGGCACGGCGCACCGCCCGCCGAAACGCTCCGCCTCCGCCGCCTTCCACGTGGTCGCGGGAACGGGGCGGACGACCGTCGACGGCAAGACGATCGACTGGGGGCCGAAGGATACCTTCACCGCCCCCGTCTTCGCCGAGATCGATCACCACGCCCACGACACCGCCTACCTCATCCGCATCCACGACCGTCCGCTTCAGGAAAAGCTCGGCTACTACGAGGAACGCCCCCGGTGACCCTCCCGGTCCTCATCGCCGGCGGCGGCATCGGCGGGCTCGCCGCCGCGCTGGGCCTCGCCCAGAAGGGCATCGCCACCCTCGTCCTCGAAAAGGCGTCGCAACTGGGCGAAATCGGCGCGGGCATCCAGCTTGGCCCCAACGCCTTCCACGCCTTCGATGCGCTGGGCATCGGCCCGGCGGCCCGCGACCTCGCGGTCTATATCGACAACCTCCGCCTCATGGATGCGCTGACGGCCGAGGAAATCGCCCGCATCCCGCTGGACGAGGCGTTCCGCGCCCGCTTCGGCAACCCCTATGCGGTGGTCCACCGCGGCGCGCTCCACGGCGTCCTCCTCGCGGCCTGCGAGGCGCATGAACGGGTCACACTCCGCACCTCCGCCGCGGTCACCGGCTACGCGCAGGACGGCACCAGCGTCACCGCCACCCTCGCATCGGGCGAGGCCGTCACGGGCCGCGCGCTCATCGGCGCCGACGGCCTCTGGTCCGCGGTCCGCGCCCAACTCGCGGGCGACGGCGCGCCCCGCGTCTCGGGCCACACCACCTACCGCTCCGTGATCCCGACCGAAGAGATGCCCGAGGCGCTCCGCTGGAATGCCGCGACGCTCTGGGCCGGGCCCCGCTGCCACATCGTCCACTATCCGCTCAGCAACTGGAAGGAATTCAACCTCGTCGTCACCTATCACAACGACGCCCCCGAACCCGTCGCCGGCAAACCGGTCTCCCATGAAGAGGTCGCCCGCGGTTTCGATCACGTGGCGCCGCTCGCCCGCGAGGTGATCGAGAAGGGGCGCGACTGGAAGCACTGGGTGCTGTGCGACCGCGATCCGATTCTCGACTGGACGGACGGCCGCGCCGCGCTTCTGGGCGACGCGGCCCATCCGATGCTGCAATACATGGCGCAAGGCGCCTGCATGGCGCTCGAAGACGCGGTCTGCCTCGCCGACGAGATGGGCCGCGCCGGGGAAGATCCCGCCCGGGCCCTCGAAAGCTACGCCGCCCGCCGCCGCCTCCGCACCGCGCGGGTGCAGCTTCAGTCGCGCGAGGTCGGCACCCATGTCTACCACCCGGAAGGCGCCCACGCGGCGCTCCGCAACACCATCATGGCGGCGAAAACCCCCGCCGAATGGTACGACACGGTCGCCTGGCTCTACGGCTCGAACGGCCTCGATGGCACCTGCGCGACGGGAGGCGCTGATACGTAACAGATCCGTGGCCGACACGGCCATTGACGAAACGCATGGCTTCGTGAACGCTTGCGCCATGAAACGAATACCGGGTGCCCCGGCCAACGGGGCCCCATGCTCAGTGATCCAGGGAGGATACCACTCATGAAACGCAGACCGCTTCTCAAACTGGCGGGCGCGACGCTGGCCGCGGGCCTTCTGTCGACCGCCGCCATGGCGCAGGAGGTGACGCTCAAGCTGCACCAGTTCCTGCCCGCGCAGGCCAACGTCCCGAAACTCGTGCTCGACGTCTGGGCCGACAATGTCGAAGAGGCCTCGGGCGGCCGCATCAAGGTCGATCGCTTTCCCTCGATGCAGCTTGGCGGGCGCCCGCCCGAACTGATGGATCAGGCAGTCGACGGCGTGGCCGATATCGTCTGGACGGTGGTGGGCTACACTCCGGGCCGCTTCCCCCGTACGGAAGTCTTCGAACTTCCCTTCATGATGACGGATGCCCGCGCCGCCTCGCGCGCCTACTGGCAGATGTTCGAAAAGCACATGAAGGACACAGAGTTCGCGGGCATCAAGATCCTCGGCACCTGGGTGCATGGGCCGGGCATGTTCCACACCAACAAGGAAGTCGTCGTGCCCGACGACCTGCAGGGCATGAAGATCCGCGGCGGCTCGCGCACGGTGAACACGCTGCTCGAGAAGGTCGGCGCCACGCCGGTCGGCATGCCGGTGCCCGCCGTGCCCGAAGGGCTCTCGAAAGGCGTGATCGACGGCACCACGATCCCGTGGGAAGTGACGACCGCGCTCAAGGTGCCGGAACTGGTGGAGAACCACACCGAATTCGAAGGCGTCGCGCTTTATACGCTGACCTTCGTCCTCGCGATGAACCAGGAAAAATACGACAGCCTGCCGGATGACCTGAAAGCGGTGATCGACAGCCAGTCGGGCGAGGAATTCTCGGTCTTCGCCGGCGGCACCCAGGCCGATGCGGATGGCCCGGCCCGGCAGATCGCCGAGGATCTGGGGAACAACATCGTCACCGTCTCCGGCGCCGATCTCGACGCCTGGAAGGCGGCGGTGCAGCCCATTTACGACGAATGGGTCGCCGACATGAACTCCAAGGGCATCGACGGCCAGGCGCTGATCGACGAGGCCCGCGCGCTGATCGACGAATACGACGGCTAAGAGGCAGGGGGCGGGCGGTTCCTGAACCGCCCGCCCCGTCGACCGAGGGGCGGGGAGAGGCATGCATCGGCTGATGCGGCGACTGGCGGAAGCCATGGCCATCGCGGGCGGCATCGTGCTTTCCTTCCTGATCCTTCTCACCTGCGCCTCGATCATCGGGCGCGAGGCCAACGCGCTTCTGAACGGCGATGTTCTGCAATCCATGATGCCGGGGCTCGCGAACGCCATCCTGGCGACCGGCATCGGCCCCGTGAACGGCGATTTCGAACTGGTGGAGGCCGGCGTCGCCTTCGCGATCTTCGCTTTCATTCCATTGACCCAGATCACCGCGGGCCACGCCACCGTCGATATCTTCACCGCGCGCCTCGGCCCCCGCGCGCTCAGGCTTCTTCGCGCGGTGATCGAGATCGTCTTCGCCGCCGTCCTGATCCTGATCGCGGTACAGCTTTTTGGCGGCATGGTCTCGAAGCGCGACCATAACGAGGTCACCTTCCTCCTGCAGTTCCCCACCTGGTGGTCCTACGCGGCCTCGCTCGTCGCGGCCTCGGTCGCGGCCCTCTGCGGGGTCTACATGGCTCTTGTCCGACTGGCCGAGTTGGCCACCGGCCGCGTCATCGTCGCCGACGGCCCGGAGGCGGATCATTGAGCGATATCGCGATCGGCGTCTGGTCCTTCCCGGTCCTCCTTCTCCTGATATTCCTGCGCGTGCCCATCGGTCTCGCGATGTTCCTCGTGGGCCTCGTCGGGCTCAACATGGTCACCGACGGCTGGACGGTGGCGCTCGCCCGGCTGAAGCACGAGACCTACACGACCTTTTCCAGCTACTCGCTCTCCATCGTGCCGATGTTCCTGCTCATGGGCCATTTCGCGACGCTGGGGGGCATGTCCCAGGCGCTCTTCAGGGCCGCCGAAGGCTGGCTCGGGCATAGAAAGGGCGGCGTCGCCATGGCTGCCATCGGCGCCTGCGGCGGCTTCGGCGCGATCTGCGGCTCGTCCCTCGCCACCGCCGCCACCATGTCCCGTGTCGCCCTGCCGGAACTTCGCCGCTATGGCTATGCGGGCGGGTTTTCCACCGCGACCCTCGCCGCGGGCGGCACGCTCGGCATCCTGATCCCCCCCTCGGTCGTGCTCGTGATCTACGCGATCCTCACCGAACAGAACATCGCCAAGCTCTTCATCGCCGCCATGATCCCCGGGATCATGGCCGCCGTGGGCTACGTCATCGCGGTCTCGATCTATGTCCGCCTCTACCCCGACCGCGCCGGGGTGAAGGAACGCATGCCCTATGGCGAACGGTTCCGCGCGCTTGTCGCGGTCTGGCCTGTGCTTCTGGTCTTCACCCTGGTCGTCGTCGGCATCTACCAGGGCTGGTTCACCCCCACCGAAGGCGCCGCCGTGGGCGCGCTCGGCACCGGGATCATCGCGTTGGCGAATGGCGGGCTGACCTGGGCGACGCTGAAGGAAAGCTTCACCGTCACCGCCCGCTCGACGGCCATGATCTTCTTCATCGTCCTTGGTGCCGCCTTCTACAACGGCTTCCTCGCCCTTACCCAGGTGCCGCAGGAGCTCTCGAATTTCGTCGTGGCCCAGGGCTTTTCCCCCTGGATGATCCTCGCGCTGATCCTCGTCTTCTACCTCCTGATGGGCTGCGTGATGGACAGCCTGTCGATGATCCTCTTGACGATCCCGATCTTCTTCCCCGTGATCTCCGTCCTCGATTTCGGCTTCCTCGATCTCGCCGCCATGCAGGCCGAGGCCGCGCGCGAGGTGCTGGCCGCAGGCCTCCCCGACGGCGTGACACAGGAGATGCTGGGCTCGATCGAAACGGCCATCGCGAGCGGTGCCGAATTCACCCGAGAACAGCTCCGCGCCCTCGGCCTGCGCGTGACCGAGGCCCGCGTCGCCCGCGCCGAGGCCGAGCTGGTGGCGATCTGGTTCGGCATCCTCGTCCTGATCGTGGTCGAGGTCGGGCTCATCACGCCCCCCGTCGGCATGAACCTCTTCATCATCAACGCGATGGACCGGAAGACGCCGATGATCGAAACCTACAAGGCGGTGATGTTCTTCGTCGGCTCCGATCTGGTTCGGGTCGTGATCCTCGTTCTCTTCCCTGCGATCACGCTCTTTCTGGTGACCGGGTAGGGGGCGCTGCCCCCGCCTCGCGTGCCGCGAGGCCCCCCGGAGTATTTTCGCCAAAATGAAGGGGCGGCTTGTTCGAATCGGGAAAATTCGATATAAATTATAATGATTATGGGAGACACCTGAATGCAGATCGACGGCACGGTGGCGCTGGTAACCGGCGCGGCGCAGGGGCTGGGCGGGGCAGCCGCGCGGGCGCTGGGGGACCGGGGGGCGCGCGTGGCGCTTCTCGATCTGCCCTCGGACCGGCTCGATGCCCATGCGGAGGACATGGGCGGGCTTGCCTGCCCGGCGGATGTGACCGACGAGGCCGCCGTCGCGGCCGCGGTGGCCCGCGCCGCGGATCACTTCGGCGCGGGCCCCCGGATCGCCGTCAACTGCGCCGGGATAGGCCCCGCGGCGCGGATCGTGGGGCGCGAGGGGAAGCTCTCGGTCGATCTCTTCCGCCGGGTGATCGAGGTGAACCTCACCGGCAGCTATATCGTCATGTCCCACGCCGCCCGCGCCATGCAGGCGCTGGATCCGACGGCGACCGGCGAGCGCGGCGTGATCGTCAACACCGCCTCGGTCGCCTTTGAGGACGGCCAGCTGGGCCAGGCCGCCTATGCCGCCTCGAAAGGCGCGATCGCCGCCATGGCGCTTCCGGCCGCGCGCGAATTCGCGCGGGCCGGGATCCGCGTCGTCAACATCGCGCCGGGCCTCTTCCACACCCCGATGATGGAAGGTCTCCCGCCCGAAACCGTCGAGGGCATCGCCGCCAACATCCCGTTCCCGGCGCGGCTGGGCGATCCGTCGGAATACGCGCTCCTCGCCTGCCAGATCGTCGAGAACCCCTATCTCAACGGCACCACCATCCGGCTTGACGGCGCCGTCAGGATGCCGCCCCGATGAGCCTCGTCGCGCTGGCCACCGACGGCCCCGTCACCACGATCACCCTGAACCGCCCCGACAAGCGCAACGCCATGTCGGACGCGCTTCTGGACGCGATCGGCGCCGTCTTCCGCGCGCCTCCCGAGGGCACCCGCGTGATCGTGATCCACGGGGCGGGCGGGCATTACTGTTCCGGCCTCGATCTCTCCGAACAGCAGCACCGCAACACCGAAGAGGCCGTCTATCACTCGCGCGGCTGGCACGCCGCGCTCGACCGGATCCAGTTCGGCGGGCTGCCCGTCGTCTCGGCCATGACCGGCGCGGTGATCGGCGGCGGGCTCGAGCTTGCCACCGCCACCCATGTGCGCATCGCCGAACCCTCCGTCAGGTTCCAGCTGCCCGAAGGCCGCCGCGGCATCTTCGTGGGCGGCGGTGCCAGCGTGCGGGTGGGCCGCATCCTCGGCGCCGACCGGATGACCGAGATGATGCTGACGGGCCGCAGCTACGGCGCCGAAGAGGGGCTGCGCCTCGGCCTTGCCCACGAACTCGTGGGCGACGGCGAGGCGCTCGCCCGCGCGCAGGCGCTTGCCCTTCAGATCGCCGGCAACGCGCCCTTGTCGAACTACATGATGATCCAGGGCCTCGCCCGGATCGCCGACATGCCCCGCGAGGACGGGTTCTTCACCGAAAGCCTCGCCGCCGCGATCACGATGTCGAGCCCCGACGCGCTCGAAGGCCTGAAGGCCTTCCTCGAAAAGCGCCCGCCGAGGTTCCGGTGAGCGTGAGCGACGCCGCGCTCCGCCGCTTCACCGGCTACGGGATGAAGCGCGCCTTCAACGCGATACAGGCCGATGTGAACCGCACGCTGAAGCCGCACGGGCTTCGCATGGTCACCTTCTCGGCCCTGTCGGTGATCGGCGAGAACCCGGGGCTCAGCCAGGCGCAGCTGGCCGATGCGCTGTCGATAGAGCGGCCGAACATCGTCATGCTGATCGACGAGCTTGAGGCGGCGGGGCTTGTCTTGCGCGAGCGCCACGCGGCGGACCGGCGCGCCTACGCGCTGGCACTGACGGGCGAGGGCAGGCGCCGCCTCGCCCGGGCCGACCGCGCCGTCCGCGCCCATGACGCACGGATGACGGCCGGGCTCAGCACAGAGGACAGGGCGCGGCTGATGGAGATGCTCGGATCGGTCGAACGGGCAGGGGAGGAGGCCACGGGATGACTTTGCTGAAGCCGCACAGGGTGATCCGCGAGGATCGGGCCGACGGCACGATCCTTCTTCGCTCGGGATACGGGATGTCGCCGCCTGCGGCGCGCACCACCGACTGGCTCGATCGCTGGGCGGCCGAGACGCCCGACGCGCTGTTCCTCGCTGAACGCGCGGGCGAGGGATGGCGCGAAACGCCCTATGGCGAGGCGCGCGAAACGGTGGATGCGCTCGCCGGCGGGCTTCTCGCCCACGGGATCGCGCCCGGCGTGCCGCTGATGATCCTATCGGGCAACGGCATCGACCACGCGCTTCTGATGCTCGCCTGCCAGCGGATCGGCGTGCCCTCGGTGCCATTGGCCGAACAGTACAGCCTCATCCCGGGCGCCGAGGTGTATATCACCGACATCGCCCGCCGGGTGCGCCCCGCGATGGTCTATGCCGCCGATGGCGCGGCGTTTCAGCGCGCGCTCGGGCTCGAGGTGTTCGCGGGCCTGCCGAAGCTCGTCAGCCGCAACGCCGGCGCGGCGCAGATCCGTCTCGACGTGCTGGCCCGCGAAGGCGGCGATATCCGCGAGGCCGCCGCCGCGGTCGGCCCCGACACGGTGGTGAAGATCCTGATGACCTCGGGCTCCACCTCCTCGCCCAAGGGGGTCGAGACGACGCACGCGATGATGTGCGCCAACCAGGCCCAGATCGCCGATGCCTTCCCCTTCCTCGGCACCCGCCCGCCCAGGCTTCTCGACTGGCTGCCGTGGAACCATGTCTTCGGCTCGTCGCACAACTTCAACCTCGTCCTCGCCCATGGCGGCTCGATGCATATCGATGCGGGCAAACCGGTGCCGCAGCTCGTGGGCGAAACCATCCGCAACGCGCGCGAGATCGCCCCCACCATCGCCTTCAACGTGCCCGTGGGCTTTGCGATGCTCCGGGATGCGATGCGCGACGACCCGGCGCTCAGGGAACGCTACTTCACCGATCTCGACATGCTGTTTTACGCAGGCGCCTCGCTGCCGCAGGATATCTGGGCCGATCTCGAGGCGATGGCGCTCGAGGTCCGGGGCGACATCCCCCTCTTCACCTCCTCCTGGGGGCTCACCGAAACCGCGCCCGCCTGCCTCGTCCAGCACGAGGGCACGGCCAATGTCGCGGGCATCGTGGGCGTGCCCATGACGGGCGTGACGGTGAAGGCGGTGCCGGATGGCGACGGGCGCTACGAGATCCGGGTCAAGGGGCCGAACGTCTTCAAGCGCTACCTGAACGATCCCGTGCGCACGGCCGAGGCCTTCGACGAGGAAGGTTTCTTCCTGTCGGGCGACGCCATGCGCTTCGTCGACGCGGCCGACATGGGCCGGGGCCTTCGCTTCGACGGGCGGCTGACCGAGGATTTCAAGCTCATGACGGGCACCTGGGTCCGCGCCGCGACGCTCAGGCTCGAAATCCTGGGCGCGCTGAAGGGCCTCGTGCAGGATATCGCCCTCACCGGCGAGGGGCGGGACGAGGTGGGGCTTCTGGCCTTCCCCGCCGCGGGGCTGGCGCATGAGCCCGACGACGGCGCGGCACGCCTCGCCCCGGACGCCGCCGACGAAATCCGCACCCGCCTTGCGCCCTGGTCCACCGGCGGCAGCGCCACCCGCATCGCTCGCGTGATGATCCTCGCCGATCCGCCCTCGATGGCGGAGGGAGAGGTCACGGCAAAGGGCAACCTCAACTTCCGCCGCCTTCTCACGCGCCGCGCCGGGCTGGTGGAGCGGCTTTACAGCGACGCCCCTTGCGTCATCCGTATCGGGACAGACACCCCATGATCGATATCGACAAGATCCGCGCGATCGACATCCACACCCATGCCGAGGAACCCTGCGGCTGCCATGCCGACGACGGCTATGACGATCTGCAGGCGACCATGGCGGCATATTTCCGCGCGCCCTGGAAACACCCGCCCACGATCCCCGAAACCGCCGCCCATTTCCGCGCCCAGAACATCGCCGCGGTGATCTTCCCGGTCGATGCCGAACGCGAAACTGGCTACCGCCGCTACAGCAACGACGAGGTGGCCGAACAGGTGGCCGAACATGCCGACGTGCTGATCCAGTTCGCCTCGATCGACCCCTGGAAAGGCAAGACGGGGCTGCGCGAGGCCCGCCGCCTGATCCGCGACTACAAGGTGAAGGGCTTCAAGTTCCACCCCACCATGCAGGGCTTCTTCCCCAACGACCGCATGGCCTACCCGCTTTACGAGGTGCTGGAGGAAGAGGGCTGCATCGCGCTCTTCCACACCGGCCAGACCGGCGTGGGCTCGGGCATGCCGGGGGGCAACGGGATGCGGCTCAAATACTCGAACCCGATCTATATGGATGACGTGGCCGTCGATTTCCCGGGCCTCAGGATCATCCTCGCCCACCCGTCCTTCCCCTGGCAGGAAGAGGCGCTCGCGGTCGCCCAGCACAAGCCCAACGTCTATATCGACCTCTCGGGCTGGTCGCCGAAATACTTCCCCGAAATCCTAGTGAAATACTGCAATTCCATCCTGAAGAAGAAGGTGCTCTTCGGCTCCGACTGGCCGATGATCACCCCCGAACGCTGGCTTTCGGATTTCGAAGGGATCGCGATCCGCGACGAGATCCGGCCCGATATCCTGAAGAACAACGCCGCCCGGCTCCTGGGGCTGATCTAGAGGGGGCGCTGCCCCCGCCGCCCGTGCCGGGCGGCCCCCCGGAGTATTTCGGCCAAAATGAAGATTGAGTTCTGAAAGACCGATGGCACTATAGCGCATAAAGACAGACCCGGAACCGGGCAGGGAGGATAACCATGGGCAACGCCGCCCGCTATTTCGTCGACCGCCATCTTGAAGAGGGGCGCGGCGACAAACCCGCCTTTATCGAGGCGGGCGAAAGCCCCCGGACGCTGACCTATGGCGACCTCGCCCATCAGAGCGCCTGCCTCGCGGGGGCACTCGTCCGCGCGGGCTACCGCCAGGAAGACCGCGCGCTCATGCTCTGCCTCGATACGCTGGAATTCCCGGTGATTTTCTGGGGCGCGATGCGCGCGGGGATCATCCCCGTCCCCCTCAACAACCTTCTCGCCACCCCGGTCTATGGCGAGATCCTGGCCGACAGCCGCGCCAGCATCCTCTTCGTCTCCGCCCCCCTCTGGCCGGTGATCGAACCGGTGATCGGGGAAAGCCCGCTCCTGCGCGAAATCGTCGTGATCGGCGGCGCGGCGCCCGAAGGCACGGTGGCCCATGCCGATTTCATCGCGGGCGCCCCGGCCGCGCCGCCCGCCGAGGCGTCCGACGACGAGGTCGCCTTCTGGCTCTATTCCTCGGGCTCCACCGGCCGGCCCAAGGGGGTGAAACACGTCCACGCCGCGCTGAAGGCTACCGCCGACACCTATGGGGCGAAAACGCTTCAGATCCGCGAGGATGACACCGTCTTCTCCGCCGCCAAGCTTTTCTTCGCCTACGGGCTCGGCAATGCCATGACCTTCCCGATGTCGGTGGGCGCGACCGCGATCCTCTACCCCGGCCGCCCCACGCCCGAAACGGTCAGCGCCGTGATCGGCACCCAGAAGCCCACGATCTATTGCGGCGTGCCGACGCTTTACGCCGCCCTCCTCCACCACTGGGAGGCCGCGGCCCCGCCGGAGGCCCCGATCCGCACCTGTATCTCTGCCGGCGAGGCGCTGCCCGAAGAGGTGGGCCGCAAATGGGCCGCCCTCTGGGGCACCGACATCATGGATGGCGTGGGCTCGACCGAGATGCTGCACATCTTTCTCTCGAACGCGCCGGGCGACGTGGTCTACGGCACCTCGGGCACCGCGGTGCCGGGTTACGAGCTTCGCCTCGTCGACGAAGACGGGGCAGAGGTCGCGCCCGGCGAGGTGGGCGAACTCCTCGTCCGCGGCGCGTCTGCCGCCGAAGGCTACTGGAACCAGCGGGGCAAAAGCCGCGCCACCTTCGAAGGCGAATGGACGCGCACCGGCGACAAGTACGAACGCCGCGCCGACGGCCGCTTCGTCTATTGCGGGCGCACCGATGACATGTTCAAGGTCTCCGGCATCTGGGTCTCGCCCTTCGAGGTAGAACAGGCGCTGGCCTCGCACCCCGCCGTGCTCGAAAGCGCCGTGGTGGCCCATCGCGACGAGGACGGGCTGGAAAAACCCAAGGCCTTCATCGTGCTGAAAGACCGCGCCTTCGCCGACCGCGCCGAAACCCTGCGCGAGCATGTGAAGGAGCGGATCGGCAAGTGGAAATACCCCCGCTGGATCGAAATCGTCGACGATCTGCCGAAGACGGCCACCGGCAAGATCCAGCGTTTCCGACTGCGCGAGGGCCGGTGATGGAGGCGCTGAGGCCAGGAGGCAAGCGGCTCGAGGCCCGCCGCTGGGGGCCGGGGGACGGCCTTCAGATCGTGATGCTGCACGAGGGCCTGGGTTCCGTCGGCCTCTGGCGTGACACGCCCGAACGGCTGGCCGAGGCGACGGGGCTGGGCGTTCTCGCCTATTCCCGCGCGGGCTATGGCCGGTCCGATCCCGCCGATCTGCCCCGCCCGCTCGATTACATGACGCGCGAGGCGACAGAGGTGCTTCCGCAGGTGCTCGACGCCGCGGGGATCGACCGTGCCATCCTGATGGGCCATTCCGACGGGGCCACCATCGCCGCCATCCATGCGGGCTCGGTCGAAGATCACCGCGTCCGCGGCCTCATCCTCATTGCCCCGCATTTCTTCACCGAAGAGATGGGCCTTGCCGAAATCGCCCGCGCGAAAGAGGCCTACGAGACCGGCGATCTGCGCGCCCGCCTCGCCCGCCACCACGATCACCCCGACATCGCCTTCCGGGGCTGGAACGACGCCTGGCTCGATCCGGGCTTCCGCGACTGGTCGGTGGCCGAGGTGATCGATTACCTCCGCATCCCGATCCTCGCGATCCAGGGCACCGCCGATCCCTACGGCACCCGCGCCCAGATCGACGAACTCGCGGCGCGCAGCTACGCCCCCGTCGATGTCGTGATGCCCGAGGGCGCGGGCCATGCCCCCCATCACGACCGCGCCGAGGAAACCCTCGCCGCCATCACCGACTTCACCCGCCGCCTCGCCCGGATCGAGGCCGCGGGGCCGGTGCCCGCATGATCCCGCCGCACGCCTATGTCCCCGGCCGCACCCCGCGCCATGACGAGGCGATGTTCGCCGACGTCAGATCCACCGTCCGCCGCGGCATGACCGAAGAAGATCTGGCGGTCAGCGCGGCCTGGTCGACCGGGCTCGACCTCTACGACCAGGGGTTCTTCTGGGAATGCCACGAGGTGCTCGAAGCCGTCTGGATGGCCGCCCACCAGAACAGCCGCGCCCGCTTCGTGGCCCAGGCCGTGATCCAGCTTGCCAATGCGCGGCTGAAGCTCGCCATGGGCCGGGTGAACGCCGCACGCCGCCTGGCCGACATCGCCGCCGCGCATCTGGCCGAGGCGCGCCTTGATCGCGATCCGGTCATGGGGCTCACGCCCGACTGGCTCAGGGGCGAAGTCAGCGCGGTCCGCCATGCGGCGAGAGGTGCATTATAGTGCAGGACAAGACAGGGATTTGCCGGTTTACTGCCGATGTTTAATGCACTAAATTGCATACACACGCGACAGGGAGGGGGCGCATGTCCACCGTCATAGATTTCCAGACAGACCCGTCGAAATACCGCCACTGGCGAGTCGAATATGACGGCCCCGTCGCCACCCTCTTCATGGATGTCGACGAGGCGGGCGGGCTTTTCGACGGCTACGAACTGAAGCTCAATTCCTACGACCTGGGCGTGGATATAGAACTCGCCGATATCGTCCAGCGCATGCGCTTCGAACACCCCGAGGTGAAGGTCGTCATCCTCCGTTCGGGCAAGGATCGCGTCTTCTGCGCCGGCGCGAACATCCGCATGCTGGGCGGCGCGGCCCATGCCCACAAGGTCAACTTCTGCAAGTTCACCAACGAAACCCGCAACACCTACGAGGCGGCGGAAGAGGACTCGGGCCAGAAATACATCGCCGCCATCCGCGGCGCCTGCGCGGGCGGCGGCTATGAGCTGGCGCTTGCCTGCAACCACATCATGCTGACTGACGATGCGTCGTCTTCGGTGGCCCTGCCGGAAGTGCCGCTCCTCGCCGTCCTCCCGGGCACCGGCGGCCTCACCCGCGTCACCGACAAGCGCCGCGTCCGCCGCGACCTGGCGGATGTCTTCTGCTCGGTCGAGGAAGGCGTGAAGGGCAGGCGCGCGAAAGACTGGCGCCTGGTCGACGAGGTGATCCCAAACGCGAAATTCGACGAAACCGTCGCCGCCCGCGCCCGCGAATTTGCCGAAAGCTCGGCAAAGCCCGACGGCCTCACCGGCATCGCCCTCACCCCGCTCGACCGGACGTTCACGGATGACGGCGTCACCTATTCCGCGCTCGAAGTCACCGTCGACCGCGCCGCCCGCATCGCGACGCTCACGATCCACGGGCCGGACGGCGCGCCGCCCGCCAACCCGCAGGCCCTCCACGAAGAAGGCGCCGCCACCTGGATGCTCCGCCTCGCGCGCGAGCTTGACGACGCCATCCTCCACCTCCGCCTCAACGAACGCGAGGCGGGGCTTCTCGTCTTCAAAACCCAGGGCGATCCCGAACAGGTGATCGCCCACGAGGCCGCGCTTCTCGGGATGGACGACTGGCTTGCAACTGAGATCCTCCACTACTGGAAACGCGTCCTCAAGCGCGTCGATCTCACCTCCCGCTCCATGGTGGCGCTTGTCGAACACGGCTCCTGTTTCGCGGGCGTGCTGGCCGAACTCCTCTGGTCCGTCGACCGCACCTACATGATGGAGGATGAGTTCGAGGGCGATAACCGCCCGCTCGCCACGATCCGCCTGTCGGATGGCAATTTCGGCCGCTACCCGATGTCGAACGGCCTCACCCGCCTCGCCACCCGGTTCCTCGGCGACGACGCGGCCCTGTCCGAGGCCGAGAACAACATCGGCGAAGCGCTCGAGGCCGAAGAGGCCGACGAACTGGGCCTCGTCACCATGATCCTCGACGACATCGACTGGGATGACGAGATCCGCATCTTCATGGAAGAACGCGCCTCCTTCTCGCCGGACGCCATGACGGGGATGGAAGCGAACCTCCGTTTCGCGGGGCCGGAAACCATGGAAACCCGCATCTTCGGCCGCCTCACCGCCTGGCAGAACTGGATCTTCAACCGCCCCAACGCGGTGGGCGAAACCGGGGCGCTCAAACGCTACGGCTCGGGCCTCCGCGCCGATCTCGACATGGAGCGTGTGTGATGGCCGCCTCCCCACGACCAATGAACGGTGGGGTGAAACCCCACCCTACGCCCCATGTTCACGGAACCCCGTGCATGACCGACCCGGCCTCGCGCTGTGGGGTGAAACCCCACCCTACGCCCCATGTTCACGGAATCCCGTGCATGACCGGCCCGGCCTCGCGCGGTGGGGTGAAGCCCCACCCTACGCCCCATGCTCTCGGAACCCCGCTCATGACCGGCCCAACCCCGTAGGGTGGGGTTTCACCCCACCTTCCGACCCAAAAAAACCCGGAGACCCCTCATGCTAGATCTCATCAACGTCAGCTACGACACCCAGATCCCCAACAATGTCGGGCTAAGCTCCGACCGCAAGGTGCTCAAAGCCCTCGAAAAATGGCATCCGGGCTACATCAACTGGTGGAACGATCTGATCCCCCGGAACTTCCAGCAATCCATGGTCTACCTCCGCACCGCCGTCAGCGTGGATCCCAAGGGCTGGGCCAAGTTCGATTACGTGAAGATGCCCGAATACCGCTGGGGCGTCCTCCTCGCCCCCCAGAACGAGGAACGCGTCATCCCCTGCGGCGAACACGCCGGCGAACCGGCCTGGCAGGAAGTGCCGGGCGAATACCGCGCCATGCTCCGCCGCCTGATCGTGATCCAGGGCGATACCGAACCGGCCTCCGTCGAACAACAGAAGTTCCTCGGCCTCACCGCCCCGTCGCTTTACGACATGCGCAACCTCTTCCAGGTCAATGTCGAAGAGGGCCGCCACCTCTGGGCCATGGTCTATCTCCTCCACAAGTATTTCGGGAAGGACGGGCGCGAAGAGGCCGACGAGCTTCTCCGCCGCTCCTCGGGCTCCGACGAAGCCCCCCGCATGCTCGGCGCCTTCAACGAGGAAACGCCCGACTGGCTCTCGTTCTTCATGTTCACCTATTTCACCGACCGCGACGGCAAAATGCAGCTCGAAAGCCTTGCCCAATCGGGCTTCGATCCCCTGTCGCGCACCTGCCGCTTCATGCTGACGGAAGAGGCGCATCACATGTTCGTCGGCGAAACCGGCGTGGGCCGCACCATTCAGGCCACGGTCGAGGCGATGAACGCCGCCGGCATCACCGACCCTTACGACATCGGCAAGATCCGCGACATGGGCGTGATCGATCTGCCCACGATCCAGAAGAAGCTGAACCTGCACTATTCGCTCTCGCTCGATCTCTTCGGGTCCGAAGTCTCCACCAACGCCGCCAACGCCTTCAGCGCCGGCATCAAGGGCCGCTACATGGAGCACCGGATCGAAGACGATCACCGGCTGCAAGGCGACACCTACAACATCCTCGATCTCGACTGCGGTACGATCGTCGAACGCGAGGTGCCCGCGCTCACGGCGATCAACATGCGGCTCCGCGACGATTACATCCGCGACGCCTCGGGCGGGATCGGGCGCTGGAACAAGATCATCTCGAAGGCCAATATCGAGTTTGAACTGAAACTCCCCCACCAGGCCTTCCACCGCCAGATCGGCGTCTTCGCGAACCAGCCCTTCGATCCCGAGGGCCGGCTCATTTCGCGGGAAGAGTATGACGCGAAGAAGGGCGACTGGCTGCCCACCAAGGCCGACGGCGATTTCATCCAGAGCCTGATGAAGCCCTGTTTCGAGCCCGGGCAATACGCCTCTTGGATCGCGCCGCCGAAAGTCGGGATCGACAACAAGCCGGGCGATTTCGAATACGTGAAATTGCACATGGCCTGAGGCGAAAGGTTAATGGTTAACGCACGCAGCCCCGGTTGCCGCGCACTTTGCGTTAACGTTCGCGCGGTGTACGGGCTGTGTACGCCCGGTGTACAGCGTGTGACTTTCCGGAAATTCCCGGATCGGGCGTTAACCACAGGCGGCGGCGAAAGGTAAAGGACGCGTGCGATGAACAAGCCGATCAAGCAGCACCTGATCGACCCCGAGATCTGCATTCGCTGTTACACTTGCGAAAATACCTGTCCTATCAATGCGATAGAGCACAATGACGACAACGTCGTGGTGAATCCCGAGATCTGCAATCACTGCATGGATTGCATCCCGGTCTGCCCCACCGGCTCGATCGACGAATGGCGCGTCGTGCTCACGCCGTATTCCCTCGAAGACCAGTACGCCTGGGACGAACTCCCCCCTCAGGAAGACCTCCCCGATACCGGCGAGGCCGAGGGCGGGCTCGAGGCGTTCGACGAGGCCGTTGCGGCCCTTCTGGCCGAGGCGCATTCCGGGGCAGGGGGCAAGGCAAAGCCGCCTGCAAGTGCCTCGAAACCAACGGTAAATCTCTACACCGCCGCGAAGCCGGCTGTCGCGAAAGTCACCGGCAATTTCCGTCTCACCGACGACCCCGCCCACGACGTCCGCCACATCATCCTCGATTTCGGCGGGCAGCCCTTCCCGGTGCTCGAAGGCCAGTCCCTGGGCATCATCCCGCCGGGATCCGACGCGGCCGGCAAACCCCATCTTCCGCGGCTCTACTCGGTCTCCAGCCCCCGCGACGGTGAACGGCCAAATTACAACAACCTCTCGCTCACCGTGAAGCGCGAGGAAAAGGGCATTGCCTCCAACTACTTGTGCGATCTGAAGGTGGGCGACGAGGTGCAGGTCACCGGCCCCTTCGGCGCCACCTTCCTGATCCCCGACGATCCCGAAGCGCGGCTTCTGATGATCTGCACAGGCACCGGCTCTGCCCCAATGCGCGCCTTCACCATGCGCCGCCAGCGCGCCGCGGGCGCGAAATCCGGCGGAATGACCATGTTTTTCGGAGCGCGCGCTCCCGAAAGCCTTCCTTACTTCGGCCCCCTTAAGAAGGTGCCAAAAACGCTGCTCGATCAGCACCTCGTCTTCAGCCGCGTGGGCGGCCAACCCAAGGAATATGTGCAGGACAGGATGCAGGCGGAGGAAGAGATCGTGGCCGATCTCCTCCAGGATCCGAAGACCCATATCTACATCTGCGGCCTTCGCGGCATGGAGGAAGGGATCGAACGCACCCTCACCAACATCGCCGAAAGCACGGGCCAGCAATGGATTGCCTTGCGCGACACGATGCGCGAAGAGGGACGGTACCACGTCGAAACCTACTGAGGCGGCCTTTGCCCTACGCCCACGAAATCCGCGTCACATGGGGCGATTGCGACCCGGCGAGGATCGTCTACACCGCGCGCATCCCGTGGTTCGCGCTCGACGCGATCAACGCCTGGTGGGAAGGCCACCTGGGACAGGGCTGGTTCCAGCTTGAACTCGATCGCAACGTCGGCACGCCCTTCATGCACATGTCGCTCGATTTCCGCGCGCCCGTCACGCCGCGCCACCGGCTGATCTGCGAGGTCGCGCCAACCCGGCTCGGCACCTCGTCCATCGCCTTCCGCGTGAACGGCCTCCAGAACGGCACGCTCTGTTTCGAGGGCCGCTTCGTCTGCGTCTTCACCGTCGCGAACGAATTTCGCAAACGTGCCGCCCCCGACGATATCCGCGCGCTGGTCGAGCCGCTTCTGGAACCGGACGAGGCCTGACGCGGATGGCAAAGGACGCCCACAAGAACCCCGAGACAGATCGCCTGATGGCGCAGGTCGGTGCCCGCGTCCGCCGCGCCCGCGAGATGAAGAACATCCCCCGCCGGGTGCTCTCCGACCGATCCGGCGTCTCGCCCCGCTACCTCGCACAGCTCGAGGCGGGCGACGGCAACATCTCGATCGCGCTTCTGTCCCATGTCGCCGCCGCGCTCGATCTGCGGATCGAATGGCTGGTGGGCGAGGACGATCCCTGGACATCCGACACCCTCCGCGTGGCCGAGGCCTTCCGCACCGCCTCCGCGGCCACCCGCCGCGCGGTGCTCGATACGCTGTCCCCGGGCGGGGCAGGCCCGCGCCGGGCCCGCCGGATCGCGCTGATCGGGCTGCGGGGCGCCGGGAAATCCACCCTGGGGGCTCGTGCGGGCGCGGCGCTGGGCTTGCCCTTCGTCGAACTCAACCGCGAGATCGAGGCCGCCTCGGGCATGCCGCTTGCCGAAGTCATGGCGCTTTACGGGCAGGACGGCTACCGTGCGATGGAGGCCGAGGCGCTGGGCCGGATCATCGAGGGTCACGACGCGGCGATCCTTGCTGTCGCAGGCGGAATCGTCGCGGAACCAGATACTTACGCGACGCTTCTCACCCGGTTTCACACCATCTGGGTGCGCACCACGCCCGAGGAACACATGGCCCGCGTCCGCGCCCAGGGCGACACGCGGCCCATGGCAGGCAACCCCGAGGCGATGACCCAGCTGCGCGCGCTCCTGACAGCGCGCGAGCCCGTCTATGGCCGCGCCGACGCGCGGCTCGATACCTCCGGGCAGCCGGTCGAAACCTCGCTGCGCGAGCTTCTCGACCTGATCGACACCCACGGTTTCCTGAAGGCGGAGGCCGAATGAGCGTCACCTGGCACCGCGAGGGCGACGCCGGCATCGTCACCCTCGACAACCCGCCCGTGAACGCCATCGGGCAGCCCATGCGCCAGGGGCTGATGGAGGCGCTCGGCTGGGCCGCCGCCGAACCGGGCCTCACGCGCGTCGTCGTCACCGGCGAGGGCCGCGCCTTCGCCGCCGGGGCCGATGCGCGTGAATTCGACGGCGCGCCCCAGCCGCCGCACCTGCCCGACGTGCTGGATGCGATCGAGGCCTCGCCGGTGCCCTGGATCGCGGCGATAAACGGCGTGGCGCTGGGCGGCGGGCTTGAAATCGCGCTGGCCTGCGCGATGCGGATCGCCGCGCCGGGGGTGCAGCTTGGGCTGCCCGAGGTGACGCTGGGCGTGATCCCGGGCGCCGGTGGAACGCAACGCCTGCCACGCCTTGTGGGCCTCGGGGAAGCCGCGCGGATGATATCGGGCGGCCGTCCGGTGAACGCCGAAAAAGCCTTTGAAATCGGTCTGATAGACGGTGTTTCCGATAATTCCGTCGCCGCTGCGCTCAGCGCCGGTCTGCCAGCGAACCGCCCCGCCACATCGGCCTTGCCGGCCCCCGAACCCGATCCCGACGCCCTGGAAGAGGCCCGCCGCACCGCCGCCCGCAAGATGGCCGGCCAGATCGCCCCGCCGCGTGCGCTCGATCTTGTCGAAGCCAGCGCCACCACGCCCTTCCGCGAGGCGATGGCGGCCGAGCGCGACGCCTTCCTCACCCTCCGCGAAGGCCCCCAGGCCCGCGCCCTGTGCCACCTCTTCTTCGCCGAACGCGCCGCGAAGCCCTCCCCCGGTATCGCCGCAACCGATCCCGCGCCTCTCGACCGCATCGCCATCGTCGGCGGCGGCACCATGGGCGCGGCCATCGCCTATGCCTGCCTCGGCGCGGGCCTCCCCGTCACTCTCATCGAAACCGACGACGAGGCCGCGGCCCGCGCCGAGGCGCGGATCGCAAAACTCATCGCCGGTGCCGAGGCGCGTGGCCTCCGCGCCCCCGCCATCCGCGCCGAAATCACCACCGATTACGCGGGCGCCGCCCCCGCCACCCTCGCCATCGAAGCCGCGTTCGAGGCGATGGAAGTCAAGCACAGCGTCTTCGCCGCCCTCGACGGCGCGCTGTCCAAGGACGCGATCCTCGCCACCAACACCTCCTACCTCGATATCGATGAGATCGCGGCCCAAACCCGCGATCCCTCCCGCGTTCTCGGCCTCCATTTCTTCGCCCCGGCGCATATCATGAAGCTTCTGGAAATCGTGCGGGGGGCCGAAACATCCGACACCGCGCTCGCCACGGGCTATGCGCTGGCGAAGCGTCTCAGGAAGGTGCCGGTGCTGGCGGGCGTCTGCGACGGGTTCATCGGCAATCGCATCCTCGCCCGCTACCGCGAGGCCGCCGATACGTTGCTGATGGACGGGACGAATCCCTGGGAACTCGACGAGGCGATGGTGGAATTCGGTTACGCCATGGGCCCTTACGAGGCGCAGGACATGTCGGGCCTCGACATCGCGCATGCCAACCGGCGGCGGCAGGATGCCACCCGCGACCCGGCCCGGCGCTATATCCCGATCGGCGACCGGATGGTGGCGGAAGGCCGGCTCGGGCGGAAAACCGGCGTCGGCTGGTACCGCTACCCGGGCGGCGGCGGCAAGGTCGTCGATCCGCTGGTGGAGGATCTGGTGCGCGAGGAGGCGCATTTCGCCAAGGTCGCGCGGGTGGAGTACGGCGCGGACGAGATCCGGCGGCGGCTTCTTCTGGCGATGATCAACGAGGCGGCGGATATCCTCGAGGACGGGATCGCGGCTTCGGCCGCCGATATCGATCTGGTGACGGTGCTGGGTTACGGTTTCCCGCGCTGGCGCGGGGGGCTGATGCATTACGCCGATACGCTGGGGATGCGGAAAATTCTGGTGCAACTTCAGGAACTTGCAAAGGAAGATCCCGTCGTGTGGACGCCCAGTGCACGGATCGTGCGGCTGGCGGAAGAGGGCGGAACCTTCGCCGGGGCCTGACCGCCACGCCGCCGCCCGTCAGCCCCGTGCCGCGTCGCGATCCCCGGCAAGATAGCGCCGCCCGAGCGTCATCATCCGGCGGTGATGGGCGCGGTGGCGGTTTCTCAGGTGCACGGCGGCGAAGACCGGCTGCCGGATCGGCGGCGCATCCTCGACCGGCCAGACACCGCCGAGCGCGGCAAGCGCGAGGCCGGTATCTTCGCGAAGATAGGCCGTGCCGCCAAGCGCCGACAGAAGCCCCGCCACCACGTTGTCCTGGCCGCTCGAGACGGGGGCGGCGGACAGATGGGGCAGAAGCTCTGCATGGGTGCGGGAAAAGGCGGGGGAGTAGTTTCCGAGGATATAGGTCTCTCGCCGCACCGAATTGAGCGCCCCGGTCTCGGTCGAGACCATGCGGTAGGTCACGTCGCCCAGGCTTTCGAAATGCAGGTCTGGATGGGGCTTCGGCGTGAAGAGAATCCCGAAATCGAGGTCGCCCGCCATCAGGTCGATGCAGATCTGGGCCGAGAAATCGCCCTCCACGTAGAAGGCCGCATCGGGAAGCGCGGTTCGAAGCGTGTCGATCCATTCGCCCGCATGGCTGGTGACGAGATCGTGCTGGATGCCGAGCCTGAGCGTGGGCGGCGCGTCCTCGCCGCCCCGCGCGGCGCGCGTCGCCTCTGTCCAGGACAGGCGCAGCGCGCGGGCATGGGGCTCGAAGCGAAGGCCCGGGGTCGTGAGTTCGGTGCCTGAACGGCTGCGCCGGAAGAGCCGCGCGCCAAGCGCGCGTTCCAGCGCCTGCACCCGGCCCGACACGGTGGACTGGGTGATCCCCAGACGCTCCGCCGTGCGGTTGAAGTTCCGCGTCTCGCACAGGTCCAGAAACGTCTCAATAAGCTCTATCTGCATCGTTCGCTGATCGGTTTTTTCGATCAATAACGATCCGAAGGTGGAATTGAAACCTATCCTGCACGGCGAGATAATTCCCGCGCAGGCGAGACTGACGGAAAGGGCGAGGGACTATGGCGGATCTGCCGACGACGGCGCGGGTCGTGATCATCGGGGGCGGCGCGGTGGGCGCGTCGGCGCTGTTTCATCTGGCGCGGGCCGGGTGGTCGGACTGCGTGCTTCTGGAGAAGAACGAACTCACCGCAGGCTCAACCTGGCATGCGGCGGGGAATGTGCCGACCTTCTCGACCTCTTGGTCGGTGATGAACATGCAGCGTTATTCGACCGAGCTCTACCGGGGCCTCGGCGATCTGGTCGACTACCCGATGAATTACCACGTTACCGGCTCGATCCGGCTCGCGCATTCGAAGGAAAGGATGCAGGAATTCGAGCGGGCGCGCGGTATGGGCCAGTACCAGGGCATCGATCTGGAAATCATCTCGCCCTACGAGATCAGGGCGCGTTACCCGTTCATCGAAACCCATGACATCAAGGGCGCGCTTTACGATCCGACAGACGGCGATATCGATCCCGCGCAGCTGACCCAGGCGCTGGCCAAGGGTGCGCGAGATGCCGGCGCGCAGGTGCACCGCTTTACCCCGGCCACGGGGATCTCGCGGGATAACGGCGAGTGGATCGTTCACACCGAGAAGGGCGATATACGTTGTGAAATCGTGGTGAACGCCGCGGGTTATTACGCCCAGCAGGTGGGCGAGTGGTTCAGGCCCTTCGGCGGGCGCACGGTGCCGATGATGGTGATGAGCCACCAGTATCTTCTGTCGGAAGAGATCCCGGAAATCGCGGAATGGTCGAAGGCCGAGGGCCGGAAGCTGCCGCTGCTGCGCGACGTCGATATCTCCTACTACCTCAGGCAGGAGAAGAATGGCTTCAACCTCGGCCCCTATGAGCGGAACTGCAAGGGCCACTGGATGACGCCGGACGATCCGATGCCCGACGATTTCAGCTTCCAGCTTTACCCCGACGATCTGGACCGGCTGGAATTCTACATCGAGGACGCGATGGCGCGCGTGCCGCTTCTGGGGCGGTCGGGGATCAGCCGGGTGATCAACGGCCCCATTCCCTATGCGCCCGACGGCATGCCGCTTCTGGGGCCGATGCCGGGCGTGCCCAACGCCTTCGAGGCCTGCGTCTTCACCTTCGGCATCGCCCAGGGGGGCGGCGCGGGCAAGGTGCTGGCCGAATGGGTGATGGAAGGCCAGACGGAATGGGACATGTGGTCCTGCGACCCGCGGCGTTATACGGATTACACCGATCAGGCGTATTGCAACGCCAAGGGGATCGAGGTGTACGGCCACGAATACGCCATGCACTTCCCCTGGCACGAATGGCCCGCAGGCCGGAACCGGAAGGTTTCGCCCGTTCACGAGCGGGTGGTCGAGCTTGGCGGGCAGATGGGGGCCTATAACGGCTGGGAGCGGGCGAACTGGTTCGCGAGGCCCGGTGACGACACCTCGGAAGAGACGACCCAGACCTGGGAGCGGACGGGCCCGTGGGAGGCGCGGATCCGCGAGGAATGCGAGGCGGTGCGCGATCATGTGGGCGTTCTCGACCTGCCCGGGTTTTCGCGGTTCAACTTGTCCGGGGCAGGGGCGGCGGATTGGCTGAGGGGCCGGATCGCGGGCGCGCTGCCGAAGGTCGGCCGGATGAACCTGGCCTATTTCCCGGATCGTCGCGGGCGGATCCTGACCGAGATGTCAGTTCTGCGCCATGCGGAGGAGCATTTCACGCTGATCACGGCAGCCACGGCGCAGTGGCACGATTACGAGCTTCTGGCACGGGCACTGCCGGAGGGACTGACGCTCACCGATCACAGCCGGGACTATTCGACCCTGATCGTGACGGGCCCCGAGGCGCGGGCGCTGTTCGCGGGGCTTACTGAGGATGCCGATCTGAGCCTGCCATGGCTCAGCCTTCAGACGGCGACCGTTGCGGGGCGGGAGGCGATGCTGGCGCGGGTGAGCTTTGCCGGAGAGCTTGGCTGGGAGATCCATGCCCCGAATGACGATATCCCCGTGCTTTTCGACGCGGTGCTGGGGGCCGGTGCGAAACCCTTCGGCATGTGGGCCCTGAACAGCCTTCGCATGGAAAAGGGATACCGCACCTGGAAGGGCGATTTATCAACGGATTACAGCCTGTTGGAGGCCGGTCTTGATCGTTTCATCAAGTTCGACAAGCCGCAGGACTTCCCTGGCAAGGCCGCGCTTCAGAACGAGCGCCAGCAAGGATTGAAGAAGCGTTTCGTCACCCTGACCGTCGATGCGGGTGCGGCGGATGCGCCTTACATGTCGACCCTCTGGCACGGCGGCGAGGTGGTGGGAGAAACCACCTCGGGCGGCTGGGGGTATCGCGTGAACCGCTCGATCGCCATGGGCATGCTGAAGCCCGAGCTTGCGGTGCCGGGCACCGAGGTTGAAGTCGATATCTACGGCGACCGCCGCCGGGCCGTGGTGGCCGACGGGACGGCGCTTTGGGATCCGTCCAACGAAAGGATACGTGCATGACGGAGATTGGTGAGCGCGAGGGCGAGCGCGCGAGCCGCCGCGCGGGCGGGCGTGCGGCGCGCGTCGCACTGAGGGCCGCGCCTCTGGCGGAGGATCTGCGCCCGGTGCGCCCCGGGCTCGAAGGGGGGCTTTACAAGCCCCTGAGCGAGGAGGGCATGCGGCGGATCCACGAGGCCGCGCTCGACGCGTTGGAAGAGGTGGGTCTGTCGCAGGCCCCGCCCTCGGGCGTCGAGGCGATGACGGCGGCGGGCGCGATCCTGGGCGACGATGGCCGGCTGCGTTATCCCCGCGCGCTGGTCGAGGATATGCTGGCCAAGGCCGCGCGGAACATCACGCTGCATGGCCGCGACCCGAAGTTCGACCTCGATCTGTCGGGGAACCGGGTGCATTACGGCACGGCGGGCGCGGCGGTGCATATCGTCGACGCGATGACCGGCGACTACCGGGAATCGACGGCGGCCGATCTTTACGAGGCCGCGCGGCTCGTCCAGCATCTCGACAACGTGCATTTCTTCCAGCGCGCCATGGTCTGCCGGGATATCGCCGACAACCTGGAGATGGATCTGAACACGATCTACGCCTGCTGCGCGGGGACGAAGAAACATATCGGCACGTCGTTTTCCGAGCCGGCCCATGTCGGGCCCTGCGTCGAGCTTCTGCACATGATCGCGGGCGGGGAAGAGGCGTGGCGGGCGCGGCCCTTCGTGTCGAACTCGAACTGCTTCGTCGTGCCGCCGATGAAGTTCGCCGAAGAAAGCTGCATGGCGATGGAACTGGCGATCCACGCCGGGCTTCCGGTGCTTCTGTTGTCGGCGGGGCAGGCGGGGGCCACCGCGCCCGCGCCCATCGCGCTTGCCATCGTGCAGGCGGTGGCGGAATGCCTGGCGGGTGTCGTCTATGTGAATGCCGTGAAGCCCGGGCATCCGGCGATCTTCGGCACCTGGCCGTTCGTGTCGGACCTCAGGACGGGCGCCATGTCGGGCGGATCGGCGGAGCAGGCGCTTCTGTCGGCGGGGTGTGCCCAGATGCACAAGTTCTACGGCCTGCCGGGTGGCGCGGCGGGCGGGATCTCGGACAGCAAGCTGCCGGATATGCAGGCGGGCTGGGAGCAGGGGATCACCAACACGCTTGCGGGGCTTGCCGGGCTCAACATGGTGTACGAGGCCGTGGGGATGCACGCTTCGCTTCTGGGCTTCTGCCAGGAAAGCCTGGTGATCGGGGACGATATCGTGGGCCAGGCGCTGCGCTGTGTGCGCGGGATCGACGTGACCGAGGACGCGGTGTCGATCGAGGCGATCAAGGCGGTCTGCCTTGACGGGCCGGGGCATTACCTGGGGTCCGACCAGACGCTGCGGCTGATGCAGACGGAATACGTCTATCCCGTGGTGGGCAACCGGATGAGCCCGAAGGAGTGGGAAGAGGCGAAGCGGCCCATCCTGCTCGACAAGGCGCGGGCACGGAAGGAGGCGATCCTGGGCCAGGCGCAGAACCAGATCGCGCCGGGCACGGATATGGCGATCCGGGAGCGGTTCAAGATCTACGTGTGAGAGGGGCCTGAAGCCCTTGAATTCCAGCGATTAAGCGCGATTGCCTGCCTTCTCCTCCGACATCAGTGCCGTGATCTCGTCGCTCGGCATCGCGTCTTCGGCGAAACCGAAGGTGCCCTGTCCCAGCATCTCGTCCGCCGCGCGCGCAAGGGCCCCGAGCGCCGTGCGCGCCAGCGCGCCACCCGTGCTGATCCGGCGCGCGCCGGCCTCGGCCAGTTCATCCACGGTATAGCGGGGGCCTGTGAGCCCCATCAGCACGTTGACCGGCCTGTCCACCGAGGCGCAGACAGTGCGGATCGCGTCGAGATTGGGGAGGCCCGGGGCATAGAGCACATCCGCCCCGGCCTCGGCGAAGGCCTGAAGCCGCCGGATTGCGTCGTCGAGATCATGCCGGCCCCAGAGGAATCCCTCCGCCCGGGCGGTCAGGACGAACGGCAGATCGCGCGCGGCCTCGCGCGCCGCCGCGATGCGCTCGACCGCGAGGCCGAAATCGTAAAGCGGGTCGTCCGCATCCCCTGTCGCATCCTCTATCGTGCCGCCGACGAGCCCGGCCGCCGTGGCAAGCCGGATCGTTTCGGCCACCGTTTCGGGCGCGGCCCCGAACCCGTCTTCAAGATCGGCTGAGACCGGAAGATCGGTGGCCGCCGCGATCTCGGCGGCGTTTTCGAGAAGCGCCTCACGCGAGAGCCCTGCGAAGGAATCGCGCAGGCCCTTCGAGAAGGCGAATCCCGCGCTCGTGGTGCCGAGCGCCTGGAACCCCCGGCTTGCCAGAAGCCGCGCCGATCCCGCATCCCAGGCATTGGGCAGAAGGAAGGGGCGCGGGCCCTCGTGAAGCGCCCTGAAGCGGGCGTGGCGCTTGGTCTGATCGGTCATCCCGGGGCTTCCTCGATCTGCTGTGCGGAGTATCCGGGGCGGCGGGCGGGCTGGCAATCCCCGCCGGGGCATGGGATGCGGAGGGAATTGGGCTATATGCCTATCGAACCAGGTGAGGACATGACCGCCATGAGCGAACGGGAGATCGGCCTTGTCGGGCTGGGAACGATGGGCGCGGCGCTGGCGCTCAATATCGCGGAAAAGGGCTTCGGCATCGCGGTCTGGAACCGGACGCACAGCGTCACGGAAGCGTTCGTGGCGGGGGCGGGCGATCTGGCCGGGCGGATCACGGGGGCCGACAGCCAAGAGGCCCTTGTCGCCGCGCTGAAGCGCCCGCGCGCGATCATACTGATGGTGCCTGCGGGCGAAGCGGTCGATGCCCAGATCGCCGCGCTCCGCCCGCTTCTCGACGATGACGACCTGATCATCGATGCGGGCAACGCCAACTTTCACGACACCAACCACCGGGCGGAGGAGGCAGGCGATCTGCCCTTCCTCGGGATCGGTGTGTCCGGCGGCGAGGAGGGCGCGCGCCATGGCCCCTCGATCATGGGCGGTGGCACGCGGGCGGTCTGGGACAGGGTGGCCCCGGTCCTGACGGCGATCGCCGCCGACTATGAGGGCGAACCCTGCGCGGCCTGGCTGGGCGAGGCCGGGGCGGGGCATTTCGTGAAGGCCGTGCATAACGGGATCGAATATGCCGATATGCAGATGATCGCCGAAGTTTACGGACTGATGCGCGACGGTCTGGGGATGGAGGCGGGCGCGATCGCCGATGTCTTCGCGGGGTGGAACGAAGGGCCGCTGGCCTCGTTCCTGATCGAGATCTCGGCGAAGGTGGCCGGGTCAACGGATGCCGCGACGGGCGGGCCGCTTCTGGACGTGATCGCCGATGCGGCGGGGCAGAAGGGCACCGGGCGCTGGACGGCGATCGAGGCGCAGCATCTCGCCGCCCCCGTCCCGGTGATCGAGGCGGCGGTGGTGGCGCGGAACCTGTCGTCGCGGCGGGAGGAACGGCGCGCGGCGGAGGCGCTGTTCGGCGCGGGGCCCCAGGCAATCGACGCCGAAGAACTGCCCGTGAACCGGATGGAAGAGGCGCTGATCGCGGGCAAGATCCTGTGCTATGCGCAGGGTTTCGGGATGATAGGCGCGGCGTCGGACCAGTTCGGCTGGGATCTGCCCCTGCCCACCATCGCGAAGATCTGGCGCGCGGGCTGCATCATCCGCTCGGACATGCTCGACGACATGGCGGCCGCCCTTGGCGACGATCCGGGCCGCAACCTGATGATGGCGCCCTATTTCGCCGACTGGCTCAAACGCACCCATGGCGCGCTGCGCAAGGTCGTGGCCCTTGCGGCCGAGCGCGGGGTCGCGGTGCCGGCGCTGGGGGCGGGGCTGGCCTATTTCGACGCGATGCGCACGGCGCGCGGCACCGCGAACATGATCCAGGGCCAGCGCGATTTCTTCGGGCTGCACGGATTCGAGCGGCTCGACGACGGCAAGTCGGGACAGCACGGGCCCTGGGCACAGGGCTAGCATCTTCATGTGGCCCGAAATATCCCGGGGGACTCGCCCTTCAGGGCGAGGGGGGCAGAGCCCCCGTCACCGGACTGCGGCCGCTCAGACCGGCCCGATCTTCAGCCCCTCGGGGCGCGGAAGATGGGCCTGCGCGGCGACATAGCCCGCGATCTTCCCGGCGATTTCAGGGGGTGGAAGGACCGAGCGCCGGGTCGTCAGGTCGACATGGATGAGAAGCGTCTCGAGGGTGGCGACCTCGCCCCGCCCCTCGGCATGGATCCGTTGCAGGAGGTGGAGCTTTTTGCCTTCCGCGCCAACAACCTGCGTCGTGACGGTCAGGGCCTCTCCGGCGCGCACCTCGTCGTAGTAGCGGATGTTGTTTTCCGCCGTGAAATAGCTGAAGCCGCTTTCGATATAGGCGGCATCGGCACCGATCAGTTCCATGAACCGGTCCGAGGCGCGGGAGCCGATTTCGAGGTAGTGGGTTTCGTTCATGTGGCCGTTGTAATCCGTCCAGCTTGTGGGCACCCGGTGCGCGGCCGTCACCGGCATCCCCTCCACGTCGTCGGGGCGCGGAAGCGCCGCTTCATGCGCGTGGATCACCCCGCCCGCGCCGCTTTCGGTGCGTTTGAGCGCCCGCATCATGGCGACGAGGTTGTCGTCGCGAAGTCGTTCAAGCTCGCGGATCGTGCGGTGGCCCGACTGGGCGTCGGATTGCCCCGCGATCAGATCGACCAGATCGTCGTTGAAGTCGGGCACGTTCATCAGTTTCGTCCAGGGCCATTTGAGCGCGGGGCCGAACTGGGCGAGGAAGTGGCGCATGCCCGCCTCGCCGCCGGCGATCCGGTAGGTCTCGAAAAGCCCCATCTGCGCCCAGCGGATACCGAAGCCCATGCGGATCGCCTCGTCGATCTCTTCGGTGGTGGCGATACCGTCCTTCACCAGCCAGAGCGCCTCGCGCCAGACCGCTTCGAGGAAGCGGTCGGCGATATGGGCGTCGATCTCTTTCCGGAGTGTAAGGGGGTACATGCCGATCCCGCGCAGGATCTCAGACGCGCGCGCGCAAGTGGCCGCGTCACCCACGAGTTCGATCAGCGGCAAAAGGTAGACCGGGTTGAACGGGTGGGCGACGATGGCCCGGGCGCCGTTTTCGTTCAGTTCGGAAGGTTTGAAGCCCGAGGTTGAAGATCCGATGACGGTGTCTTCGCCCGCGAGTCCCGAAAGATCGCCCAGAACGCGGTGCTTGAGGTCGAGGCGTTCGGGGATGCTTTCCTGGATCCACTCCGCGCCCCGGACCGCATCTGCGAGGCTTTGGGGGAAGATGAGCTGCCCTTCCGCCGGCAGGGGCCGGTCGTAGAGGCCGGGGAGCGACCGGCGGGCGTTCGCCAGAACCTCGCCGATCTTGCGTTCGGCCTCAGGGTCGGGATCGAAGACCGACACGTCCCAGCCGTTCAGCAGGAACCGCGCGGCCCAGCCGCCGCCGATCACCCCGCCGCCGATGATCGTCGCGCGCCGGGTCATCGGGCGCATTCCGCAGGATCCGGGTCGACCGGGGCAGTGACCCGGGCGATGTGGGGACAAGCAAAGGAGACCAGTGATGAACGTGACATTCGAAGCCCTTCCAAGCGACGTGGTTCGGGAGATCCGCCAAACGGGGCGGGACAGTTATGGCGCCCCGGTGGAGCGGCATGTCTCGGACGGTTCGGCCTATCCCTGCCGCCATTGCCTTGGCGCGACGCCCAAGGGAGAGACCTACCTGATCCTCGCGCACCGGCCGTTTTCGTCGGCCCATCCCTATGCGGAGACTGGGCCGATCTTCCTGTGTGAAGCGGACTGTGCGCGGGCCGCGCCGTCGGGCGAGGTGCCCCCGATCCTGGAAGCGCCCGACTATATCGTGCGGGGCTATTCGGCGGAGGAGCGGATCGTCTATGGCACGGGCGGGGTGGTGCCGACGCCGAGGATCGCGGCGCGGGCGGCGGAGATCCTCGCCGATCCGGCGATTGCCTTCGTGGACGTGCGTTCGGCCCGGAACAACTGTTTCCAGTGCCGTGTGCGGCGCGCCTCATGACCGGGGCGCGCGTTTCGTGAGGCCGAGTTTCGCGCGCACCTCTTCAGGGCCGAGAACACGGGCGCCCATGGCTTCCACGATTCCCACCGCGCGTTCGACAAGCTGGGCGTTCGTGGCCAGAACGCCCTTCTCGAGCCAGAGATTATCCTCGAGCCCCACGCGCACATGGCCACCCGCCAGCACGGCGGCGGCGGCATAGCCCATCTGGTTGCGCCCGAGCGAGAAGGCTGAAAAAACCCAGTCATCGGGCACGTTGTTGACCATCGCCATGAAGGTGTTGAGGTCGTCCGGCGCGCCCCAGGGCACGCCCATGCACAGCTGGACGAGGGCGGGGCTGTCGAGCACGCCTTCCTTCACCAGTTCCTTCGCGAACCAGAGGTGGCCGGTATCGAACGCCTCGATCTCGGGCTTTACACCGAGGGCCGTCATCCGCGCGCCCATGTCGCGCAGCATGCCGGGCGTGTTCGTCATGACGTAATCGGCCTCGGCGAAGTTCATCGTGCCGCAATCTAGGGTGCAGATCTCGGGCAGGCATTCGGCGACATGGGCCACGCGCTCTTCCGCCCCGGCCATGTCGGTGCCGTCGCGTGTGGGCAGCGGCGCGTCGGTCGGGCCGAAGACGATGTCGCCGCCCATCCCCGCAGTGAGGTTCAGGACGACATCGACTTCGGCGGCGCGGATCCGGTCGGTCACTTCGCGGTAGTATTCGACCTTGCGGGAGGGTTTGCCGGTTTCGGGATCGCGCACGTGGCAATGCACGATGGCCGCGCCCGCCTTCGCCGCGTCAATGGCGCTGGCCGCGATTTCGGCGGGCGAGCGGGGGACATGGGGGCTTCGATCCTGGGTGGCCCCCGATCCGGTGACGGCGCAGGTGATGAAGACCTCGCGGGACATGGCAAGCGGCATGGCGTTATTTCCCTTTCCAGACAGGATCGCGTTTCTCGGCGAAGGCGCGGGCGCCTTCGAGCTGATCCTCGGAGCGATAGAGACGCTCCACGGTTTCGAACTGGCTTTTGGTGATGCGGTTGAGGGTGTCGAGGAATTTCATGTCCTCCGCCTCGCGCACGATTTCCTTGATTGCGGCGAAGACGAGCGGCGGGCCGGCGGCAAGTTCGTCGGCGAGTTTTCGCGCTTCGGTCATCAGATCGGCGGCGGGGATGACGCGGCTGACGAGGCCCCAATGGGCGGCCTCTTCGGCATCCATCCAGCGGCCGGTGAAGAGAAGATCCATCGCCACGTGATAGGGGATGCGCTTGGGGAGCTTGACGCTGGCGGCATCGGCCACGGTGCCGGAGCGGATTTCTGGAAGCGCGAAGGTGGCGTGATCGGAGGCGAGGATGAGATCGGCCGAAAGCGCGAGTTCTAGCCCGCCGCCGCAGGCGATGCCGTTCACTGCCGCGATCACCGGTTTGTTGAGGCCGCGGAGTTCCTGAAGCCCGCCGAAGCCGCCCTTTCCGTAGTCGCCATCGACCGCGTCGCCCTCGGCCGCGGCCTTCAGATCCCAGCCCGGGCAGAAGAATTTCTCGCCCGCGCCGGTGAGGAGGGCCACGCGCAGGTCTGGATCGTCGCGGAAGTCGGTGAAGACCTCGCCCATGATCCGGCTGGTGGCGAGATCGATGGCGTTGGCCTTGGGGCGGTCGAGGGTGACTTCGAGGACGTTGCCCCGGCGCTCGGTACGGATCGGCGTGTCGGTCATGGCGTCTCTCCCGTTCGGATCAGCGCGTCGGCGGCGACGGCGCGGTTGGGGGTGCAGATGAGGGGGTTCACTTCAACCTCGCTCCAGTCTTCGGCGTGTTCGGTGACCGCCGAGGCAATGGCGGCGATCGCGGCGTGGAGGGCGGGGCGCGAGATGGCGGGCTTGCCGCGATAGCCGTCGAGGAGCGGCGCGATGCGGAGGCCTGCGAGGGCGCGGTCGATCTCTGCGGCGCTGGCGGGGAGGAGGAGGGAGGCGCTGTCGGCGAAAAGCTCCGTCAAGGTGCCGCCTTGGGCGAGGGTGAGGACGTAGCCGTGGGCCGGGTCGCGGAGGACGCCGACGAGGAGTTCGGCGATGCCGCCGGCGATCATTTCCTCGACGAGGTAGGTGTCGGCGGACATGGCGTCTGCCGCTGCGCGGATGGAATCGGGGCCGGTTAGGCCGAGGGCGACAAGCCCCTCTTCCGATTTGTGTGCCGCGCCTTCGCCCTTCAGGACGAGGGTGCCGCCGATGTCGCGGGCCGCCTTTGCCGCGTCGGTGGGGCTGGTCGCCTGGCGGGCCTTGGGGATGTCGAGCCCGTGGGCGGCGAGTATGGCCTTTGCCCCCGCCTCCGTCATCACCCGGGCGGGCGGGATGGTGCCGGGGAGGAGGACCGGGGCGGTGTCGCGGGGACCTGCGCCGATCCGGGCGGCGGCGGCGATGGCCTCGAGCCCGTCGGTGAGGCCGGAGAGCGGGACGACGCCGCCCGATGCGAGGCGATCCGCCACCGGTTCAGGCATCGCCTCGGGCAGGGTGGCGAGGATTGCGAGCGGGCGGCCCGTATCGGCACATGCCCCAATTGCGGTATCCACCACGATATCCCAGCTGGCCGGGTCGCAGCGGTCGGGCCGGGGGAGATCGAGGACGATGGTGGTCAGGGCCGTATCCTCCGACGTCATGGCCGAAAAGCATGCGCTGAGCGCGGGGGCGTCGCCCCAGATACGGGTTTGATAATCGAGGGGATTGGCGAGTGCGACCCCGGGGCCGAGAACGTCGCGGAGTGCGGCGGTCTGGCGGGTGGTGAGCGGCGGGAAGGTGAGGCCGAGGGCCGTGCCGCGATCTGCCATGAGGCTCGCCTCGCCACCGGAGCAGGAGAGCGAGGCGATCCGGGGCGCGGCGAGCGGGCCCACGATGTGGAGGATCTTCAAGCATTCGAGGAGGGCCGCCGGGGTGGTGACCTGGCCGATCCCGAGACGGTCGAGAAGCGCCTTGCCGCCCGCGTCGCTGCCTGCGAGCGAGCCTGTGTGGGAGACGGTTGCGGCGCGCGCCTGATCGGAGGCCCCGGCCTTGATCGCGACGATGGGCTTGCCGAGGCGGCGAGCGGTGGCCGCGAGCGCCTCGAACGCGCGGATGTCGCCGATCCCCTCGATGTAGAGCCCGAGCGCGGTGACGCGGGGGTCGTTGAGCAGCGCCGCGCCGATCCGGGCGAGGCCGGTCTGGGCCTGGTTGCCCACGGTCATGACATAGGCGAGCGGGAGGCCGCGCGCCTGCATGGTGAAGTTGAGCGCGATGTTCGAGGATTGGGTGACGATGGCGACGCCGCGATCCGCCACCGTCATGCCGTGCTGGTCGGGCCAGAGCACGGCGCGGTCGAGCGCGTTGACGAAGCCGTAGCAGTTCGGCCCGAAAATCGGCATCTCGCCTGCCGCGGCGACGAGTTCGGTTTCGAGTGCCGGGCCGTCAGGCAGTTCGGCCTCGGCCTCGCGGTAGCCGTTGGCGAAGCAGACGGCGCCGCCCGCGCCCATGCGGGAGAGGGCGGCGACGACGTCGATCGTGGCCGTGCGGTTGACGCCGATGAAGGCGGCGTCAGGCGGGGCTGGCAGATCCTGGACCCGGGTCACCGCCGGGACGCCGCCGATCTCGGGCCGCGTGGGGTGGACGGCGTGCACCGTGCCCTCGTAGCCGAACTTGGCGCATTCGCGGATGACGTTCGCGCACCAGGTGCCGCCGCCGATCACTGCGATGGAGCGGGGGCGAAGGAGGCGGCCCAGCCTGTCCATCAGGCGCCGAGCGGCCGGAACAGATCGCGCCCGATGATGTGGCGCTGGATTTCGGAGGTGCCGTCCCAGATCCGTTCCACGCGCGCGTCGCGCCAGAAGCGTTCGATGGGCAGGTCGCTCATCAGCCCCATGCCGCCGTGGATCTGGAGCGTGGCGTCGGTGACGCGGGCGAGCATTTCAGTGGCGTAGAGTTTGGCGCTTGCGATCTCTCGGTTGGCGGGGAGGCCCTGGTCGAGCCGCCAGGCGCCCGCGAGGGTGAGCCAGTCGGCAGCGTCGATTTCGGTGATCATGTCGGCGATCTGGAAGCTGACGCCCTGGAATTTGGCGATCTGCTGGCCGAACTGTTTGCGCTCGGCGGCGTAGGTGAGCGCGTGGTCGAAGCACCGGCGGGCGCGGCCCACGGCCATGGCGGCGACGGTGAGGCGGGTGGCGTAGAGCCATTCGTTCATCACCGCGAAGCCGCCGTCGACCTCGCCCAGAACCTGTGCGTCGGGGAGGCGGCACCCGTCGAAATCGAGGATGCAGTTCTTGTAGCCGCGGTGGCTGACGGAGGCATAGCCAGGCCGCACCTCGAACCCGGGCGTGCCCCGGTCGACGAGGAAGCAGGTGATGCGTTTCTTCGGGCCCTTGGGGGTTTCGTCAACGCCAGTGGCTACGAAAACGATAAAGAAATCAGCCTGATCGGCGCCGGAGATGAAGTGTTTCGACCCCGATACGACCCAGTCGCCGCCCTCGCGCACCGCCTGGCATTTCATGCCGCGCACGTCCGATCCCGCGTCGGATTCGGTCATCGCGAGCGCATCCATCCGTTCACCCCGGACGGCGGGCAGGAGGTAGCGTTCGCGCTGGTCGGCGTTGCAGGCCATGAGGATGTTCTGGGGGCGGCCGAAGAAATGGGTGAGCGCCATGGAGCCCCGGCCGAGTTCGCGTTCCACGAGTGTGAAATCGAGGTGGCTGAGCCCTGCGCCCCCCACCTCTTCGGGGAAGTTGCAGGCGTAGAAGCCGAGGTCGAGACATTTCGACTTGATCGCTTCTGCGATGTGGGCGGGGACTTCGCCCGCCCGCTCCACCTCGTTCTCGTGGGGGTAAATTTCCGTTTCGACGAAGCTTCGCACCGTCGAGACGATCATTTCCTGTTCGTCCGTCAGCCCGAAATGCATGGACGTCCTCCCCTTATCTTTGCTCTTGTTAGGGCCGGGGGTGGCCTGCCATTGTGCAATTTGCGATCAGAATCATGCAGGTTTCGCATGGATTATCAGCAGCGGAGCGTTTCGGTTCTGCTTTTCCCGGGCTTTTCGAACCTCTGTCTCGCCAATGCGGTGGAGCCCCTGCGCGCGGCGAACACGCTGGCGCGGCGGGAGCTTTACCGCTGGAGCTATCTGGCGATCGACGCGGGCGCGCAGCTGTCGTCGAGCCGCCTGCCGGTGACGCCCGAGGCGACGCTGGCGCGGGCGGGGCGGGCGGATTTTCTGTTCGTGATGCCGAGCTATGGGTTCGAGGCGCTCGGCGTGCCGGCCGTGGTGCGGGCGCTGCGGGCCGCCGCGCCGCGGTTCGGGACGCTGGTTGGGCTTGATACCGGGAGCCTCGTTCTCGCGGCCGCCGGGCTTCTCGACGGATACCGGGCGACCTCGCACTGGGATGTGCTGAGCGCCTTCGAGGAGCGGTATCCGGAAGTCGACGTGGTGACGGACCGCTTCGTGATCGACCGAGACCGGGCGAGTTGCGGCGGGGCGACGACGACGCTCGACCTGATGCTGGAGCTTGTCCGGCGGCATCACGGGGCGATGCTGAGCCTCGATGTCGCGGCGCTGTTCATGCATGGCGAGCGGCAGGCGGACCCGGCGCTGAACCTGCCGCCCGACCGGGTGGTGCGGGCGGCGGCGGCGATGATGCGGCGGCATGTGGAGGATCCGGTGCCGGTGGCGGAGGTGGCGCGGGCGCTGGGCGTGTCGCAACGCGGGCTCGAACAGCATTTCGCGCGGGTGGTGGGGCGGTCGCCCCGGCAGGTCTATGGCGCGATCCGGCTGGGGGAGGCGCTGCGGCTGGCCGAGCAGACGCGTCTTTCCATGGCCGAGATCGCAGGGCGCGTGGGCTATCGCAACGCAAGTGCGATGACGCGGGCGTTCAAGGCGGAGTTCGGCGCACCGCCCCAGCGGATGCGGGCGGCTGCGCGGGAGGGGTGAGGTTTCGGGCTTTGCCGCGATCACGTTTGCCCGGGCGTCAATCTGGCGTTTGACATTGCGCGAAAAGCCCCCGACCAAAGACCGGGAAGAGGCCACGGAGCGGGCCGGAAAGACGGGGAGAGATCATGAGCGAGATGCCTTCTTCGGCGCGGGTCGTCATCATCGGCGGCGGTGTGGTCGGGTGTTCGGTGGCCTATCACCTGGCGAAGCTCGGCTGGAGCGATGTCGTGCTTCTGGAGCGGAAGCGGCTGACCTCGGGCACCACGTGGCATGCCGCCGGGCTGATCGGGCAGCTTCGGGCGACGGCGAACATGACGAAGCTCGCGAAATATTCCGCCGATCTCTATGGCTCGCTCGAGGAAGAGACGGGGGTTGCCACGGGTTTCCGGCAGACCGGCTCGATCTCGGCGGCGCTGACGGAGGAACGGCGGGAGGAGCTGTTCCGCTCTGCCGCCATGGCGCGTGCCTTCGGCGTGCCGGTGGAGGAGCTGACCGCCGCGGAAATCAAGGCGCGGTACCCGCATCTCAATATCGACGGTGTGACCGGGGGCGTCTGGCTGCCGTCGGACGGGCAGGGGGACCCCGCGAATATCGCGCAGGCGCTCGCCAAGGGCGCGCGGATGCGGGGCGCCCAGGTGCGCGAGGGGGTGAAGGTGACGGGGATCGCCCGTACGGGCCGCCGTGTTACAGGCGTCGACTGGACGGCGGAGGACGGTGCGACTGGGCACATCGCCTGCGAGGCGATCGTGAATTCAGCGGGGATGTGGGGCCACGAAGTGGGGCGGATGGCGGGGGTGACGGTGCCGCTTCACGCCTGCGAGCATTTCTACATCGTGACGGAGGGGATCGAGGGCCTGGGCACTTTGCCGGTGCTGCGGGTGCCCGACGAATGCGCCTATTACAAGGAGGATGCGGGCAAGATCCTGCTCGGGGCGTTCGAGCCCAATGCGAAGCCCTGGGGGATGGAGGGCATCCCCGAAAGCTTCGAATTCGACCAGTTGCCCGAGGATTTCGATCATTTCGAGCCGATCCTCGAGGCCGCGTGCAACCGGATGCCGCTTCTGGCCGAGGCGGGGATACACACCTTCTTCAACGGTCCCGAAAGCTTTACCCCCGACGACGCCTATCACCTCGGGCTTGCGCCTGAAATGGACAATGTCTGGGTTGCCTGCGGCTTCAACTCCATCGGCATCCAGTCGGCGGGCGGCGCGGGTATGGCGCTGTCGCAATGGATGGAGGACGGGGCGCGGCCTTTCGATCTGGGCGATGTGGATATCGCGCGGATGCAGCCCTTTCAGGGCAACCGTCATTACCTTTTCGAGCGCTCGAAGGAGACGCTGGGGCTGCTTTACGCCGATCACTTCCCCTACCGGCAAAAGGCGACGGCGCGGGGCGTGCGGCGCACGCCGTTTCACGCCCATCTTCTGGAGCGCGGCGCCGTCATGGGCGAGATCGCGGGCTGGGAGCGGGCGAACTGGTTTGCCGAGGCGGGCCAGGAGCGGGAATATCGCTATTCCTGGAAGCGGCAGAACTGGTTCGAAAATGCCGCGCGGGAGCACCGGGCGGTGCGCGAGGGCGTGGGCATGTACGACATGTCGTCCTTCGGGAAGATCCGAGTCGAGGGGCCGGATGCGGAGAGCTTCCTCAACCATATCTGCGGGGCGGATCTGGCGGTCGCGCCGGGGCGGATCGTATACACGCAGTTCCTGAACGAGACGGGCGGGATCGAGGCGGACGTGACCGTCACGCGGTTGTCGGAGACGGCCTATCTTGTCGTGACCCCGGCGGCGACGCGGCGGGCCGACCAGGCCTGGATGGCGCGGCATGTTGGCGAGGCGCGGGTGGTTCTGACCGATGTGACGGCGGGCGAGGGCGTTCTGGCCGTGATGGGGCCAAAGGCGCGGGACCTGATGGCGAGGGTGAGCCCGGCCGACCTGACGAACGCCGCGCATCCCTTTGGACATGCGGTTGAAATCGAGATCGGCATGGGCCTCGTCCGGGCGCACCGGGTGTCATATGTCGGTGAGCTGGGCTGGGAGCTTTACGTCTCCGCCGACATGGCGGGGCACGTGTTCGAGACGCTGTGGGAGGCGGGGCAGGACGTGGGGCTGAAGCTCTGCGGGATGCACATGATGGACAGTTGTCGGATCGAGAAGGCGTTTCGCCATTTCGGCCATGACATCACGTGCGAGGATCATGTGATCGATGCGGGCCTGGGGTTTGCCGTGAAGACGGACAAGCCCGCCTTCATCGGGCGGGACGCAGTGCTGAGGCGGAAGGAGACGGGGCCGAAGACGCGGATGGTGCAGTTCCTCTTGCAGGATCCCGAGCCGCTTCTTTACCACAACGAGCCGATCGTGCGGGACGGGGAGATCGTGGGCTACCTGTCATCGGGCAATTACGGTCACACGCTGGGCGGGGCCGTGGGTATGGGATATGTGCCCTCATTCGGTGAGAGCGCGGCAGATGTGCTGGGCTCGACCTACGAGATCGATGTGATGGGCGTGCGGGTGGCGGCGACCGCGTCGCTGAGGCCGCTTTACGATCCGAAGGCGGAGCGGGCGAAGGCCTGAGGTCCGGCGGGGGCAGGGCGCAGTCCCGGGCCTGACCCGGGACCTCTGCGTCAGGCCCGGACCAGCGCTTCCGCCTCGATTTCCACATTGTAGCCGCCGATGAGCCCGGCGACGACGACGAGCGTATTCGCCGGCTTGATCGCGCCGAAGACGCGGCCATGCGCCTCGGAGATTGCCTGAACGTCGGCCTCGTCGGTGATGTAGATGCGGGTGCGTATCACGTCTTCCGCATTGGCGCCGAGGGCGGCGAGGGCAGCGAGGATCTTGTCGATCACGAAGGTCGTCTGCGCGCCCGCATCGCCCGGGGCCACCATCCGGGACGTGCCTGCCGTTGCGGTGGTGCCGGAGACAAGGATGCGATCGCCGATCTTCTGCGCCCGGCAATATCCCGCGATATCTTCCCATTCCGATCCGCTGAGGACGCGGGTGGCACCGTCGCGATGCGGGACGGGGGCGGGATCGAAGGCGCGTGGAAGCGTGCCTAGGTGATGCGAGAGGTCGCCCGAGGCGGTGAGGAAGGGCGGGCGGCGGTATTCGTCGCCGCAATCGCCGGGGATGGCCTGCGTCGCTGCGAAGGCCGCGTCGAGCCGGGCGTGATCCTCCGCGTCGAGGGCGAAGGAGAAGAGTTTGAGGTTGTCGCCGGTGTGCATCGCCTCGCCCAGCCGCGCGCCCACGATCACGCCCGCAACGGCCGGATGTTCGAGCACCCAGCGGGTGGCGACGTTCGAGACCGAGACGCCGTGTTTTGCCGCGATGCCGGATGCTGCGCGGAGGATGCCCTGAAACGCCTCCCACCCGCCGGCGGTGTCGATGAAGCGCTTGTATTTCATCTTCGACCAGTCGGGGATCGTCGCGGGTTCCGGCTGGCCCAGCCATTTCTCGGATAGGAAGCCGCCGCAAAGCGTGCCGTAGGCCAGAAGCCTGAGGCCGGTCTTGCCGGACAGCGCCGAGAGCGCGCCCGCCGCGCGCCGGTCGACGAGGGAGAAGGAGACCTGGTTGGTCAGGAGCGGGATGCCATCGGCCAGGGCGAGGGCCGCGTGGGCGGCGTCGAAATTGGTGACGCCGATTTCGCCGATGAGCCCGTCTTCGCGGAGGCGGGCCATTTCGTGCAGCGCGTCGAGCCAAGCCGGATGCTCGAAGCTCCACCAGTGAAACTGGAGGAGATCGACGCAGGGGCGGCCGAGCCGTTCGAGCCGTTCCTCGACGCCCCGCCGGACGACATCGGCCGTCATGGGCCCGGGCGTGGGGCACCACTTTGTGAAGACCTTTGCGCCGGAGGCGCCGCCCCCGGCGAGGAAGCGTCCCGCGATGATTTCCGCCGAGCCGTAGTGATCGGCCATGTCGAACGTGTCGAACCCCTGCTCGGCATAGGCGGCGAGCCAGCCTGCGCCGGTGTCGGGATCGATCTCGCCCGAGACACGTTCGATATCGGCGACCTGCCAGAGGCCGGTGAGGACGCGGCTGATATCGAGGCCGGGGGCGAGGGTGATGCGGTCGGGAGCGGTCGTCATACGGGCGTAGCCTTTCGGTGCACGGTGCCTGCCTGGGGGGCGATCATCCTCAGCCTTCAGTTCGCAGGATCCGGAAACTCCGGTCGATGTCGCGCTTGAGGGCGGCGCGTGCGCCGTCACGGTCGCCGGCGCGGAGGGCCGCAAGGATTTCGCGGTGGAAGACGTGTTCGTCGACTTCGCGCGCGGCCTCTTCGTGGATCACGAGGTGGAGGTAGGCGCCGTATTGAAGCCAGAGCGCCTCGACCAGCGGCAGAAGCACGTCGGAGCCGCTGAGGCGATAGAGCGTGAAGTGGAACCGGTAATTGCGGCTGAGATCGGGGCGCTCGTCGGGCATCTCGGGCGGGGCGTCGAGGATGGCGGCGAGGCGATCGATATCGTCCGGGGTCATACGGTCGATCGCCTGATCGACGATAAGGGGCTCGAGCGCCAGGCGCGCGGCCTTCAGATCCTCCATCCTGCGTGCGTCGTAAGGCGGGACGGCGAGGGTGCGGCTGGGCGTGTCGATCAGCGCGCCTTCGGCGACGAGGCGGCGCACCGCTTCCCGGACCGGCGTCATGGAAATGCCGAGCTGTTCGGCGAGATCCCGCAGGCTGACCGTGTCGCCCGGCGCGAATTCGCCCCGGGTGAATGCATCACGCAGCGCGTAATACGCCGTTTCCCTGAGTTTCGAGGGATCGATCGGTGCGATCTGCGGCCGTGCCATGTGCCTCCCCTTTGGGGCGGCTGTTCCGCCCTTTCCCGAATCGAGATATTAGATAAAATATCACAGATAACAGCGAGGGTGGCACGGGGAAGATGGCCGCCCTCCGGAACCGGGGGGTATTGGTTGGCCGAAACGGGGGGTGAGGGCGTCTGGCTCTATGACCTGAAGGTCGAGACCGTGCTGGACGGGCGGACGCCTGTCTGCCGCCATGTGGAAGGCGAAAGTTTCGAGGTGGTGGGCGAGGCGCTGGTATTCCCCGAAGGCGCGCAGGTGTCGATGTATGCGCTGGCCGCGCTTCTTCCGCTTCTGCCCGCCAAGCAGCGGGAAACCGCGCCGGGCGACTGGATGTCGACCGATGCCGAGGTGGCCTGCCCCGATCCCCATTGCGGCGGGCGGTTCCGCATTACGCGGACGAACCGCCGCTGGTTTGCCCACGCGGCAACGACGGGCCTGCCCGACCGGCGCGGAACGCCCTACTGGCGGGAGGGCGAGGCGTGAGCGTCGAGACGTTCGACCTTGCTCCGGGCCACCCGATTTCGCGGGTTATCAAGGGCGGATGGCAGCTTGCAGGCGATCATGGCGAGGTGCGGGCCGAGGCCGCGACGCGGGATATGGAGGCTTTTCTCGACGCCGGGATCACCACCTTCGACTGCGCCGATATCTATACCGGGGTCGAAGAGATGATCGGCACCTTCATCGGCGATCTGCGGCGTCGGCGCGGGGCGTCGGTGGCCGGCCGGGTGACGGTGCACACGAAGCTGGTGCCCGATCTGGGGCGCCTGGCGGATATCCGGCCCGGGGAGATCGAGGCGATCGTGGACCGGTCGCTGAAACGCTTGCAGGTGGAGACCCTGCATCTTGTGCAGTTCTTCTGGTGGGACGTGGCGGTGGGAGATCCCGTTGCCGCCTTCGAGGTGCTGAAGGCCTGCCGCGAGAAGGGGAAGATCCGGAACCTCGGGGTGACGAACTGGGATATCGCGGAGACGGCGCTCTTCGGGGCGGAGGGGGCCGATCTGGTTTCCACCCAGGTGCAGTATTCGCTTCTGGACCGGCGGGCGGAGAACGGGCTGGCCGACTGGGCGATGGCGCGGGAGATCGGGCTTCTCTGCTACGGGACGCTCGCGGGCGGGTTTCTGACCGAGCGGTGGCTGGGCGCGGAGGACCCGGGGTTTCAGTTCGAGAACAGGTCGCTGGTGAAATACCGGCTGATCATCGACGAATTCGGGCCCTGGGCGGTGTTCCAGAGGCTGCTTGAGACTTTGCACGCCATTGCCGGGAAGCACGGGGTGACGATCCCGGCGGTGGCGACGCGCTGGGTTCTGGACCGGCCCGGCGTGGCGGCGGCAATCGTGGGCGCGCGCTATGCCCGGCACCTGCCTAAGACGCTGGAGACCTTCGCCGTCACGCTCGATGCCGAGGATCGTGCGGCGATCGATGCGGTGCTGGACGATGCGCCGGGTCCGGGCGGGCCGGTCTACGGCCTCGAACGCGACCGGACGGGGCGGCATGGGCGGATCATGAAATACAACCTCAACACCCGGCCCGACGACGCCGTGCTGGGGACCGCCGATGGCTGAGCCGATCCTGAGCACAGCGGGCCTGACCCGCCGGTTCGGGGCGCTTGCTGCGGTGAGCGAGGTGTCGCTTGCGATCCGCCGGGGAACGATCACCGGACTGATCGGGCCGAACGGGGCGGGAAAATCAACGCTTTTCAACCTTCTGACCGGTGCGCTTTATCCGGATGCCGGGACGGTCGCGCTGGCTGGGGAAGATTTGACGCGGTTGCCGCCTGACCGGCGTTTCGGCCTCGGGCTGGGCCGGACCTTTCAGATACCGCGCCCGTTTGCGCGGATGAGCGTTCTGGAAAACGTGATGCTTGCGCCGATGGGCCAGACCGGCGAGCGGGTGATCGGGCCGATCCTGTTTCCGGGCCGCGTGCGGGGCGAGGAGCGGCGGATCAGGGAGCGGGCGCTCGAGGTGCTTGATTTCGTGACCCTGCGCCCCCTGGCCGATCACCCGGCCGGCAAGATCTCGGGCGGGCAGATGAAGCTTCTGGAGCTGGCGCGGGTGCTGATGGGTGATCCCAAGGTGATCCTGCTGGATGAACCGGCGGCCGGGGTGAACCCGGTTCTGACCGAGATGCTTATCGGGAAGATCGAAGAGCTGAACCGGCAGGGCAAGACCTTCGTCATCATCGAGCACGACATGGATTTCATCATGCGCCATTGCGACCCGGTGATCGCGATGGCGGAGGGACGGGTGATCTTCGAGGGCACGGCAGCGGAGGCGCGGGCGAACCCCGCGCTGCTTGACGCCTATCTGGGGGCGCCGGTCGGTGAGTGAGGCTGTTCTTGAGGTCGAGGGGCTGACGGCGGGCTATGTGCCCGACCTGCCGATCCTGCGCGAGGTATCGATGCGCGCGCAGCGGGCGAAGATCACGGTGGTGATCGGGCCGAACGGTGCGGGAAAATCGACGCTGATCAAGGCGGTGGCGGGGCTTCTTAAGATCGGCGGGGGACATGTGCGGCTGGAGGGCGAGGATATCACCGGGCTGCGCCCAGACCTGATGGCGGGCCGTGGCATGGCCTATGTGCCGCAGATAGACAACATTTTCCGCAGCCTCACGATCCGCCAGAACCTGGAACTGGCACTGGCGCGCGTGGGCGGTGCGAGCATCGAGCCGATGCTGGCGCGTTTTCCGGTGCTGGCGGAGAAGCTGAAGGACCGGGCGGGCACGCTTTCGGGCGGGCAGCGGCAGCTTCTGGCGGTTGCGATGGCGCTGGCCGCGGGGCCGCGGCTTATCCTGATGGACGAACCTTCCGCGGGCCTTTCGCCCAAGGCCACGGCGGAGGTGCTGGACCTCGCCCGCACGCTGGCGGAGGAGGGCGTGACGATCCTGCTTGTCGAGCAGAACGTGAAGGCGGCACTGCGGCTGGCCGATCACTGTTACATCTTGGCCGAGGGCCGGAACCAGATCGACGGGCCGGCGCGGGACCTTCTGAACGATCCGGTGGTGGGCGAGATCTACCTTGGCGGGCGCCGGATGGAGCGGGCCTGATGCAGCAGATCGCAGATGGCATCCTGACCGGATCTTTCCTGTCACTCGGTGCGATCGGGCTGACGCTGGTGATGCATATCCTGAGGTTCGCGAATTTCTCGCACGCCGAGCTTCTGTCGGTCGGGGCCTATGCGGCGCTGGTTTTCGACCGGCTGTTTTCGGCGCTTTACCCGCCGATTGCCAACAAGCTGGGGCCGCTTCTTCTGACCCCGGCGCTGGCACTGGCGATCCTCGTGGCGATGGGGGTGACGGCGGTGACGGCGGTGCTGTTCGACCGCCTGGTGTTTCGCCGGGTGCGCGAGAAGGGGGGCGAGTTGTCGATGGTCTTCGCCTCGTTCGGGATGGCGCTGATCGTGCGGAACGTGATCGGGCTGATCTTCGGGCTTCAGTCGGTGCTCTATTCCCGCGACATCTCTTTCGCGATGGTGCTGAGCCGGGATCCCCTGCTTCTCGTCAAGCCCGATCAGATCTTCGTTCTGATCGCGGCACTCGTGATCATGGGGCTTCTGCACCTCGTTCTGTCGCGGACGACCTTTGGCTATGCGCTTCGCGCGGTGGCGGAGAACCCGGGGCTCGCGCAGGTGAACGGGGTGAACCTGGGCCGGATGATCGCGGCGACCTGGGTGATTGCGGGGGCGCTGGCGGCGGCGGCGGGGGCGTTCTACGGCCTGTCCTATCAACTGATTCCGGTGATGGGGCGTGACCTCGTGCTTCCCATTTTCGCCGCGACCATCGTCGGCGGGATCGGCAGCGTCTATGGCGCGGTTCTGGGTGGTTTCATCGTGGGGCTGGCGACCAACCTTGCGGTTCTGATCCTGCCCTCGGGCTATACCCCCGCGGTACCGTTCCTTCTGATCCTGGCGGTGCTGATCGTGCGGCCCCACGGGCTTTTCGGGGAGGCGCGGGCGTGATCGGCGTGATCTCCTACCTCGTGTTCTTCGCCACCGTGGCCTCGATCCTTGCGATCGCCGTTCTGGGGCTGAACCTGCACTGGGGAAATACGGGGCTTTTCAACGGGGGTGTCGTGGCGTTCTTCGGGGCGGGGGCCTATGGCACGCTGATCCTTGGAGGGACGCCGCAGGAGGGACATCTGGGAGGCTTCGGCCTGTTCTATCCCCTCGCATTGCTGGGCGGGATGGCGTCGGCGGGCATTCTGGCGTGGATCGTGGGGATCCTCACACTGAGGCTGCGGCACGATTACCTGGCCATCGCGACCTTCGGGGTGGCGGTGGCGTTCGAGAACCTGATGCGAAACGCCGAGTGGCTGGCGGGCGGCGCGAAGGGTGTGCGGGGGTTCGAAAGGCCCTTGCGCGAGGCGCTGGGCGACGGGTTCTTGTACAACCTCGGCTTTTTCGCCGTGACCGCGCTGATCCTGCTGGCGGTGTACGTCTTCCTGGAACGGCTTGTGCGGTCGCCCTTCGGACGGCTTCTGCGCGCGATCCGCGAGGATGAGGAGGCCGCGCGATCGCTGGGCAAGCGCCCCGCGCGTATTCGCCTGACCGCCTTCATCACGGGATCGGTCATCATGGGGCTGGCGGGCGGGCTTTATGGCACCTTCTATGCATTTGTGAGCCCGCAGGACATTCTGCCCACGCTGACCTTCCAGATCTGGGCGATGCTGATCGTGGGCGGCGCAGGCAACAACCTTGGCGCGATCCTCGGCACCTTCCTGATCTGGGGGGCGTGGACGGGATCGGGTTGGGCGCTGTCGCGCTTCGCGCCGATCGAGGCGCAGCTTTACACGGGGTCGATCCAATTCGTGCTGATCGGGGCCGTTATCGTCGGTATGCTGCTTTGGAGGCCCCAGGGGCTGTTCCCGGAGCGGCTTGTCGTCTCACAGTCGGAAAAACCGGCATGACATCAACAGGGAGAATTTAGATGCCACTGAAGAGAACCACACGGGCCGCGCTGACGCTGGGCCTTGTCGCCGGGGCCTCGGCCCTGGCCACAGGCGCGATGGCGCAGGATTGCACCACGAAGATCGGGGCGGTTCTGCCGACCTCGGTCGACTGGGGGCGGCCCATCGCGGAGGTCGCGCAATTCGCCGTCGACCAGGTGAACGAGGCGGGCGGGGCCGCGGGCTGCCAGATCGAAATGGTGCTGCGCGACACGCAGGTTGACCCGAAGGTGGGGGTCGACGCCGCGAAGGCGCTTGTCGATCTCGAAGGGGTGAAGGTGCTTCTGGGTGCCGTGAGCTCCGGTGTGTCGATGCCGATCCTGACATCGGTCACGGCGCCGTCGGGTGTGATGCAGATGTCGTGCTGTTCGTCCTCGACCGCGTTCACGAATCTGGCCGCGGAAGGGAAGACCGAGGGCCTTTGGTTCCGCACCTTCGCGACGACGGCGGTGCAATCGGCGGTGGCGGCGAAGATCGCGCAGGATCAGGGCTACAAGCGGATCGCCGTTCTCTACAAGAACGACGACTGGGGGCAGGATATGGCACGCCTCATCGCCGATGATTTCGCGGCGGTGGGTGTCGAGGTGACGACGTCGGTCGCGATCAACGATGCGCAGCCCAGCTACCGGGCCGAAGTGACGGAGGCGATCGCGACTCAGCCCGATGCGCTTTACCTTGCCCTTTACCCCGTCGAGGGGACGTCGGCGGTGCGGGAGTGGATATCGCTTGGCGGCACGCAGAACATGATCGTGGCGAATTCGCTGAAATCCGATGAGTTCCGCGACAATGTGGGGCTCGAGTTCCTCGGCAGCACACTTGGCACCGACACCGCCTCGCCGCGCGCAGAGAGCGCCGATGCGTTCCGCGCGAAATATGTCGAGCGCTTCGGGTCGGAGCCCAACGGGCCGGGCCTGGCCAACAGCTATGACGCGGCGATGATCGCGCTTCTGGCGATGGAGGCAGCCGGGCCCGACGCCTCGGGTGCCGACATCGCGGCGGCGGTTGCACGCGTGACCGACCCGGCGGGCACACCGGTATCGGCGGATGCCGCGGGCGTGGCGGCGGCGAAGGAGGCCTTCGCGGCAGGCGGCAGCGTCATGTACCAGGGCGCGACCGGGAACGTGCGGTTCGACGGCAATGGCGACGTGTCGGCCCCGGCCGTCGTCTGGTCCTTCGCCGAGAGCGGGATCAGCGAGGTGGAATACATCTCGCTCGACGAGGTGAACGATTTCATCGCCTCGCTCAGGTAAGCGATCGGGTGCCCGGCCGGGGGCAAACGCTTCCGGCCGGGCCCAGACCACGGCGCGAATCCCCGAGGCGGAGCGCGCGCCGCCGTGGCGCCGGAGAGCGCTGTTTCCAGCCTGATGACAATTTGCCGCATCGGCGCCGGAGGCCGGAATGCCGCCCGAAGTGTATGCATTTGCATACCGCGCGCGGGCGAAGCGACGCCGTACGGGTCTTTTACCCTCAGTAAATCTTGAGAAATTCCTAAACTGAAAAGAAATTTGTATTTTTGCAGGTATATTTTCGAAATAAATTTACAAATTTTCTTAATGAACTGAGGGGGCAATACCGCCTTTCACAAATTTCTGTATTTTCTTGCCAGACGCCGCTGTTCCGGCCTTGCGGGACATCGAGAGGCGCGACTGGAGGAGATGCTATGACGACCCAGGGCGAGACGATTACCCCCAAATCATCCGAAAAAGTGCTGCCGACCCCCCATGTGGACGCCGAAGGATATGCCCGGATGTATGCCGCATCCGTGGCGAACCCGGATGCCTTCTGGGGGGAGCACGCGCAGCGGATCGACTGGATCAAACCGTTCAGCACGGTGAAGAACACCTCCTTCGTACCCGGCAATATCGATATCCGGTGGTTCGAGGACGGCACGCTCAACGTCGCCGCCAACTGCATCGACCGGCATCTTGAGACGCGGGGCGATCAGACGGCGATCATCTGGGAGCCTGACGACACCTCGAAGGACGCGGTGCAGCACATCACCTACCGCGATCTGCATGCTTCGGTCAGCCGGATGGCGAACGTCCTGAAGGGGCTTGGCGTCGGGCGCGGGGACCGGGTGGTGATCTATCTGCCGATGATCCCGGAGGCGGCCTATGCGATGCTGGCCTGCGCCCGAATCGGAGCCATCCATTCCATCGTTTTCGCCGGGTTCTCCCCGGACGCGCTCGGGGCGCGGATCAACGGATGTGACGCGAAGCTCGTTATCACCGCCGATTACGCGCCCCGGGGCGGACGGGAAACGCCGCTGAAATCGAACACCGACGCCGCGCTTCTGCACTGCAAGGACGACGTCCAGTGCCTGGTGGTCAAGCGCACGGGCGGACAGACGACCTGGACCGAACGGGACCATGACTGCGCCGCGCTTATGGCCGACGCCTCGCCCGATTGCCCGGCGGAGGAAGTGGGGGCGGAGGACCCGCTTTTCATCCTCTACACGTCGGGCTCGACCGGTCAGCCGAAGGGGGTGGTGCATACGAGCGGGGGGTATCTTGTCTATGCGTCGATGACGCACCAGTACACGTTCGACTATCACGACGGCGATATCTTCTGGTGCACGGCGGATGTGGGCTGGGTGACCGGCCACAGCTACATTGTTTACGGCCCGCTGGCGAATGGGGCGACGACGATCATGTTCGAAGGCGTCCCGACCTATCCCGATGCGGGCCGGTTCTGGGAGGTCTGCGAAAAGCACAAGGTCACCCAGTTCTACACCGCGCCCACCGCGATCCGCGCGCTGATGGGAGCGGGGCGTGAGTGGGTTGAGAAATACGATCTGTCGTCGCTCAGGCTTCTGGGATCCGTGGGCGAGCCGATCAATCCCGAGGCGTGGAACTGGTACAACGAGGTTGTCGGCAAGGGCCGCTGCCCGATCGTAGACACCTTCTGGCAGACCGAAACCGGGGGCCACATGCTGACCCCGCTGCCCGGGGCGACGAAGCTGAAGCCGGGCGCCGCGCAACAGCCCTTCTTCGGGGTGCAGCCCGTGGTGCTTGAGCCGACGAGCGGGGAGGTCATCGAGGGCAACGGCGTCGAGGGGGTGCTGTGCATCAAGGACAGCTGGCCGGGGCAGATGCGCACCGTCTGGGGCGACCACGCGCGGTTCGAGAAAACCTATTTCAGCGATTACAAGGGGTATTACTTCTCGGGCGACGGCTGCCGCCGTGACGCGGACGGGGATTACTGGATCACCGGCCGCGTCGACGATGTGATCAACGTCTCGGGCCACCGGATGGGCACGGCGGAGGTGGAAAGCGCCCTTGTCGCTCACGTGAAGGTCGCCGAGGCGGCGGTGGTGGGCTATCCGCACGACCTGAAGGGACAGGGGATTTATGCCTATGTGACGCTGATGAACGGTGAAGAGACGTCGGACGCGCTGCGCAAGGAACTGGAAACCTGGGTCAGGACCGAGATCGGGCCGATCGCCAAGCCGGATCTGATCCAGTGGGCGCCGGGCCTGCCCAAGACCCGGTCGGGCAAGATCATGCGGCGGATCCTGAGAAAGATTGCCGAGGACGATTACGGCGCGCTGGGCGACACCTCGACCCTGGCCGATCCGTCGGTGGTCGATGACCTGATCGCCAACCGGATGAACCGGAGGAACGGGTGATGGACGGCGCGTCCGCCCTCACATGCGCCCCGATCCTGATCCTTCTGGGCCCCCCGGGGGCCGGGAAGGGCACGCAGGCGCGGATGCTGCAGGAGCGGTTCGGCCTTGTGCAGCTGTCGACCGGCGACCTGCTGCGCGCCGCCGTTGCCGCCGGCACGGAGGCCGGGCGGGCGGCGGAGCAGGTGATGAAGGCCGGGGGGCTTGTCAGCGACGAGATCGTGCTTGCGGTGCTGACAGAGCGGCTTGCGCAGGACGATTGCGCCCGGGGCGTGGTGCTTGACGGCTTCCCGCGCACCACCGCCCAGGCGGAGGCGCTGGACGCGATGCTGGCGGCAGGCGGGCAGCGCATCTCGGCGGTGATCTCGCTTGATGTTGATGCCGCGCGGATGGTGCAGCGGGTTGCGGGCCGGTTTACCTGCGGTGGCTGCGGCGAGGGCTATCACGACGATTTCAAGCCGACCCGAACGCCGGGTATCTGCGATGCCTGCGGGTCGGAGGAGATGACGCGGCGGACGGACGACACCGCCCGGACCGCCATGGCGCGTCTCGATGCCTATGCCGCGGAGACCGCGCCGCTCATCGATTACTACGACCGCAGCGGCACGCTGAGCCGCGTCGACGCCATGGGCGCGATCGACCGGATCGCGGCGGATATCGCGCGGCTCGTGAACGGGGCCTGAGCCCTGCCAGACGGCGCGCTTTTCCCGGAACGTCCCGGGAAGCGCGGAAGACCAGAAAGCGCAACTTGCGAGGAGGACACCAGCATGGTGGATCATTCAGTCGACACTTCGGAGACCGCGACGAAGGACGCGGGCTACTGGAGCACAAATATCCGGATCATCGGCATTTGCCTGGCGATCTGGGCCATCGTGTCCTTCGGTTTCGGCATCATTCTGAGGCCGCTGCTGTCAGGCATCAGCGTCGGCGGCGCCGACCTTGGTTTCTGGTTCGCGCAGCAGGGATCGATCCTCGTCTTTCTGGCGCTGATCTTCTTCTACGCCTGGCGGATGAACCGGCTCGACAAGCAATACGGCGTGGACGAGGAGTAGGGAAAGATGGACCAGTTTACACTCAACCTGCTGTTTGTGGGCGCGTCCTTCGCGCTTTACATCGGTATCGCGATCTGGGCCCGGGCGGGCTCGACCTCGGAATTCTATGCCGCCGGGCGCGGTGTGCACCCGGTCACGAACGGGATGGCCACGGCGGCGGACTGGATGTCGGCGGCCTCGTTCATCTCGATGGCGGGCCTGATCGCCTTCACGGGATACGACAATTCGAGCTTCCTGATGGGCTGGACCGGGGGCTATGTGCTTCTGGCGCTTCTTCTTGCGCCCTACCTCAGGAAATTTGGAAAGTTCACGGTGTCCGAGTTTATCGGTGACCGGTTTTATTCGAAGACCGCCCGGATGGTGGCGGTGATCTGCCTTCTGGTTGCCTCGATCACCTATGTGATCGGGCAGATGCAGGGGGTTGGGATCGCCTTTGGACGGTTCCTCGAGATCGACGCCTTCTGGGGGCTATTGATCGGGGCCTGCGTGGTTTTCGCCTATGCCGTGTTCGGCGGGATGAAGGGCGTGACCTATACGCAGGTCGCGCAATACTGCGTGCTGATCACGGCCTACACGATCCCGGCCGTCTTCATTTCGCTGCAGCTGACGGGCAATCCGATCCCGGCGCTTGGCCTTTTCGGCGACCATCAGGGTTCGGGCGAGCCGCTTCTGGCGAAGCTGAACCAGATCGTGACCGACCTCGGCTTCGCGGAGTACACCGCGGCGCATGGATCGACCATCAACATGGTGCTTTTCACCCTGTCGCTGATGATCGGTACGGCGGGGCTGCCGCATGTGATCATGCGGTTCTTCACGGTGCCGAAGGTATCTGACGCGCGCTGGTCGGCCGGGTGGAGCCTTGTCTTCATCGCGCTTCTCTACCTCACGGCCCCGGCCGTTGGTGCGATGGCTCGGCTCAACATCTCGGAACTGATGTGGCCGAACGGGACGGATGCGCCGGCGGTGAGCGTCGAGCAGATCGAAACCGATCCCGAATATGCCTGGATGGCGACGTGGCAGAAGACCGGCCTTCTGGGCTGGGAAGACAAGAACGGCGATGGCATGATCCAGTACTACAACGATGCCAATCCCGATCTTCAGGCGAAGGCCGAAGCCAACGGCTGGGCCGGCAACGAGCTGACCAACTTCAACCGCGACATCCTTGTCCTGGCAAATCCCGAGATCGCGAGCCTTCCCGGCTGGGTGATCGGGCTTGTGGCGGCCGGTGGCCTGGCCGCGGCGCTGTCGACGGCGGCGGGCCTGTTGCTGGCGATCTCGTCGGCGGTGTCGCACGACCTGCTGAAGGGCCAGCTGACACCGAACATGTCGGAGAAATCCGAACTGATGGCAGCGCGGATTTCGATGGCGGCGGCGATCGTGGTGGCGGTGCTTCTGGGGCTCAACCCCCCGGGCTTCGCGGCGCAGACGGTGGCCCTGGCTTTCGGTCTGGCGGCGGCCTCGATCTTCCCGGCGCTGATGATGGGCATCTTCTCGACGCGCATCAACAATGTCGGTGCGGTCGCGGGGATGCTGGCGGGCCTCGTTGTGACGCTCGTCTACATCTTCCTGCACAAGGGCTGGTTCTTCATCCCGGACACCAACATGTTCACGGATGCCGACCCGCTTCTTGGCCCGATCAAGTCGACCTCGTTCGGTGCGATCGGTGCGGCGGTGAACTTCGCGGTGGCCTACGTGGTCTCCGGCATGACGAAGGAGACGCCGCAGCATATCAAGGACCTCGTCGAAAGCGTTCGCATTCCGCGCGGGGCCGGCGCGGCTGTCGAAGGCCACTGATACCATCGGGGATCGCCGCAAGCGCGCGGCGGTTCCCTTCTTCCGGCCTCTGCCCTGTCCGCCCGCGCGGGCGGGGCGTCTTGCCAGAAAGGCCCTGAGACATGCCATTGTCGGACCACCTGACCCGGTTTCTCGCTTCGGTGCATCCCTATGACAGTCTTGCGGCGGGGGAACTTCAGGCCCTGGCGCGGCTGTGCGAGGCCCGGGAGATTTCGGCGGGTGAGACGATCTTCACCGTCGGCGAGGCAATCGGGCAGCTGTTCATCCTGGTCGAGGGCGAGGTGGACATCACCGACGAGGCAGGCGTTCAGATTTCTCTGCTGGGCCCGCGCAATTCCTTCGGGGAGCGTGCGCTTCTGCGTGGGGAGGCGGCGAGCCGGACGGCCGTGGCCACCAAGGCCACGACCCTCATTGCCCTGCCGAAGGCGCAGTTCTTCGCACTGATGGAGGCCGAGCCCCGGGTCGCCCGGTTCTTCGACAGGGGGCGGCCGCAGCGGGCGGCGCAAAATGACCTTGCGACCATGGCAGTGGCCCGGCTGATGACGCCCGAGCCCGCGAGGTGTGCGCCGGAGACGCCGATCCGTGCGGCGGCGGAGATCATGCACAAGCGGCGCATTTCATCGGTTTGCGTCGTGGGGGAGGACGGGTTTCAGGGGATCGTCACGCTTCGGGATATGAACGGGCGGGTGATCGCCGGAGGCGCCGATCCCGGGGCCCCTGTGTCCACGATCATGACGGAGGCGCCGCTGACGCTGGGGCCGTCGGCGCTTGTCACCGATGTGCTGCACCTGATGGTCGAGCGGGGGATCGGGCATGTGCCGATCCTCGATGGCGGGCGGCTTGCCGGCATCGTCACGCAGACGGATCTGACCCGTGCGCAGGCCATGACGTCTGCCGATCTCGTGGGCCGGGTCGCGAAGGCCGCGTCGGCGGAAGACATGGCGCGTGCGACCGCCGAGATCGCGAAACTCCTCGCTCAGCTTGTCGAGACCGGGAACCGGCACGAGGTTGTGACACGGCTTATCACCGATATCGCCGATACCGCGACCCGCCGCCTTCTGGCGCTGGCCGAGGCGGAGCTGGGTGCGCCGCCCGTGCCCTACCTCTGGCTCGCCTGCGGCAGCCAGGGGCGGCAGGAACAGACGGGTGTGTCCGATCAGGACAACTGCCTGATCCTGTCGGATGTGGCAACCGGGGCGGATGCGCCCTATTTCGAGGCAATCGCGCGCCACGTATCTGACGGGCTTGCCACTTGCGGGTATACCTATTGCCCCGGCTACATGATGGCGACGAACCCGCGCTGGCGGCAGCCGCTTCGCGTCTGGCGAAGCTATTTCCGGGGCTGGATCGCGACGCCCGACCCCGAGGCGCAGATGCTGGCCTCGGTTATGTTCGATCTGCGCCCGATCGGCGGCGAGGAAAGCCTTTTCGAAGGATTGCAGAGAGAAACACTGAAGGCGGCATCGGAGAATTCGATCTTCACCGCGCACATGATTTCGAACTCGCTGAAGCATCACCCGCCGCTTGGGCTGTTGCGCGGGCTTGCGACGATCCGGTCGGGGGAATACCGCAACCAGATCGACCTGAAACACAACGGGGTGGTGCCGGTGGTGGATCTTGGGCGGATCTATACGTTGCAGGGCCAGCTTGCCCCGGTGAACACGCGCGCGCGGCTTGAGGCGGCGATGGGCGCAGGCGTTCTGTCGGCCTCGGGCGGGGCCGATCTTCTGGATGCCTATGACCTGATCGCGACGACGCGGCTTGAACACCAGGCCGCGCAGATCCGGGCGGGGCGGGCGCCGGATAATTACCTTGATCCCTCGACCCTTTCGGATTTCGAGCGAAGCCACCTGCGGGATGCCTTCGTAGTGGTGAAGACGATGCAATCCGCCGTGGGATCGGGAAAGGGAGCACTGGGGTAGGGCCATGTTCATAGAACTGATCGCCACCGTTTTCGCCGGGATCGCCTGTGCCGGGATCGCGCTGTTGCTCAATATCCTGACAGGCCGCCGCCTGCCGAAATGGGTTGTGCCGGTGGCGGCAGGGGCAGGCATGATCGCGATGACGATTTCGAACGAGTACACGTGGTTTCAGCGGACGGCGGAGCGTTTGCCTGACGGCGTCGAAATAGCCGTGACCGTGGACGAGCAAGGCTGGCTGAGGCCGTGGACAAAGATCTGGCCCTATACGAAACGCTTCGTCGCGGTCGATACCGGCACCGCACGGCGAAACGAAAACCTGCCGGGGCAGCGGATGGCGGATCTGTATTTCTTCGGGCGATGGTCGCCCGTCAACATGGCCCCGATGCTGTTCGATTGCGAGGGACGCCGTTCGGCGCTTCTGATCGACGGGGCGGAGTTTGCCGCCGATGGCAGCGTGGCGAATGCCGACTGGGAGGCGATGCCCGCTGGCGACCCGGTCCTCGCGCTGGTCTGCGGGAGCTGAGATGCTGGCCGGCCTTTCGCTTCGCTTGCGGATTTTCCTGTTCTTTTGCCTTCTGGCAGCAGGGGGCGCGGCGGTGGCGGCGGGGGCGCTCGGTTTCGGCTGGTCGCGCGGCGGTGATCTTCCGGCGGGGCCGTTCCTTACCGCACTTGTTCTGTTTGTCTTCCTCAATACCGGAATGATCCTCGGGATCTGGCTTTTGTTCGACGAGAATGTTGCGAAGCCGATCAACAGGTTATCGGCGGGTCTTCGTCTTAGGGCCCATGCCGGGGTGGAGAGCCCGGTGAGCCCCGAGGATGCCCGTTACCTGGGGGATCTGGCGCCGGCAGCGCATGCCTTGTCGGAGACGATGGGTGCGTCGGTGATGGACAGCGCTGCGCGCGTGGCGCGGGAAACGCAGCGGCTTCGCGCGGAAAGCGAGCGGCTGACGGCGCTTTTGACAGAGATTCCGATTGCGACGATCCTTCTCAATCCCGTGGGCGAGATCGTGCTTTACGACGGGCAAGCGGCGGATGTTCTGTCAGAGATCGCGCCGCCGCGGCTGAAGGCGCCTCTGTCGGATTACTTCGATACCGGGCCGCTTACTGAGATGGTTGCGGGGCAGGATGGCGAGACGGCGATTCAGCTTCGCGAAGCAGGTGGTGGAAAGACATTCGCGGCCCGGGTGAAGCGCCTCGGCGATGACGGGCATATGATCCTGATCGATGCGGGGGCACGGCGTGCCGAACGGATAGCGCCGCGGCCGCTGGTCTTCGATTTCGATCTGATGGCGGGAAGCGTGGCGTCGGATATCAACGATACAGCGTTGAAAGACCTGTGCTTTGTGCCTTTCGACACCGAGACCACCGGATTGTCCGTCGAACGGGATGCGATTGTTCAGCTTGGCGCGCTTCGGGTCGTCGGTGGCCGGATCGTCGAAGGCGAAGTGATCGACACACATGTTGCGCCGGGCCGCCCGATCCCGGCCGCATCGGCGCGCATTCACGGGGTGCGCGATGCGGATGTGGTGGGGGCGCCGGGGATCGGCGATGCGGGGCGGGCGTTTCACCAGTTCGCGCGCGGGGCGGTTCTGGTGGCCCATAATGCACCTTTCGACATAGGGCTTTTGCGGAAGTCCGAGGACGAGATGGGCGTGGCGTGGGACCACCCGGTTCTGGACACCGTTCTTCTGTCTGCCGTGGTGTTCGGGACGGGCGAGGATCATTCGCTTGACGCGCTGTGTGCGCGGCTCCTGATCACGATTCCCGAGGCCGGGCGGCACACGGCGATTGGCGACGCGCGGGCGACGGCGGAGGTGCTTGTCAGGCTTCTTCCACTCCTTGAAGGCAAGGGGTTAGGGACATTCGGCGCGGTGCTTGCGGAAACCCGCAAGCATGGGCGCCTCCTTCGCGATCTGAACGGCTAGGCCGATTGGCGCGGCTGGACGGATCGGCCGTACGCGCCATATCCTTGCGATCCGAACGGCCCCGCAGAGGAGGGCCGTACCACAGGGAGGTCACGGATGCTCAAGAGGATACTGGTCCCGGTGCGCGGGGACGGGATGGGCGAGATCGTCCTGTCGCACGCCGCCGCGCTTGCTCATCGTCACAAGGCGCACATCGTTGTCGCCCATTGCCGGCCGCAGCCCGAGGAGATGCTGCCCTACAGCGTGCCGCTGCCCGCTTTCGCGCGAAAGACGATCATCCAGCAGGCCAGCGAGCTTTCCGATCAGGAAGAGGCGGAGCTGCGCGAAAAACTTCACGAGCTGGCCGCCACGCTGCACTTGAACGAGACCGAGGCGCCCGACGGCACCCGCGCGACGGTGCAGTATATCGAGGAATACGGGCGCATGATGGATGTCGTGCGCCACAATGGGCGGCTGGCCGACCTGATCGTGGTGGCGAAGCCCGATCGTGACCGGAACCTCGGCACCAACACCTTGAAAGCCGGGTTGTTTCAGACCGGGCGGCCGGTCTTGATGTGCCCGGCGTCGAGCGCGCCAACGGAGACGTTCGGGGCGCGGATCGCCTTGGCTTGGAACGGATCGCTCGAGGCGTCGCGGATGGTGGCTCTGACGCTGGATCTTGCCGAGGCGGCGGATGCGGTGACGCTTCTGACCGGGGGCAAGGGCGAGGCGCATGGGGCCACGACCGAAGAGCTTCTGGCCTATTACCAGCTGCGCGGGGTGAACGCTTCTGTGCACCGGTTCGAGGCGCGCAGGCCGGGGGCGGAACTTCTGCAGAGAGCGGCGGAAACGGGTTCGGAAATCCTGCTGATGGGGGCCTATGGGGTCAGCCACGAGCGCGAAACGCTCTTCGGCGGGAACACCCAGGCGGTTGTCGACAACGCGGAAATCCCTGTGGTTATGGCGCACTGAACGGTATACCACGGCACGCAATAAAATTTCTCTTGAAATGCGTTTTGAGTAATTTAATTACCGGCGTGTTAAGCGCGCGTCCGCCTTGCGGAGGAGCCTGACAGGCCGACGCGACGGACACAGGAGGAAGTTTTATGCCGGTTACCAAACGTGGATTTCTGAGCCTTGCCTGCGCGACAGCCCTCGCCGTGACGCCCTTCGCGGCGCTGGCCGAGGGATGGCAGCCGCGCAAACCCATCGATTTCGTGATCATGGCCGGGCCGGGTGGCGGCGCAGACCAGATCGCGCGCTTTGTCCAGTCGGTCGCGGAAAAGCACGACATGACGCGCCGTCCGCTGGTGCCGAACAACAAGGGCGGCGGTTCGGGCGCGGAGGCGCTTATTCATGTGAAGGGCGCGAGCGACCCCGATCACACGATCCTCGTGACGTTGAATTCGTTCTTCACGACGCCGCTTCGGCAAGGCAACCTCGGGATCGACATCCAGACCTTCACGCCGATCGCGATGATGGGCGTCGATCCCTTCGTCCTGTGGGTGCACAAGGATTCCGGTATCACCACCTTTGACGAGTACGTTCAGAAGGTGAAGGCCATGAACGGTGAGTTCGTGATGGGCGGCACCGGCGCGGGGCAGGAAGATTCCATCGTGATCGCGTACATGTCGGGGGCCTATGGGCTCGACATCAAGTACATTCCCTATGATGGCGGCGGCGCGGTAGCCAAGGACCTTGCGGGCAAGCAGATCATGGCCACGGTGAACAACCCGGCCGAGGCGAAAGGCTTCTACGAAGCGGGAGATTTCGTGCCGCTTGTCGCCTTCTCGGACGATCGACTTCCGGCCTACCCGGACGTGCCGACGATGAAGGAGATGGGCAACGACTTTTCCTACTACAACCAGCGGGCCGTCGTTGGCGCGCCGGGGATGTCGGACGAGGCCGCGGCATATTACCAGGATCTCTTCACCCAGATCTACGAGAGCGAGGAATGGCAGGGCTATCTGACTTCCGAAAGCCTTTCGCCGCTTTGGATGGATGCCAGCGCGCAGCGCGACTACTGGGCCACGCAGGTCGAGAACCATCAGAAGCTTCTGCAGGCGCTGGACGGCTGACGCCGCCCTGACGCTTCAGGTGTAACCAAAACAGGGGAGGGGCCGGATGCGTAACGGCGAGATCATCACCGCGGGCGTTCTGGCCCTTCTCTCGATCTACTTCATGTGGAAAAGCGCCGAACTGCCCATCGGTTATATCGAGGGAAAGGGGCCCGGCGGGGGCGCGTGGCCCTTCTGGCTGTCGGCGGTGATGCTGGTCTCCTGCGGGATGATCGCGCTTAACTGGTGGCGCAGGACGAGCCCGCCCTCGCAATCCGAGGAGCCCGCGCTCGACGAATACGGCTGGCGGATGCTGCTGCTTGTCGGCGGGGGAATCGTCGTCTTCGTCGCACTCGTCAACGTGATCTCGATGTACGGCGCGATCATGGCCTTCCTGCTTTACTACATACGGTATCTGGGTCGCCATTCCTGGGCGCTGACGTTTGCGATCGCGATCCCGGTACCGATCTTGTTCTTCTTTTTCTTCGAAGGTGCGATGCGGATCACCATGCCGTCGGGCATGCCGTTTACCGACCCCGTGTTCAACATCCTCTACGAGATCATCTATTGATCCGCCGGTGAGTTGAGGCCAGAGCCATGGAAATTCTTTCGCTTCTTGCCGACGGCATGCTTCTGTCGCTGCAGCCGCTCAATATCCTCCTGATCCTGGTCGGCGTCACGCTGGGGCTGTTCATCGGGGCGATGCCCGGGCTTGGCTCGGTCAACGGTGTGGCGATCCTTCTGCCGATCACCTTTCTGGTGCCGCCAAGCGGGGCGATCATCTTCCTTGCCGCGATCTATTACGGGGCGATGTACGGGGGGGCGATCTCGTCCATCACCCTCGGGATCCCGGGGGCCTCGACGGCGGTGGCGACGACATTCGACGGAAAGCCCCTGGCGCGGCAGGGGCGGGCGAGCCTGGCGCTTGTGACGGCGGCGCTGGCCTCTTTCGCGGGCGGGACGGTGGCCAATATCCTGTTCACCGCCTTCGCGCCCGTCCTCGCGACGCTGGCGCTGTCTTTCGGCCCGCCGGAGATCTTTGCGCTGATGCTTCTGGCCTTCGCGACCTTCGTGGGGCTGGGCGGGGACGACATCCCCAAGACCGTCTTCTCGATCTGCTTCGGGCTGGTGCTGGGCGCGATCGGGTTCGACCAGATTTCGGGTGCGCCGCGACTTGTGCTGTTCGACATCAACGGGTTCCTGCAGGGGATCGGGTTTCTGGTTCTGGCGATCGGGGTTTACGGGATCGGCGAGATGCTCTGGACTATCGAGATGACGCGGGGCGAGGTGACGACGAGCACGCCCAAGCTGTCGATGAAGGGCATGGCGAGTGACGCGAAGGAGGCCACCCGGCGCGGCTGGAAGGGCACGACGATCGGGTCGTTCCTGGGCTTCTTCGTGGGCATCCTGCCGGCGGCGGGCGCGACGCCCGGTTCGCTGATGTCCTATGGTGTCGCGAAGATGGTGTCGCGGAACCCCGAAAACTTCGGGCGTGGCAACCCCGATGGTGTGGCTGCACCCGAGGCGGCGAACAACTCTGCCTCGACCGGATCGATGCTGCCGATGCTGACCCTTGGCATTCCCGGCTCGCCCACCACGGCGATCCTCCTCGGTGGCATGGTGATCTGGGGGCTTGTGCCGGGCCCGCGGCTTTTCACCGACGAAACCGAATTCGTCTGGGGGCTGATCGGATCCTTTTATATCTCGAATGTGGCGGCGCTTCTGATCAACCTGTCCTTCATCCCGCTCTTCATCTGGATGCTAAGGATGCCGTTCACGATCCTGGCGCCGATGATCTTCGTTCTGTCGATCGCGGGCGGCTATGCGGCGACGCGGGACATGTTCGATATCTGGCTGATGGTGATCTTCGGGATCGGTGCATTCTTCCTCAGAAAGTTCGACTATCCGCTGGCGCCCGCGGTTCTGGCCATCGTGCTGGGGCCGATTGCGGAGCCAACACTGCGTCAATCTCTTCTTTTGTCCTCGGGTGATCCGATGATTTTCTTCACGCGCCCGATCGCGGGGCCGATCACGGTGATCGCGCTGATCCTGATCTTCCTTCCGGCGCTGAAGCTTCTGCGGCGGGCGCCTGCCCGGCAGGGGGCTGCGGAATAGCCTGGCTGCGCCGGAACTCGCTCATAGGTTGATCGGGGCCACGTGAACTGGGGGAACTCACGCATTATCGGTCCGATGAACTGTGTAAGACCGTTCCGGCACTGTGCCAAAATCGGCAGGATGGGGTTCGAATCTCGATATTCGATGCGGCCCGAACGGATCGCTTTCGTTGGCACCTGCCGTTCGGGTCTGGGACATATTCGCAGGCTGGCCTCGATTGCCAGGCGGCTGCGGTGCCGTGCGCCCATGGGCGCGTTCGACCTGATCACGAATGCGCCGCCCGGCGGCCTGTCGGATCGGGAGAGCGGTGTTTTCTCGAACGTGACGATTTGCGAGCGTGGGGAGATGGCAGGGGCGCTTGCTGGCGGCGGCTACGACCTTGCCGTCTGCGACACCATCCAGATTCCGGGCCTCGCTGCCTATCCGGGCCGTGCGGTTCTTGTCTTGCGGGAGACGCCGGAGGCGCGGCTCGCGGGGTTTCACCGGGACGACGGCAGGCCGTGGGACAGGGTGATCGTGCCAAACCCGGCGGATCACTGGTTGCCCGGGGCGGGGGCGGAGTTCGCGCGTTCGGTGGAGCCGGCGGGCTGGATCACGCGGGCGGCCGGCCTGCGGCAGCCGGGCCAGAGCACCGGTATCGTCGTTGCCACCGGCGGCGGCGGAACGCCGGCGACGCGCGCACTTCTCTATCCGATGCTGGAGGCAGCGATCGGCGGGGCGCGGCGGCTTCTGCGGGAGCCTTTCGTGGTGCGGCAGGCGCTGGGCCCGAGGGCGGAAAATGCGGCGCTGTCAGAGACGAACGAGGTGTTCGACCCGGGCGGGGACCTGAACGCCATCTTTCGTGACGCAGATCTGGTGATCTCAACGGCCGGTTACAACTCGGTGCTCGAACTTGCCGGCACTGACACGCCCGCCTTTCTGGCCGCCGTGCCGCGCAGCCTGGACGATCAGGTGGCGCGGGTGCGGCTGTGGGGCGGCAGGCTTGGCTTCGGGATGGAACCCGACCGGGTGGAAGAGGCATCGCGCTGGCTGGCCGATCAGATCGATCGGCCTCGTCGCCGGGCTCCGGTTGATCTGGGCCCCGACGGCGCGGAGCGGGCGGCGAATCTTATCATGGACATGCTATGCCCGGTTTCGTGAAAACCTATGGCGATGCGGCTGTGGCCGCAGAGGCCATCCGCCGGGCCGCGGCCCTGCGGGCAGGGGGGGTTGACACGCCCTACGGGCGTCTTGGCGCAACGCCGCACGAGGTGGTGTTCGACCGGATCGATGGGGAATCCGGCTTTCCACTTATGCGCGAGGCGGGGGAAGATCTTCTGCGGTGTCTTGCCTGGGTTCACGCATGCGACGTGCCCGACCTGCCCGCCTATGACCCTCTCAAGCGCATTCGCCCGCGGATCGGGCTGGCGACCGCCGACCCGGTGCGCGCCGTTCTCGGGGAGAAGGTGCCGACGGGCACCGCCACGCTGCATGGCGACCTGCATGTCCGACAATTCGTTCGGGAGAGCTCTGGCCGTGTCTGGATCGTTGATCTTGACGACATGGCGCTTGGCCCGCCTGAAGCGGACCTCGCGAATTGCGCCGCGCACGTCATGACGGCGGAGGAGTGCGGCAAGACCCTTTGGGGCGAACGGGTTGGCGCGATGTGGCGAGGGCTCGGCATGGCATTCGACGCGGATATCTTCTTCCAGTTCCTGCGCTTCGCGCTGGTGCGGCGGCACCTCAAGCTGCGGGAGGCGGGGCGGCCCGATTGCGAGGAGAAGGTTGTCGCCTACCTGCGCGGAAGTTCGAACTTTTCCATCCTGTAGCGCAGGGTGTCGCGGCTGATGCCGAGAAGCTCGGCCGCGCGCGAGACGTTGCCGCCGGTTCGGGTGAGTGCCTTGTTGATCGCACCCAGTTCCACGTCCCGAAGCGTCGGTATGTCGCCGGTCTGGCCCTCGCCGATGGCGCGGATGTGCGGGGTGTCGATCTGCCCGTCGGTCTGAAGAAGCATCGCGCGTTCGATGCAGTTTTCGAGTTCCGACACGTTTCCCGGCCAGTCGTGTTCGAGGAGTTTCGCGCGCGCGGCCGAGGTGAAGCGGGGCCGGGCCTCGCCCCGTTCGCGCGCGATCCTGCGGGCGAACAGATCGGCGATGGGTAGAACGTCTGCTGCGCGTTCCGAAAGGGGCGGCATGTCGATCCAGCCGACCTGAAGGGCGTAGAGAAGTTCGGGCAGGATATCCTGCCCCGGGGTGAGGTGACGTTCGGATGTTGCGATCAGGGCCGGTGGCGTCTGGCTCTGCGTCAGAAGGTGCAGGAGCCGGGCCTGCCCGGCGGCCGATAACCCGGACACATGACGCAGAAGAAGGGAGCCGCCCGCCGCCCGGTCGAACAGCGTGTCGAGTTCGGCCTCGTCGGAGAGGGCGCAATCGAGCGTCTCGAGCGGCCTGTCGGGGGCAGCCGTTTCGTGGAGCGCAAGGGCGGCAAGGGATTTTCCGGTTCCTTCTGGCCCGATGATCAGTACGCCGGGGCGCGGGTCGGCGGACTTGCCCAGCTTGCGGATCGTGGCGCGCAGCGCGTTGGCGGCGGAGGACCGGCCGATGATCCGGTCGGCCCCAGTCCTGTCCAGCCCGCCCTGCATCTCGTCCAGCATGAGTTCGCTGGCAATCGCGGCGATGGAGGAGAGCGGCGTGGGCTTAACCAGGAAATCACGCGCGCCGGCTTTCATTGCCCGCACGGCGATGTCGATATCGCCGTGCCCCGTCATCATCACGACGTTCGTCTGGCTTTCGGTGCTGCGGATCCATTCCAGCACGTCGAGCCCGTCATCCTCGTTCAATTTGTAGTCGAGGATAACGAGGCGTGGCGCATCGCGTTCGATCATCGCGCGGCCCGAGGCGGCGTCGACGGCGTAGCTGGCGGAAAAGCCCCGCCGTTCGAGGAAGCTGACGATCGAGCGGGCGAGCACCACTTCGTCTTCGACGATGAGAATTCCGCTCAACTTACGCCCTCGCCGGAACGGTCAGGGTGACTTCGACCCCGCGCTCGGGCCGGTTCTTCAGATCGAGCGTGCCGCCCAGCCTCTCGGCGATCCTGCGGCCGAGGGCGAGCCCGACGCCGAGGCCCGAGGATTTCGATGTCTGGAACGGCACGAAGAGCTTGCGGATCTGTTCGTCGCTGAGCCCGGGGCCGGTATCGGCCACCTCTATCGCGATGCGCCTGCCGGGGGCCGCGTGCCAGCCGATGTTCAGTGTGCCGCCGGTGCTCATCGCCTCGATCGCATTCGACAGGATGGTGTTCAGCACTTGCTCAAGCTCGGCCGAACCGGCGCGGGCAACGGGGCTGTCGGAGCTTTTGGCGAGGGTGACGGTGATACCGCGCTTTTCCAGTTGCGCGGCGAAGCCCGCGAGGCATCGCTGGATGATCACATCCACATGGGCGATGTCGCCGGCGCTGTCGGGCTCCGCGCGGGTGCGGGTTAGGAAGGTGCGGATCCAGGCCTCCAGCCGATCCACCTGATCGGTGATGTCGTGGATCGTGCGGCGGCTGTCGTCGGGGATATCGTCATCGGCCACAAGCTCTGCACAAGAGCGGATCGCGGCAAGCGGGTTTCTGAGCCCGTGGGCGACCGCGGAGGCCATTTCCCCCACGACGGCCAGCCGTTCGGTTTCGACGAGCCGCTGTTCCTGGCGGTGCAGGATGCGGGTGGCGTAGACGACGACCGTCAGGAGGGCGGTGAACAGCACCACGCCGGAAATCAGCGCACCCACCCAGGCGAGGGTGACGACGCCGTGAATCGTTTCTAGAAGGCTGGCGGGGGCCTTGTAGACCTCGACCGCGCCAATCACGCCGTTGCCGTCTTCCGACCAGATCGGAATATAGAATTCGATGAACTCATTGACATGGTCGGGAAGCCCGACGTGTTCTTCCTTCTCGCCCCGGTCGACCACGACGATTTCGGGGTGAAGTTCGCCCCGAAGCGCCGTCTGCAACTCGTCATTGTCGTCGAAGACCAGCCCGATCAATTCCGAGTCGCTTGACCACAGAACCTCGCCCGAGGGGGCGTAGACATTCGCGCGGAATACATCTGGCAGGCGCGAGACGTGCAGGAAGAATTCCTGCGTTTCGGGATCGTCGGTGGGATCGGTGATCCGCGTCATGCCGAGGGAGTAGGGATCTTCCTCTTCAACCCGCACGATGGAATTCAGAAATTCCATCGACACAACGGCATCGCGCATCATCATGTTCCGGGTCATGTAATTGGCCAGGTACTGGCTGAGCACGCCCGTCGTGGTGAAGATCGCAAGGAAGCTCGTTACCACGAAGATCGTGAGCACCTTCATGTAATGCGGTGAGTCGCGAAGTGACAGAATCTGCGGCACCGGCTGTGCTCCCATGGAATCACCTGTAGATGGATACGATCCATCCGACTTTGTCCGATAGGGAGACAATCAACCGGAGTTATAGAGCCGGGATTTGGGCGATATCCCCCAAAAGTTGAGGAACACCTCCCCCAGAACACACCGAACGCGCCGTCGCCCGGCCGCGCCTTGCCTGTCAGTGATCTTGGTCGATGAACCGAGCTGAGGGCAAGACAGATGACGAAACCTTCCGTAACCAGGGCCGTTTTTCCAGTGGCAGGGCTGGGCACGCGATTTCTGCCTGCGACGAAGGCGGTGCCGAAGGAGATCATGACGCTGATTGACCGCCCGCTCGTTCAATACGCGATCGACGAGGCGCGGGCGGCAGGGATCGAAGAATTCATTTTCGTGACGGCGCGCGGAAAGGGAGCGCTTGAGGACTACTTCGATGAGGCCCCGGCGCTGGCTGCGGCGCTGCGCCGGCAGAGCAAGCACGAGCTTCTGGCCGGACTGAAGCGTACCGAAATGGCTTCGGGCGCCATAGCCTATGTGCGGCAGCGCGAGCCGTTGGGCCTTGGACACGCCGTCTGGTGTGCAAGGCATCTGATCGGGGATGAGCCCTTTGCGGTGATCCTGCCCGATGACGTGATCGCGGCTGAAACGCCCTGTCTCAAACAAATGGTGAAGGCCCATGCAGAGATCGGGGGAAACCTTGTAGCCGCGATGGAAGTGCCGCGCGCGCAGGTCTCATCCCACGGCATTCTGGATGCAGGGGGCGTGCGGGGCGACGTGATCAGGGTACGTGGCATGGTGGAGAAACCCTTGCCCGATGCCGCGCCATCGACCCTTGCAGTGATCGGCCGCTACATCCTGACGCCCGAGGTGCTTGGTCGTCTGGGCGGACAGGCGGCGGGCGCGGGGGACGAGATCCAGCTGACCGACGCCATTGCCGCCGAGATCGGCGGAACCGGCGTGCACGGATTTCGTTTCGAGGGCCGGCGCTATGACTGCGGCTCGAAGGCGGGATACTTGCAGGCCACCGTGGCATTTGCGCTCGCTCGTGACGACATGAAGGACGAGTTCGCAGATTTCCTCAATTCCATCATGGAGTTCCGGGTCGCGGCGGAATGACCGAGGTGGGGGATTTCCCCCAAAACGGCTTGGGGCATTCGCCCAAAACGGCGGGGCTGCCGCCTGCCGCGCCCCCGCGTCCTGGGTCATGCTGAAATGGACATCAATGAGGCCGGAATGATACGGATTCTTCTTGCGGAAGACGAACCAGTGCTGGCGCGCAACATCGCGCGCTCCCTCGAACGGATGGGCGCACAGGTGACCCATGCGCCTTCTGCTGCGGCGACACGCGCGGCACTCGCTCTCGGCAGTTTCGATCTTGCGATTGCCGATATCTCGCTGGGTGATGGCGACGGCATCGAGGTGCTTGGCGATGTCTCAGACAAGCTGCAGGGCACGCCGGTGATCGTGATGACGGGGGAGGACAGCGTCGACAACCGGATGCGCGCCGAGAACCTGCCGGTCGCGGCGTTCCTGACGAAGCCCTTCGCGCTGTCACGGCTGCGCGAGATCGTTGGCGCCCTGACGCGGATGTCGGCGCAGAGCGCTTCGCCAGCAACCGGCCCTTCGGTCGTGATGTATTCCCACGATACGATCGGTCTTGGGCATATGCGCCGGAATTCGGCAATCGCGCGGGAACTGGTAGCGCGCGTGCCGGGGCTTTCGGTGCTGATGCTGGTGGGGTGCCCGGCCGGTATGGTGTTCGACCCGCAGCCCGGGATCGATTACGTCAAGCTGCCATCGCTCGCCAAGCTGGGGCGCGGCGTGTTTCAGGCCGGATCGCTGAGGATCGACGCCGAGACGACTCGGGCGATGCGTGCCCGGATCATCGAGGGTGTGCTGAGCACGATCGAGCCGGATATCTTTCTTGTCGACCATGAGCCAGCGGGCGCGATGGACGAGTTGCGCCCTGTTCTCGAGGGTCTCAGGGACAAAGCTCATGTGCGCACGGTGCTTGGACTGCGCGATATTCTGGACGATCCGGCCCGCACCCGCGTGGCCTGGGCCGAAGGCGGGACAGATCGCCTGATTTCCGATTTCTACGACCACGTCCTCGTCTATGGCGATCAGCGTTTTTTCCCGAGCGTGGAGGCCTATGGGCTCGAGGTTCTGAAACCCGGGGCCGTCACCGAATGCGGTGTTGTTACGACGGTTCGTCAGCAGGTGCGTCCCCCATCCCCTCGGGCGCCCTCGCGGATCGTCGTCTCGGGGGGCGGCGGTCGGGATGCGTTCCCCCTCATAGAAGCCGCGATCAATGCGGCCGAGACGCTTCCCAATCGCTGCCGGCCGCGGTTGACCGTAGTGACCGGCCCGCTGATGGATGCCGAACTCAGATCGGAAGCGCTTCGCATCGGTGCTGTTGCGGGCGTTGAGGTGCTGGAGCGCGTTTCGGATCTGCCGGCGCTGATGGGGGAGGCGGATCTTCTGCTGACGATGGCCGGCTACAATTCGATCAACGAGGGGCTTGCGGTCGGATGCCCGATCGTCACGGTGCCCCGGCTAGGCCCCTCATCTGAGCAGCGGCTGAGGGCCGAAGCGCTCGAGAGGCTCGGACTGGCACGTTATCTTCGGCGCGAGGATCTGAGGCCTGAAACGCTGGCCCGGATCATGCGGCAGACCCCGCCGCGCCCCAACCCCCAAAGCCTGAAAATGGACGGGGTGCGCATGGCCGCGCGCATCCTCGCGCGGATGATCGGCGAGGTCCGTCATCCGGACAGGGAGCGCGCCCATGCCTGACCGCCGGATTGCCTATGTGTTGAAACGGTTCCCCCGCTTCAGCGAGACGTTCATCTTGAACGAGCTTCTCGCCCATGAGGCGGCGGGGGCGGACGTGGATGTCTTTTCTCTTCTCGCCCCGCCCGAGGAGCCGCGGCATGCGCGGCTGGCCGATCTGAGGGCCGAAGTCACTGTGCTGAAATCGGTTGGCAAGGGGAGGGCCGGCGCGCCCGGGGCAGGGGATGCCGCACTGTTTTCAGGGAAATCCGTCATGGAGATCGGGGCGCTTCAGGCGAAGGCCGAGGCCATTGCGGAGCGGGCGGCGGGGCGGGGCATCACACATTTCCACGCCCATTTCGGTTCGGACGCGACGACCGTGGCCTGCCTTGCGGCGCGGATCATCGGGGGCACTTATTCCTTCACGGCCCACGCCCGCGATATCTATCACACCTATGTTTCGCCAGAGGCCGATGCCGCGATGCGCCGGGCGAAACTGAGCGAGGCCGCGTTCGTGGTCACCGTTTCGGATTACAATGCGCGGCACCTTCTGACGCTGTGCCCAGAGGCGCGGGTTGTGCGGATCTATAACGGGATCGATCTTTCAGTGTTCCGGCCGGCCCCGGCGGAGGCCCGTGTTCCCGGGCAGTTGATCGCCGTCGGACGGATTGTGCCGAAGAAGGGCTTCGATGTGCTTCTTGCCGCCTGCCGGATCCTCAAGGATCGCAGTGTGCCCTTTGATCTGTCGCTTATCGGAACCGGGCCGGAAGAGGCCGCGCTTCGGGCGCGGATCGCGCGGTTCGCCCTTGGGGGGCAGGTCCGGCTTGAGGGGGCCTTGCCGCAGGAGACGCTCGCGCAAAGGATGGCCTGCGCCGAGGCTGCCGTTTTGCCCTGTGTCGTCACAGAAAGCGGCGACCGGGACGGGTTGCCGACCGTGCTTCTTGAGGCGATGGCGCAGGGGCTGCCCGTCGTGACGACGACGGTGTCGGGCGGGCCCGAGATCGTCGCGGACGGGGTGACCGGGCGGCTTTGCGCGCCGGGCGATGCGGTGGGGCTGGCGGAGGCCCTGCAGGAGGTTCTGGCGGACAGGGCCCGCGCCCGGGCCATGGGCCAGGCGGGCCGGCGGCGGGCGGAGGCGCAGTTCGATCTGGGCGAAAATGCCGCGCGGTTGCGCGCCCTTCTGATGGATCCGGCACTTGCGGTGCGGGAGGCGGCGTGATGCGGATTGTCTATGTCTCCGCCGATCGCGGCATTCCGATCTTCGGGGAAAAGGGGGCCTCGATCCACATACAGGAGATGATGCGTGCGTTCGGGGCGCTGGGCCATGAGGTGCGCGCCGTCACCGCCCGGCGCGGCAGCGGGGATAGCCCGGGGCTTTCGGTCGAGGAGGTTGCGCAGGTAACCGCAGGCACAGAACGCGCGAGCAAGGAGCGCGCGGCCATGACGCAGGCCCGGGCGATCGAAGCGCGGCTGCTGGCGCTTTATCGCGAGTGGCCGTTCGACATGATTTATGAACGCTATTCGCTCTGGTCCGCCGCGGGGTGCCGTGCGGGCACGGCGCTCGGGGTGCCGGTGATCACCGAGGTCAATGCGCCGCTTGTCCTGGAGCAGGCCGCCTTCCGCACGCTTGTCTGCGAGGCAGAGGCGCGCGCCATCGAGGCCGAGGTTTTCGCCCGCTCGACGGCATTGGCTGCGGTATCGGGGCAGGTTCGGGAGTACGTTATCCGCGCTGGCGGCGAGGCGGCCCGCGTGCACGTGACCCGGAACGCCGTGGATACCTGGAATTTCCGGCCAGACGTGCCCCCGGCGGACCTGCCGGATGTGCCGGACGGGGCCTTCGTCATCGGTTTCACAGGATCGCTGAAGATGTGGCACGGGGTCGATACGCTTCTTGACGCCTTCCGGCTGTTCCGGGAACGCGAACCGCGGGCGCATCTTCTGATCTGCGGCGACGGACCGAAGCGGGGCTGGATCGAAGGTTTCGTGGCCGGTGCGGAGTTGCAGAAGGCCGTAACGCTTGCGGGTTGGGTCGATCACGCGCGCCTGCCAGCGATGATTGCGCGCATGGATGTCGCCACGGCGCCCTATCCCGGGTCGGAGGCGCATTATTTTTCGCCGCTCAAACTGTTCGAGTACCTCGCCATGGGCCGCCCGGTCGTGGCGAGCGATATCGGACAGACTTCGGAGCTTCTGAAAGGCTCGGCGGCGGCGATCCTCTTGCCGCCGGGGGATGCGCGGGCGCTGGCCGAGAGTTTTGCCTATCTGGAACGAAACCCGGAGGTGTGCGGGCGCATGGCCATGGCTTCCGCTGCCGAAGGCGCGCGGCATGACTGGACGGACAACGCCGCGCGTGTGCTGGCCCTTGCCACCGGCGCGAGCGTGGCGGCATGAGCCGGCGGTACAGTATCGCGCCGGGCACGCTCTGGCGGCTGTTTCGCCGGATGGGCCCGCATATGCGGCCGCATCGCAGGAAGCTGGCGCTTGGCGGGCTTGCGATGGTCGGCGTCGCCCTGGCCGAGGTCGCACGGCCCTGGCCGCTGAAGATCGTCTTCGATGGCATCCTGATCCTGCAGGAGACGCCCGATCCGGTCACGACATGGCTGACCTCGGCATTTCCCACGGGCGACATGCTTCTTGCCGCAACCGCGGTCGCCATCCTGGGCATCGCGCTTCTTGGGGGGGGCGCGGGGTTCGCGCAGGCCTATCTGATCGCCGCGGTCGGACAAAAGGTGGTGGCGCAGATCCGGCTCGATCTTTACCGCCATATCCAGCGTCTGTCGCATTCCTTCCACGACACTGCTTCGTCCGGCGACATCATCGCCCGGCTGACGGGCGATGTAAGGATGATGCGCGATCTCCTGATCGATGCCGTCGTGTTCTTTGCCGCGCGTATTCTGGTGATCGCCGTGACGATCGGTGTGATGGCCTGGATGGACTGGCGGCTGACGCTGGTGGCGCTTGCGATCCTGCCGCCGCTCTGGGCCGTGACGCGGTATTTCGGCGGCCGCATAAAGGGGGCGGCGCGCAAGCAGCGACGGAAGGAAGGCAAGATCGCCGTCGTGATGACCGAGGGGATATCTTCGATCAATGTGGTGAAGGGCTTTGCGCGCGAGGCCTATGAGGCGGAGCGTTTCGCAAAGCAGAACAATTCGTCGGCCGAGGCGGGCGTCGTGACCACGCGGCTTGCGGCGAACATGGACCGGGTGACGCAGGTACTTCTCGCCCTCGGGACGGCGCTTGTCCTGTGGTACGGGGTGACGCGGGTGCGCGTCGGAGCGATCAGCCCGGGTGACTTGCTGGTCTTCACGGCCTATCTGTCTTCTCTCTACAAGCCCGTGCGGAAGATGGCCGCGATGACCGCCCGGGTGGCGAAGGCGACGGCAAGCGGCGAGCGCCTTCTGGAGATCTTCGATCTGGTGCCGGAGGTGGAAGAAAGACCGGGGGCCGTCGATGCCTGCCGGCTGGAGGGCCATGTACGGTTCGAGGCCCTGACCTTCGCCTATCCCGACGCGGAACCCGTTCTTCGAAATGCAGATCTTGCGATCGATCCCGGTGAGATCGTCGCGATCGTCGGACCGTCGGGGACAGGCAAAACCTCGGCCACGCGGCTTCTGATGCGGTTCTACGATCCGCTGTCGGGGCGTGTGACGGTTGATGGATGCGATATCCGGTACCTCACGCTCGACAGCCTGCGGGGCAATATCGCGGTTGTCCTGCAGGACAGCGTGCTGTTCGGCACCTCGGTGCGGGATAACATTGCCTATGGCAGGCTTGATGCGAGCGATGCCGAGATCGCCGCTGCCGCCCGCGCCGCCGAGGCCGATACCTTCATTCGCGCGCTGCCGCAGGGCTATGACACGGTGCTGGGTGAGCGAGGCGAGACGCTTTCGGGCGGTCAGCGCCAGCGGATCGCGATTGCCCGCGCGATCTTGCGGGACGCGCCGATCCTCATCCTGGACGAACCCCTGAGCGGGCTTGATCCCGTCACGGGACGGAGCCTTCTTGTCGGCCTGCGCCGTGCGGCGGCGGGGCGGACCACCTTCCTCATCGCCCATGATGCCCTGACACTGTCGCTGGCGACCCGGGTGGTACGGCTGGAGGCGGGCCGGTTCGCAGACAGCCCGCCGGACCGGAGCCTTTCGGCATGACGGCGGTTCTGGAGAAGAAGGAAGGCCTGCTTGCACAGTGGGCCTCGGGACGGCCCGTGGCGGGGATGTCGCTTCTGCTGGGTGAGGCGCCGCGCCATGTGCGTCTGAAGCGCGTCCATTTCTCCCGCACCCGTCCCGTGCAGCTTGAGTTCGTCGCCACGCTGCGCTCCGGCCTCGATGTCCCGGTGATTGCCGAGCACTGCCACCGTGAAGCCGAGGCGCATGCGGCGCGCGTGAGCGCGAGCCTGATGAAATCGCGGAACGGGCAGCGCGCGGGCCTTTCGGCGGCGGCTGTCGTTGCAGACCGAGAGGCGGGGCTTGTGCTGCGCCGCCCGGGGCTGGACGAGCGCTTGCCGGGCCTGAAGCTTCTTCACGATCGCGGGGCGGCGCGCGCGGTGCTGGCGGATCTGACCGGGCGCGACCCGGGGCCCGTGGCCGTGCGGCTTGTTGCGCACCGTTTGGGCAAGCGCGCTGTTCTGAGGATCGCCCTGCCGGGCGGGCCGGTCTTTGCACGGCTTCGCACGGTGAAGAGCGGGGAGGGCGCGGATCGGTTGGCACGGCACCGGGCGCTTTGGGAGGCCTTGGGCAGAGAGGGCCACCTGCGCATTCCGAAGCCACTTGGCGCAGCACCGGATCTTGGGCTTGCACTGTTCGGAGCGTTGCCGGGGCAGGCGCCCGCCTTCGGGCCGGAAGATTGCCGGGCCATCGACCGGGCGCTCGAAACCCTTCGCGGGCTCGATCCGGCGGGCCTGCCGGCCCACACCGAAGGGGACGAGGCGCGCCTTCTTCTGGGCTGGTTCGAACGGTGCCGCGATTACATGCCCGCGCTTGCCGACGCGATCGGGCCGAAGCTTCACCGGCTGTTTGCGGAGATGTCGGTGCGGCCCGCCGTTCTGAGGCCCTGCCACCGGGATCTGCACGAGAAGCAGATCCTGATCGCGCAGGGGATTGCGGGCCTCCTGGACTTCGACACGCTGTCGCTGGCCGACCCTGCCCTCGATCCGGGCAACCTACTTGCCCATCTCTTTCTGGCAGGGCGGGAAGAGAGGTCTTTGAACGCAGCGATCGGCGGGCCCGGCGTGCGGCTCTGGCGCCGGGCAGCGCTGTTCCGGCTTGCGATGATCCGCGCGTTTTCCTCTGCACCAATGGCCGAACTTCGGCGCCTTGTGGACGAGGCCAGTGCAGATGATCGCGACTGACGACCCCGATTTGCCGGGCCTAAGCCGGCTTTGCCCCAAGGCCCTGCGGCGGATCACCGGGGCCAAGACGGTATCGCTTGCGCGGCTGCGATACCGACCGGGGCGGCGCGCAATCCTGCATGTGGAGACCGGGGCGGGCGGTCAGGGAGCGCTTTGGTTCTTCGAGGGCGGGAAGGGGCGGCGGCTTGCGAAGCGGAACGGCGCCGCCGTGTACGACACAGAGACCGGCGCGCTTTACGAGCCCTTTCCGAACGATCATCGGATGCCGCAGATCCGCGAATTCCTGGATCGGTTCGATACGATTGCCCCGCCTCTTCTGGGCGGGGCGCCGGATGGCATGCCCGAGGTGCTTCGCTACCGTCCGGGGCTTTCCTGCACGTTTCGCTGTGGGGTGGCGCAGGGCGGGCCGGTTTACGTGAAGCTGATCAGCGGTGAGAAGCCCGAACGCCTTGCGGCGATGAACCGGCGGATATCGGAGGGGCTTCGAGGAGGACCGGTCTTTGTTGCCCGCGCGGTTGGAACGGATGCCGGCCTTTCCGCAATCGCCTATGCCGGGGCGCGGGGGCGACCCCTCGACGCGACCCTGGCGCAATCGGAGGGGATCGAACCCCTCCGGCAGGGGATCGACGCGATTTCGCGGTTCTCGGAGTTGAAGATCACGCCCGAACGTCGGATGACCGGGGCCAATCTGACGGCGCGCGCGGCGGAGAGCGTGGCCATGGTGGCGGCGACGGTGCCGGAGGCGCTTCCCGTCGCCGAGAGAGTGTTCGCACGCGTCGACGGCCATGTGCCGTCGCTTGAATGCTGTCCGATCCACGGGGACGTGAAGCTCGAGCATCTGTTTCTGGACGGCGGCGAGACGACGCTTATCGATATCGAAAGCGTTTCCCTCGGCCCGCCGGACCATGATCTTGCCCAGCTTTACGGGCGTATTTGGATGGCCGAACTCGAGGGTCTCTTGCCGGAGCCCCGCGCGGCGCGAGCAGCGGAGGAGGTGCGCCGCGCGGCCGGGCCGGGTTTCGAGTGGTCCCGGGACGTGGTGGCGCTGAGGCTTGCAAAGTATTTCGCGCAGCGGCCCGCGCCCGAGGCACCGCGCCGGATCGCAGCGATCCTGGAGCGGATGGGGTGACGCATCGCGTGGCTCATGTGCTGAACAGCCCGGGCCGGGGCGGCGTGCCGCGCGTTGTTCGTGCGCTTGTCACCCATGCCGATCCGGGGCGCATCAGCCCCCATGTCTTCTATCTGAAGAACGGGCGCGGGGATGACCTGTTCGAGGATCTGGACATTCCGCGACGCGTGGCGGCCTCTGGCAGCAAGAGCGCGGCGATGACCGAGCTTGTCGGGTGGCTTGATGCGCATCGGATCGACATCCTGCATTGCCATTCCTTCCGCCCGAACCTTTACGGGCGGATGGCGGGCGCGGTGCTGCGGCCCGCAGGGCTGAGGATCGTGGCGCATTACCACAACGATTACAGCGACAAGTGGACAGGGGATGCCCTGCATCTGGAGCGGCGGCTGGCCGGGGTGACGGATGCGGGAATTGCGGTGTCCGAAGCGGTGGCTGACCATGTGGCCAAGCGGGTTGGCCGAGTGCCCGATGTCATCGAGAATGGTGTCGATTTCGGCCGGATCAGGGGCGGGAACAGGGGGGCGGGCCGCGCGCGACTTGGCATCGCGGCGGATGAGCTTGCCGTGGGGCTTGTCGGGCGGATCTGCCGCCAGAAGGGCACCGATATCTTCGTCGAAGCCGCGATCAGCGTTCTGGCGAGCCTGCCACAGGTGCGATTTCTGATCCTTGGTGATCCTGAGGAGGCCGCGCTTCAGCGCCTGTTGCAGGACCGGATCGTTGCGGCAGGGCTTTCCGGGCGGGTCACTTTTGCCGGGCATCGCGATGATATGGCGGATTGCCTGGCGGCCCTCGACATTCTCGCCGCCCCTTCGCGCTGGGAGGGGTTCGGGCTTATGCTTGCCGAGGCGATGGCAGCGGGCGTACCAGTCGTGGCGACTGCGGTGGGCGGTATCCCTGCGGTCGCGAGCGGGGCCGCGACGCTGATCCCCGCAGAGGATCCCGAGGCCCTTGCGCTGGCGATCCTTGCGCTCTTGCGCGATCCCGGCCGACGGGCGGCGATGCGCGCGGCCGGGCTTAGCGCGGCAGAGCGCTTTGACTGGGCGATGTCCGCGACAAAGCTCGATGCGATTTATGAACGGATTGGCGGCGGGCGATGATCCTTCACGTGATACGGCATGGTGAGACGGAGACCAGCGGGAAAACCTATGCCGGGCGGAGTGACGTGCCGCTGAATGATAGGGGTCGGGCAGAAGCGCAGGAGATTGCCCGCCGGCTTGGTGACCAGCCGATCACGCTTATCCTGACGAGCCCGCTGGCGCGCGCGGTCGAGACAGCGGCGCCGCTCGCATCCATCCGTGGCGTTGTGCCGGTTGAGGAGCCTGCGCTGATGGAGATCGATTTCGGCATCTACGAGGGGTGCCCGAAGGCCGAGACGGGCCTGCGCCTGCGCAAGACCCATGCTGTTGACCCTGTGCCAGGGGGCGAGGCGCTTCGGGACGTGTGGGGCAGGGCGGGGCAGGTTCTTCACAAGGTGGGGCGCACCGGTGTCGCGCCCGGCGCGCATATCGCACTTGTGGGCCACTTCTGGATCAACCGGCTGATCCACGGGCGAGCAACCGGCATGACATTCGATGCGGCATGCAGGGCGCGCGCCTACCGTCCACGGACCGGATCGGTCGAGACGGTCGCCTTTGGCGTTGCCGACGATGCCCGCCGATGGCCCAAGAATGGCCACACTGCCCCTGCATAGACGGGCCCGAGATGGGCACGTTTCTGAGCATTCTCTTGGTTGCCGCCGTGACGCTGGGGATCTACTACCTCCTCGCCCGCGCGCTCTGGCGGCGTATGATCGCATTCTGGGCTGAGCTGCGCGGTTGGGTTGGCGCAGGCAACAACGTTGTCGACGAAGTCGTGCCGAGGGCGAGCTACCTGCTTCTGTTCTTTCTGCTTCTGTCGCTTGCGCTATGAGTTTCGTCGAACCCAAGCCACCACTGTCCGAGCGGATCGCCGCAACCACCACGCGAAGCCCGCAGGCCGTCACCATTCTGGTCATACCCGGGTTGGCAATCGTCCAGGAATTCGCGGCAGCCGAGAGCTTCGCTACGCTTGCCGCGGTTTTGGCGAGTGGCGGGCTTTATGCGCTGGCGATATGGGCGTTGATGCGCGGATTCTCGGACGAACAGGCCTTTCGGGCCGCGCCTGAGCCACGCGCGCCGCTGCCGCTGAAGGCCGCGGGTGTTGCGCTTGCCTCCGCTGCGACTGGAATTCTGGCTGGCCTCAAGTGGGGTACGCCGCTGGTGATCTCGCAATATGTGATAGGGTGCGCGGTGCTTGCGGCCCTTTCCTTCGGGCTCGATCCCTATTGGACGCACAAACCCGAAGCCGCGACACCGAGATCGCGGCTTGAGGCCCGGCTGCGCGCCATCGGGCAGTTGCTGAATGCGGCCGATGACCAGGCGCGATCGATCGGTGACGAGCAGCTTTACGGAGCGTTCCAGACGTACCGCGCGTCGGTCGAGCTGCTTATCGAGGCCATTCGCGCGGCACCTGACAGGGCCCATTCGGTCAAGCGGCACCTTGGCCCGCTTCTTTCCGGTGCCGCAGAGGCGGGGCGGCGCTATGTTACGATCCTGCGCATCGCCCCGAATGAGGCGGCGCGGGAAACAATCCTCGATCTTCTGGCCAAGCTAGGGCGCGAATACGACCGCGCTGCCCGCGATTATGCCGCCGGGGATCTTCGCGCCCTGGCGATCGAGGCTGATGTTCTGGAAGAGATGCTTGGCCGGCTTGGGCCGGAAAGGCGTGACGGCTGATCCCCGCACTTTTCACAGCCCGTCAATCGCTGGCTGATCGGGATCCGATGGCCCTTCTGCGACATGCATTATGTCGGTTTCGGCACAAGGACCGCCGTGACCGTTTGTATCCCCGGAAGAGGGCAGGTTAGACTGCCCCAGCAATCGCGCCTCGGTGCGGCGGCTCAAAACAAAGAACGAGCGGGTGTGTTGCTCGGTTTCAAAGGGCAACTCCGGACCCGCCTGCCAAAGGGAGGAGTGCCTTGTTTAAACGGATAATGGCGCCGGTGGATCTGGCGCATGTCGATGGATTGAGACGCGCATTGGATTGCGCGGCCGACCTTGCGCGGCACTACGATGTGCCGGTGTCCTATGTCGGGGTCACGTCGTCGGCACCAAGCCAGCTTGCGCATAATCCAGAAGAGTTCGGCGAAAAACTGAAGGCGTTTGTATCCAGCGAGGCCACGTCTCACGGGGTCAATGGTACGGCGCATGCCGCGGTATCGCATGACCCGACGACCGATATCGACGACGCCCTGATGCGGGCGATCGACGAGACCGGTGCGGATCTGGTCGTCATGGCAAGCCATGTGCCCAATGCGCTTGACTACATCTGGCCGTCGAATGGCGGGAAACTTGCCGAGCACGCGAAGTGTTCGGTCATGGTCGTGCGTCCCTAGGCGACACGCAGGACATAACTGAACCACAATCAACACGGGAGCCGACACATGTCCGACGAAACCGCTAATCAGGGGATACCCGCGCCCGAAGGCGCGTCCCAGATTATCGAGACTGATTACAAGATAGGTCAGGACAACATCGCAACGCAGATCGGGCCCTTCGGGCTTGATATTCACAATCCGGTTTTTGTTATTTCGGGCCTGTCGATCGTGGCCTTTGTTGCTTACGCGCTGATGGCGCCCGATCAGGCGGGCGAATTCTTCGGCTGGCTGCGGCCGACGCTGACTTCGACTTTCGACTGGTTCTTCCTGTGGTCAGCGAACATCTTCGTCATCTTCTGCCTGATCCTGATCGTGACACCCTATGGGTCTGTTCGACTGGGAGGCGAGAACGCGACGCCGGATTACGGGTATGCAGGGTGGTTCGCGATGCTTTTCGCCGCGGGTATGGGCATCGGGCTTATGTTCTTCGGGGTGCTTGAGCCTGTCTATTACTTCGGCACACCCTGGGGGGACGAGCCCCTGGGTGTTGTCCGGCCATTCACCGAAGATGGCGCGCTGATCGAGGAGAATATCGAGGCCGCGCGCCGGATGGCGCTGGCTGCGACCTCGTATCACTGGGCGCTGCATCCCTGGGCGATTTATGCGGTCGTGGCGCTGGCGCTAGCGCTTTTCACTTATAACAAGGGACTGCCGCTGACGATCCGTTCCGCCTTTTACCCGATCTTCGGCGAGCGTGTCTGGGGCTGGACCGGCCACATCATCGACACGCTGGCGGTTTTCGCGACGCTCTTCGGTCTGGCCACATCACTTGGCTTCGGGGCACAGCAGGCGAATGCGGGGCTTGAGTTCGTTTACGGCGTGCCCAACAACGTGACCGTGCAGGTCATCCTGATCATCGCGATCACGGCGGTTGCCCTGATTTCGGTGCTGCGCGGCCTCGACGGCGGTGTGAAGCTTCTGTCCGAGATCAACATGGTAATCGCCTTCGTCCTGCTTTTCTTCGTCCTCTTCGCGGCCGGAGCGGGCACGATCGTGACAGAGTTCGGCAAGGGCATCGTCGCCTATTTCCAGGAGGTGATCCCGCTGTCGAACCCGCATGGGCGTGAAGACACCGGCTACATGCAGGGCTGGACGGCGTTCTACTGGGCCTGGTGGATTTCCTGGTCACCGTTCGTCGGCATGTTCATCGCCCGCGTGAGCCGGGGCCGGACGGTGCGCGAGTTCGTGATCTGCGTGCTGATCATCCCCTCGCTTGTCTGCATGTTCTGGATGGCCGTCTTCGGCGGCGCCGCGATCGAGCAGGTGATCGCTGATCCTTCGGGAAGCGCGGTGAAGGCACAGGTCATCGACAGCTACAACCCGCCCCTGTCGCTGTTTGCGATGCTGGGCGAGTTGCCGCTTGCCGGGATCACTTCGACAATCGGGATCATCCTCGTGATCGTGTTCTTCGTGACATCGTCGGACAGCGGATCGCTTGTCATCGACACCATCACGGCAGGCGGCAAGGTTGACGCGCCAGTGCCGCAGCGCGTGTTCTGGTGCACCTTCGAGGGGCTGGTTGCGATCGCTCTGCTGATCGGCGGGGGTCTTGGCGCGCTTCAGGCGATGGTGATTTCGACGGGGCTTCCCTTCACGATCATCCTGCTTCTGATCTGCTGGGCTGTCTTCAAGGGCCTCGTGGAAGAGCGCCGGTCGACCTGATCCGGGGCGTAACTCGCAGGAAAGACGGGGGCCGCCTGGTTGGCGGCCCTCTTTCTTTTGGGCAGGGGAGTGCAGGGGGCGGATGTTGCCTTGACCGCCCGCGCCTTCACTCCGTCAGCGGATGAAAGCAGGCCACGTCCGACGCCCCGGCGCGTTCGAGCTCCGGTATCTCCGCACGGCATCGATCGCTGGCCCGCGGGCAGCGCGCCGCAAAGGCGCAGCCGGGCGGCGGGTTCAGGGGATCGGGCAGTTCGGTTCCCGTGGCCTCGGGCGCCGACAGGGGCCGGCCCACCACCGGCGCGCTTTGCGCCAGAAGCTTTGTATAGGGGTGCTTCGGGGCTGCGAAGATTTCCGTCGCAGGCCCGATCTCAACCACCGACCCGAAATAGAGCACCGCGATCCTGTCACTTACGGCTTCGACCACAGCAAGATCATGGCTGATGAAGAGATAGGTCAGGTCGAACTCTGCCCTGAGATCCGCAAGCAGGTTCAGCACCTGCGCCTGAACGGAGACATCGAGGGCCGAGACGGGTTCATCCAGGATCAGGATGCGTGCATTCGCCGCCAGGGCCCGCGCAATGCCGATGCGCTGGGCCTGCCCACCGGAGAATTCGTGCGGATAGCGATCAAGAAACTCCTCGCGCAGGTTTACGCTGTCGAAGATTTCCGATATCCGCCTGCGCCGTTCGGCGGCCGGCATCCCGTGAAGCCGCTTCAGCGGTGCTTCCATGATCTGACGGATCGTCTTTCGCGGGTTGAGTGACGAAATCGGATCCTGAAAAACGTACTGGATGCGCTTGCCGAATTCGGCGGGGTCGGAGGCATCGAGGGCGACGCCCTCGATCTCGATCTGCCCGCCCGAAGGTTGCAGTAGCCCCACTAGCATCCGCGCTAGGGTGGACTTGCCGCAGCCCGACTCGCCCACGATCCCGAGCGTTTCGCCCTGCTGCACGGTGAGCGACACCGGGTGCACCGCTTTCACCGATCCCGTGGCGCTGCCGAAGAGTGTGCGTCCGACCGGAAAGGTTTTCGAGAGCTCCGTCAGCTTCAGCGCCTCTGTCATTCCGCCGCCTCCCGCGAGGTGGATTCGGGGAACAGGCACCGCACGCCGCGGGTGCCGTCGGAAACCAGTGGAATGTCGCCTTTCCGGCACTCCCCTTTCGCTTTCAGACAGCGCTCGGCGAAGGCACAGCCTTTGGGCAGGTTATCGACCACAGGCGGCAGGCCCGCGATGGCTTCGAGCCGCCGTTTGCCGCCGCCCAGTTCGGGGACGCAGGCCATGAGGCGGCGGGTGTAGGGATGGCGCGGGGTTTCCAGGATATCCGCCGTGCGGCCTTCCTCGACGACCCGGCCCGCATACATCACCGCGACCCTGTCGCAGAGCTGGGCGACGACACCGAAGTCATGGGTGATGAAGACGATCGCGAGGCCGCGCGACCGCCTGAGATCGTCGAGGATCGTGAGCACCTGTGCCTGAACCGTCACGTCGAGCGCCGTCGTCGGTTCGTCGGCGATGATGATGTCGGGATCGTTCGCGAGCGCCATGGCGATGCCGACGCGCTGGCGCATCCCGCCCGACATTTCGTGCGGGTAATCCGAGATCCGCTTCTCGGCATTCGGGATGCGCACGGCCTTCAAGAGTTCGATCGCCTTCGCCCGACCTCCGGCCTTGCCGATCGTGCGGTGTGCGCGGATCGCCTCCACCAGCTGATCCCCGATACGGTAAAGCGGATGGAGCGTGGCCAGCGGATCCTGAAAGATATAGGCCACGTTCCGCCCACGCATATCGCGCAGCCGCCGGTAGGGCGCGCCGATCATGTCCTCTCCGTCGTAATACGCCGCGCCGCCGGTCACGACGCCGGGCGGCGAGGCAACAAGCCCCATCACCGAAAGCGCGGTGACAGATTTGCCTGAGCCGCTTTCGCCGATGATGCCGAGGCATTCGCCTTTTTCCACGTAAAGATCGACGCCGCCCACCGCGCGATAGACGCGGTTCTTGACGTGAAACTGGGATTCAAGCGCGCGAACCTCCAGTAGCCCGTTTCCCGCCGGCTTCGGCGCCGCGCTTTGCCTCGCGACGCGCGTTGCGGCCATCGGGCGCGACAGGGCCCCGGATTTCAGGTGCGGATCCAGGGCATCGCGTACCCCGTCGCCCAGAAGGTTGATAGACATCACGATGACCAGGATCATCACCCCCGGAACGATCGAGGTATGCGGGTTTGAGATCAGGGCGGAGCGTGCCTCGCCCAGCATCGAGCCCAGATCGGCTTGCGGGGGCTGCGAGCCAAGCCCGAGGAAGGAGAGGCCCGCCGTTTCGAGGATCATCCAGCCAATCGTCGTCGACATCGCGATCACGATCACCGGGATCACGTTGGGCAGGATCTCGGACAGGATGATCTGGGTATGCGAGAGGCCCGACAGCCGCGCGGCATCGACGAATTCCTTGTTGGCGATGCCGACGGTGATGCCGCGGATGTTTCTGGCGAAGAACGGCACGTTGACGGTGGCGACCGCGATCAGCGCGTTGAACAGGCCGGGGCCGAGGGCGGCGACGATGGCCAGCGCGAGCAGGATGTAGGGAAACGCCATCAGCATGTCGACGCCGCGCATCAGGATATTGTCGGTGCGTCCGCCGTAATATCCCGCGATGATCCCGATCGCCGCGCCGATCGTGGCCGCGGCGATGGCGGCGGCAAAGCCCACGGCCAGCGAGAGCCGCGTGCCCCAGAGAAGCCTAGACAGAAGATCGCGCCCCAGGTGATCGGTTCCGAGAAGGGCGCCTTCGGAAAAGACCGGCCGGAACCGGTTCGACGTATCGGTGACATCGGGGTCCGCGAGCGGAAGAAGCGGCGTGACAAGCGCCAGGAGAACGACGGCTGCCAGGACGATCCCGCCGGCAAGTGCAAGCCGGTTGCGGGCCAGTAGTTTGAAAAAGTCGGTCACGTCTTGATCCTCGGGTCGAGCAGGCTTTGCGCCACGTCGACCGCGATGTTGAACAGAACGTAGCAGGCGGCCACGAAGACGACGCCACCCTGCACCAGAAGGATATCGCGCTTGAGGATCGCATCCACCAGCATGCGGCCCACGCCGGGCCACTGGAACACGATCTCGATATAGACCGCGCCCGACAGCACGAAGCCGGCCTGGATGCCGAGGACCGGGATGATCGCCACCATCGCCGCCTTCAGTGCATGCCGCCAGATGACGCCGCGCTCATGCACGCCCTTTGCGCGCGCTGTGCGGATGAAATCCTGCCGGAGCACCTCAAGCATGGCCGACCGCGACAGCCGCGCGATCACGCCGGTTGCGACCACGGCAAGGGCGAGGGCGGGCATCGTGAGATGCGTGATCAGCACCCCGACGGTCCGGTCACCATAGATCGGCCACATGCCCGAGACGGGAAACCAGCGTAGGTTCACCGCGAAGAAGAGGATCATCGTCATCCCGAGGAAAAAGGACGGGATTGATATGCCGAGCAACACGGCAAAGGTGATCGTCTTGTCGGCCCAGCCATACTGGTTGGCGGCCGAGATCACCCCGGCGACGACGCCCAGGATCGCACTGAGCACAAAGGCGGTGCCGGCGAGAAAGAGCGTAGCGTTGAACCGTTCCAGCACCTCGTCCAGGACCGGGCGGTTCAGCGCGAAGGAGGTGCCGAAATCGCCCTGAAGCATGTTTCCGAGCCAAATGAAATATTGCTGGACGAGCGGCTTGTCCAAGCCGAGGTCACGGTTCAGCTTCTCGACATTCTCGGGCGTTGCGTAGCTTCCGAGGATGGCGGTCGCCGGATCTCCGGGGATAAGCGCCATGATCAGGAAGACGATCACAGTGATCCCGAGCAGGACGGGGATCGCGGAAAGAAGTCGCTTCACGATGTAGCCCGTCATCGCCCGGCTCCTTCATCTTGGCCCAAATACTCGCGGGGGAGCGCGAGGGGGCAGCCGCCCCCTCGCCCTGGTCGGACCGGCAACGCCCGGTTCGATCCTCAGTTCTTCACGACATCGTCTAGCAGAAGGAAGAACGATGGCTGGAGAGAGAAGCTCTCAACCCGGTCGCTCGTCACCGCGTTCTGTTTCCAGTTCGCGACGAAAACCCAGGGCGCGTCCTCCTGAACGATCGTCTGCATCTCCTTGTAGAGGCGCGCGCGTTCGTCCTGGTCGGTGGCGACCCGCGCGGCTTCCAGAAGCTCATCCACCTTCGGGTTCGAATAGTAGCCCGAGTTGAAGCCACCCTGGTCGGGCCAGGCCGCAGTGCGGAGCGCAAGGAAAGGCAGGGTATCGGGATCGTTCGTCATCCAGGCCATTTGCGCCATGTCCGCCTTGCCTTCGAGGCCCGGGTTCACGTTGCCGAGGAAGGTGTTCCACTCGTAGGTCTCGATCTTGACGTCGAAGCCCACCGCTTCGAGATCGGCCTGCATCGCGGTGCCCATGGCCACGGGATCGAGCATGCCGGAGCCGCCTTCGGTAACGTAGAACGTGAGCTCGGCCCCCTCCGCCCCGGCCTCGGAGATCAGCGCGCGCGCCTTCTCGGGGTCGTAGGGATAGGGTTCGAGATCCGGGTTGTAGGCCCAGGCGAAGGCCGGCGGGGTCGGGCCCGCGGCGACCTCGGCGGTGCCTTCGAGCACATCGTTGACGATGGCTTCCTTGTTGATCGCGTAATTCGCGGCTTGGCGCACGCGCTTGTCCGCGAAGGGCCCTTCCTTTGCGTTCAGGATCAGGAACCAGACATGCGGCCCGGCCTGCTCATGCACCGTGTAGGCATCGCCCTCGAATTGCGAAAGCGCCACAGGCGGCACCTCGACCATCAGGTCGATCCCGCCGGCCAGCATTTCCGCCGTGCGCGTATTGGCGTCGGTGATGGGCCGGAAGACGACCGCCTGAAGCTTCGGCGCACCGTCCCAGTAATCGGCATTCGCCTCGATTACCACGGCTTCGTTGGAGCGCCATTCGGCGAAAGTGAAGGGGCCGGTGCCCGAGGGGTTCCGCCCGAATTCCGCTCCGTGCTCCATAACCGCCGCGGGGGAAACGATCAGGCCCGTGGGATAGGCGAGGTTCGACAGGAACGGCGCGTAGGGCGCGTTGAGCGTGAACCTCACCGTCATGGGATCGATGACCTCGACGCCTTCGACCGCCGAGAAGAAGAAGGCCAGCGGGAAGGGGCCCGTGTCGTGATAGGGATGGCTCTCGTCCAGCATCCGGTCGAAGTTGAATTTCACCGCCTCGGCGTCGAAGGTGCTGCCATCGTGGAAGGTGACGCCGTCGCGCAGGGAGAAGGTGTATTCCGTGCCGTCCTCGCTGATCTCCCAGCCGGTGGCAAGCGCGGGCTCGACCTCGAGGGTCCCGTCCTTGTAGCGCACGAGCCCGTCATAGACGTTCATCAGGATGCGGAAATCGTTGACGGCGGTGACCGCCGCCGGATCCAGCGCCTTCGGTTCGGCGATCTGACCGACGATCAGGACGCCGGGCGGCGTCTGCGCCCCGGCGCTGCCGAGTGTTCCGAGGGTCAGGGCAAGCGCCGTCCCGGCGGCGAGCATGCCGCGGCGCGTAGCGTGGAAGAGCGACATTTTGGTTTCCTCTCCTGTTGGTTTGTCTCTAATTTATCATGATAAATTGCATCAGGCCAAATTTTCATGATAAATTCAACCCCGCAGCTTTCCGGAGGCCTCGATGACAATCTCAATCCTCGCTTTCGACCAAGAAACGGGCACTTACGGCGGCGCCGCAGCCACCGGAAGCCTTTGTGTCGGGGGGTGGGTTCTGCGGGGTGACCCCGAATCGGGGATGTCCGCATCGCAGGGATCGTTGCCCAGCACGCTCTGGGGCACCGCTGTTCTGGATCGCATGAAGCGTGGTGAGGATGCCGAAACAGCCGTGGCCGCCGTGACGGGGGCAGATGCCGGGCGGGCAGAGCGACAGCTTGCAGCACTCGACCCCGGCGGCGGGACGGCCCATTTCACCGGGCAGAACAGCATACCGACCGCGGGCGCGCGCTCTGCGCGGCATGTCGTGGTCACTGGAAATCTTCTTGCCTCCGAAGATGTGCTTGATGCCGGTCTTTCCGGGTTCACGGGAACGAACGGGGCGCTCGACGCCCGGCTCCTTGCGGCACTCGCGGCCGCTGCCGGGGCCGGGGGGGACAGCCGCGGCCTGCAATCGGCCGCGCTTCTCGTCGTCGCCCGAAAGCGCCCGCCGCTGACCTTGCGTGTCGATCTGTCGGAAGATCCCCTGGCCGCGCTGACCGAACTGCACCGCCGCGCCACGAACGGGCCCTATGCGGACTGGGTGCGTCACGTTCCGACGCTGGACGATCCCGAACGCGGCGATCCCTATGCGCCCTGAGCGCTACTCGGCGATGAAGCGCTTCATGACCTCGGCTTCCTGGGCATCCATCAGCGCTCGCGCCATTTCCATGTGGCTTCGCATCACTTCGCGCGCCCGCGCGCCGTCGCCTTGACGCAGCGCGGCGATAAGATCGGTCTGATGCCGCCGCCCGCGTTGCCAGAGATCGTGATTCGGCGTCGTGTAAAGGCGCTTGTAGACGGTCAGGTCGGTCAGGATCTGCGCCATGAAGCTGATGAAGAATCCCAGAAGCGCATTCTGTCCGAAATCGGAGAGACGCGCGTGAAACCTGAGCGAGGCAATATGCTGGCGGCGCTCTTCATCGGCATCTACCGCGGGATCGGCGTAGTGCTCCATGATCGCTTCGAGTTCGGCAAGCTGCGCGTCCGAGAGCTTGCCTGCCAGCGTTGCCGCCAGTTCCGGCTCCAGCGCGATCCGTACCTGGTAGATATCGGCAATCGTCACGTCCCGGAAATAGAAGTAGTTCGCGAGAAGTGCATGCGCCCTTTCGCGCGTCACTTCGCCAACAAAGCTGCCGCCCCCGGGCCCGGTCTTCGTCTCGATGAGCCCCTGCGCCTGAAGAAGGCGCATCGCCTCGCGGATCGTGCCTTTCGACATGCCGAAGCGGGCGATCAGCTCGGCCTCTCCCGGCAGACGGTCGCCGGGCTTCAGCCCTCGCTCCACCACGAGTTCCTTGATGGCGTCGGCCACGCGCAGGGGGCGAGAGCGCCGTGATCGCCCCTTTTGCTCCTGAGAGAGTGCCTCGCTCATCCGTATCTCCGGCCCATTGGAGGATAGGAAACCTATTTATCATGATAAATACAAGGCCAAGATGACCTACGGACAAACCGCCGCCGCCCGCCTGCAACAGATCGCCCAAGCCTCGGCCTCCTCCGAGGGCATCACCCGCCTGCCGTGGACGACAGAGCACCGCGTGGCGCTGGCGGAGATCACCAACTGGATGGAAGACGCCGGCCTGACAGTGTCGCTCGATGCTGCCGGAACCCTGATCGGTGCCACGCCCAATCCGCACGGCAAGCCGGTGCTCCTGATCGGATCGCATCAGGACAGCGTTCCGTCGGGTGGGGCATTCGACGGGATCATGGGCGTGGCGCTCGGCTGTCTCGCCGCTAAGGTTCTGGAAGCTCGGGTCGACACTCTGCCATTTGCCCTCGAGATCCTCGCCTTCGCCGACGAGGAGGGGGTTCGGTTTCCGACCGCGCTGATCGGGCCGCGCGCCCTGGCTGGCACGCTCGACCCCGCAGCATTGGAGATGACCGACCGGGACGGGGTGACGATGGCCGAAGCCATGGCAGGGTTCGGCGTCGATCCGTCCGCCGCCCATGCCCTTGCGCGCGATCCCGCGACGGTGTTCGGGTATGTGGAGCTTCATATCGAACAGGGCTGGGTCCTGGAAACGCGCGACCTGCCGGTCGCTGCGGTCAGCGCGATCTGCGGGATTTCGCGATTTGAAGTGAGCATCGAGGGCGAGACAGGACATGCGGGCACCGTCCCCATGACGGGGCGTCGCGACGCGCTTGTCGCCGCCGCGCGTATCATATCGCTGGTGGCCGAAGAAGGCGCGTCGCTTGGCACCCTTCGGGCAACCGTGGGCCAGGTTGTGGTCAGGCCGGGCGCGGTTAATGCCATACCGTCGGACGTTCGCTTCCCTCTGGAAATCAGGGCCGAAAGCGATGCGGCGCGCGAAGCGTTCGAAGCCCGGGTTCTGAGCCGGGCGGGTGAGATCTGCGACAAGGCGGACTGCCGGCTCACGGCACGCCGGAGCTATGTGCAACCTGCCGCGGCCTGCGCCCCGATCCTCACACGTGCGTTCGAGGATGCGATGGCGGATTGCGGCATCGCGCCCCTGACCATCCCTTCCGGCGCAACCCATGATGCGTCGGCCATGGCGGATCTCTGCCCGATCGCCATGCTGTTCGTGCGGTGTCGTGGCGGGATCAGCCACCGGCCGGACGAGCATGCGAGCGCCGGAGATATGGGGGTGGCGATCGACGTGCTGGTCCGGGCGATCGAGCGGTTGGGGCAGACTGGCTAAAGCCGCGTGCGTCAGGTTCCGCCGGTCAGGAGATAGAAGAGCGGCACGAGGATCAGCGCGGCCATGAGCGTGAATCCGAGGCTCCACCCCCATGTCAGCGTGCGGGGGGCGATACCCGAGGCGCGCGAGACGATCAGCACCACCGTCGCAAAGGGCGAAAACGTCATCGACAGCGCCCAGCCGCAGGAGATCGAGAAGGCGATCAGCGTGGGATCGCCGGGCAGGACCGGGAGTTCGGCGAAGAAGGATCCCATGAAGACCGCCATCATCGTGGGCGAAAGCGCGAGAAGGCTGACGACGCAAAGGAACGGCGGAATGGCGGCGAGGAGCACCCAGTCAGGCATCGCTTCGAGACCAAGCGTCTCGGCCACCGCTGCAGCGGGGACAAGCCCGGCCGCGGCGCGCCCGATATAGCCCGAGCAGGCCAGGGTGATTGCCACGTTTGCTGATCCGGGCAGCTCGACCGCCACGATCTCCCGCAGCCGCGGTGCCAGCGCGGCGAGGCCAGCCCTTTCCGGAAAGCCGTTCTGCGCGGCCAGCCAGCCCACGACCATGACGGGGCAGGCGGCGAGCACCCCGAACACCGCGGTTTCGTCGAAGAGCCGGACGAAAAGCACCACAAGGCCAAGAAACCAAAGTGTGGTTGCGGCGAAGCGAAGCGCTGCGCCCCGAGGAAAGACCATGAGTTTGCGGATGCCCTGCGGACGGTAGGCTCGGAACTTCAGGCGATCTTCGAGAGCGCCAAGGATCATCAAGATCACGAAGAGGCCGAAGCCGTAGCCGATCCACTGGCTGCGTTCGACGCCCGGCAGAAGCTCGGCCACGATAAGTGGTGCGAAGGCCGTGGGCGACCAAGTGACCGACCAGGCAAAGCCCCTGAGAAGCGCAGAGATCTGGCGCTGTTCGCGCACCGGGTTCAGAGCATCGCCCGGTGCAGCGCGCCGGATCCCCTGTTGGATCAGAGGGACGAGAAAGCTGATGACGCTCACATTGAAGAGGATGGCGAGGAAGGCCGTGCCGCCGTTCAGGGCGTAGTAGCGCCGGCCCGGGGGCTGGCGGGTGAGGTATTCGCCCATAATCTCGACCGAGGGCGAGGTGGCCGCCGTTGCCTGCAAGAGGCCCAGCAGCAGGATGAAGGCCATCAGGAATGTTGCCTGGTCGAGGGCACCGGCCAGAATGCCCGTGGGATCGGGTTGGCTGAGGGCGACGATCGCCGAAAGAACTGCGCTTGCGCCTATCAGGTAGAGTTCGCGCAGACCCAGCCGGCGGACAGACAGGGCCAGAACCGCGCCCATCGCGAGCCAGGCGGCTTCCTGAATGGTGCGGGAGTCGCTGAACCGGGCGGTGAGCTCCAGTGAGGCCACGGCGGCCAGGAGCACGGCAAGCAATGGCAGGCGCGGGCGCGCCATCTGCGCCGTCGGCGTGCCGCCGGTCACTCTATGGCGCCCCGTGTCAGGAGAGATCCCCCGGCAAAAGCGCATCGGGCAGGTTCTGGTAGCAGACCGGGCGCAGGAACCGCCGGATCGACAGCGTGCCAACGGAGGTGGCGCCGAAGTTCGTGGAAGCCGGGTAGGGGCCGCCGTGAACCATCGCGTCCGCAACCTCCACCCCGGTTGGGAAGCCGTTCGCAAGAACGCGCCCCGCCTTTCTTTCAAGGATCGGCAGCAGACGCCGGGCCAGCGCCGTGTCGCCTTCGTCGAGGTGGAGTGTTGCGGTCAGCTGACCGTGAAGGGAGCGCGCGATGTCTTCCATCTGGTCTGCGCCGTTCGTGCGGACGATCAGGCCCAGGGGGCCGAACACCTCTTCACCGAGGGCGGCATTGGATAGCCAGGTTCCGGCGTCGGTTTCATAGAGATACGGTGTGGCGTTCCGTAGGTCGCAGACCGATGTCAGCACTTCCTGCACCCCGGCGCTCGAGGCCACGCGGTCGCGGCCCTCGCGATAGGCCGCTGCGATCCCGTCGGTCAGCATGGTCTGGGGCGCCGCCTCGTCCAGCGCGACCTTTGCCGCGGCGACGAAGGCGTCGCCGGCCGCACCGGTATCGATGACCGCGATGCCGGGGTTGGTGCAGAACTGGCCCGCGCCCATGGTAAGGGATCCGGTCCAGCCCTGTGCGATGGCCTCGCCGCGGGCTTTCACGGCCTCGGGAAGAAGGAACATAGGGTTGACCGAACCCAGTTCGCCGAAGAACGGGATCGGCTCTGGCCGCGCTGCGCAGAGATCGAAAAGCGCCCGTCCGCCCGCGAGCGATCCGGTGAAGCCGACCGCCTTTATAAGCGGGTGCTGGACGAGCGACTGCCCGACATCCCGCTTGCCGCCCTGGATGAGGGAGAAGACGCCGGGATGCACGCCGGAGGCAGCGATTGCGGCATGGATCGCCTCGGCCACGATCTCGCCCGTTCCGGGATGTGCCGAGTGGCCTTTCACAACGACCGGGCAACCTGCGGCGAGCGCGGCGGCGGTATCGCCGCCCGCCGTCGAGAAGGCGAGCGGGAAGTTCGAGGCGCCGAAGACGGCGACCGGCCCGATCGGGCGCTGGACGAGTTTCAGATCCGGTCGCGGCAGAGGCTGGCGGTCGGGCAGGGCTGGATCGTGGCGGCGATCGAGGTAATCACCCTTGAGTATGTGCTCGGCAAAAAGGCGAAGCTGGCCGGTGGTACGCCCGCGCTCGCCCTGGAGACGCGCTTCGGGAAGCCCCGTCTCGGAACAACCGATGGCGGTGATCGCATCGGCGCGTGCCTCGATCTCGTCGGCGATGGCGTTCAGGAAGGACGCGCGGCTTTCACGGGTGGAATAGCCGAAGCTCCAGAACGCGTCTTCCGCCGCGGTGCAGGCCCTGTCGACATGGGTCGGCGTGCCGATCGAAAAGCTGTGCGCTGTTCCGTCGGCCGGATCGGATTGAAAGGAGGTGTCGCCTGCAACCCACTCACCTGCGATGAGGTGTTTGCCGTGCGGGGTGAAATTGTCTTCAGGCATTTTGTGCTCCTATTGCCCGTTCCTGTCTCGGTGCGTGCCGTGGCCGGCAATCTTGGCGCCGGAGGGAGCGCGTCGGGTTTTACACGCTCCGCAGTCGGTCGCCACTTCTTCCGTCATCCTAGCGGGAATGACAATCACACTGCCGTCCGGAGGATATCTCCGGGATGCGCAGTGCAAGGTCAGTTGATCTCAGGCTCTGCGACCGGCCTGCCGAAATCGGTACGCAGGAAATCGAAATCGCAACCCTTATCCGCCTGCTCGATGTGCTGGGCAAAGACCCAGCCATAGCCCCGCTCATAGCGCGGTTCGGGCGGTGTCCAGCGGGCGCGGCGCGTGGCGAATTCTTCTTCCGTCAGGATCACGTTCAGTGTGCGGTTCGGTACGTCGATCTCGATGATATCGCCGGTTTCGATCAGCGCCAGCGGCCCCCCAATGAAGGCCTCGGGCGCGACGTGGAGTACGCAGGCCCCGTAAGATGTGCCCGACATGCGCGCATCGGACAGCCGAAGCATGTCGCGGTGGCCGTGTTTCAGAAGCGCCTTTGGCATCGGGATCATACCCCATTCGGGCATGCCCGGGCCGCCTTTCGGGCCCGCGTTTCTGAGGACAAGCACGTGATCCGGTGTCATCGGATAATCGTCGTCGTTGATGATGGTTTTCAGTTCGGCATAACTGTTTGCGACGATCGCGGGGCCCTTGTGCGTCTGAAACTTCGGATCCATCGCGGCGGGTTTGATCACCGCGCCGTCCGGCGCGAGGTTGCCGCGCAGCACGGCAAGCGACCCTTCGTGATAGGCGGGATTCGACAGGGGGCGGATGACGTCTTCGTTGAAGTTCCGGGCGCCTTCGATGTTCTCGCCCAAGGTCTTGCCGTTCACAGTTGTGACGGAAAGATCGAGCTTGTCGCCGAGTTCCTTCATCAGTGCGGGCAGGCCGCCTGCGTAGAAGAAATCCTCCATCAGGTATTGTTTCCCTGACGGTCGAATGTTGGCGAGAACCGGGGTGGTGTGGCCGATCTCGTCAAGCGTTTCGAGGGTCAGGGGTACGCCCGCGCGCCGCGCCATGGCGATAAGGTGAATGATCGCATTGGTCGAACAGCCCGTTGCCATGGCGACGGTGACCGCGTTGCGCGTGGCGGCTTCGGTAAGGATCTTGTCGGGTGTCAGGTCTTCCCACACCATCTCGACGATGCGCTTGCCGCAGGCATCGGCCATGCGCTTGTGGCCCGCGTCGGGGGCGGGGATCGAGGAGGCACCGGGAAGCGTCAGGCCGAAGCCTTCGGCGATCGACATCATGGTCGAGGCCGTGCCCATCGTCATGCAGGTGCCGTAGGAGCGCGCGATCCCGCCTTGCACGCCGTCCCACTGTTCCTTTCCGATGGTGCCGGCCCGGCGTTCGTCCCAGTACTTCCAGACATCCGTGCCACTGCCCAGCGCCTCGCCCGCGTAGTTGCCGCGCAGCATCGCGCCCGCGGGCAGGAAGATGAAGGGAAGCCCCATGGACAGCGCCCCCATCACCAGCGCGGGAGTGGATTTGTCGCAGCCGCCCAGAAGCACCGCGCCATCGACGGGGTGCGAGCGCAGCGTTTCTTCGACCTCGAGCGCGCCCATGTTGCGGTAGAGCATCGAGGTGGGTTTCAGGAATTGCTCGGAAAAGCCGTGAACCGGCAATTCCACGGGCGTTCCACCCGCCTTTAGCACGCCTTTCTTCACGAAATCCGCGCGGTCCCGCAGGTGGTGGTGGCAGGGCGATAGGTCGGACCATGTATTGATCACGGCGATGACCGGCTTGCCTTCCCAATCGTCTGCGTTCCAGCCCATCTGCATCGCGCGGGACCGGTGGCCCATGGAGCGCAGGTCGTCGGGCGCGAACCATCGGGCGGAGCGGAGATCTTCGGGTGTCTTCGTCATGGAGGTCTCTCAGGAAACGGACACGGCGCGGGCGGCCATTCACCGGATGATGACACCTGTCGGCATAAGGTCAACGCGCGAACGCCAGTTGACCGCGCATGTCACAACGGATCGTCCCTGTCCCGGAAGTTAGCCCAGCCGGGCGGCCGCCGAAGCCGACGCGTCAAGAATGGTATCAGCTAGCGCTGGGTCATTGACCATGCGCGAGAGTGTTACGGCGCCCACCAGCAGCGAAAGGCGCGCATAGCCGATCGACGGATCGGAGCCGTCCTGCAAGAGCGCCGCGACGCGTTTGACGGTGGCGCTGGCTTCTTCGTGGATTGCGCCCTCCGTGCGAGCGATTTCCGAACCAAGCGCGGCAATCGGACAGCCCGTTCCGCGGTTGTCCACGTGAGCGGGGCGCAAATATTGGGACATGTACGAGGGCCGCGACATCCCAGAGCCCGAAGTGCCCTACATCCGGTATGAGGAGCGCGATCCCTGGTCTCAGCGGTATTTCATGACGATCCGGCAGGACGAATTCGAAATTACGCCGGAACAGCTTTACAATTCCCGCCGCGGATATTTCGCGATGGTCACCCATATCGATGAAATGGTTGGCGGCCTGATTGACGCGCTGGAAAGCGTCGGGCAGCTCGACAACACCTATGTCTTCCTGATCTCGGATCACGGGGAAATGCTGGGCGAGCGCGGCATGTGGTTCAAGTTCAACCCCTACGAGGCGTCGGTCAGGGTACCGATGATCGTGCAGGGCCCCGGGGTGAAGGCCGGCCACAGGGAGGAGGGGCTTGCGTCGCTGGTCGACCTGCTGCCGACATTCACAGACATTGCAAGCGGCGGCAGATTCGACGGGTTCGTCGCGCCTCACGATGGCCGAAGTCTGCTCGATCGGCCCGCGCTCGACAGCGCGGAGAACCGGGTGTTCATCGAGTCGACCGGCGAAAGCCTTTATGGCCCGGCCTTCATCATGATCGAAGGTCGGAAGAAGCTGGTTCATACGCGGACCGATCCGAAACTGTTCTTCGATCTCGATGCGGATCCGCTGGAACTGAACAATCTTGCGGAGGCGCCCGAACACCAGGACCAGATCAACCGGATGTTCGCGGCAATGATGGAAAGATGGGACGAGGAAGACCTTGAAGACCGGATCCGCGCCTCGCAGCGCAAGAGGCTGTTCGTTCAAGAGGCCATGAAGCACGGGCGCTTCCCGACCTGGGATTTCGGGCCCGACTACGACCCCGGCAAGGTTTACGTGCGAGGTGGCACCGATCCCAGCACGACGGCGACAAAGCAACGGGGCCGCTTCCCCTATGTCCCGGTGACGCCGCCGCAATTTCCGAGGGGGGCGAAGCGCTAGGCTCTTAGCACCGGTCGGGCGGATCAGGTGGCTGCAAAAGTTCTGTCCGACAATCGCAACCTGTTGGAAAACAACCCGAATGCTCCAGTGCTCGGCAACCCCGCCGGGGATGTGACGGTCGTCGAGTTCTTCGACTACAACTGCCCCTATTGCCGCCGCGCGAAGCCGCGTATCGAAGCGTTGCTCGAAGAAGACCCGAATGTCCGGCTGGTCTATCGGGAGTGGCCAATCCTTGGCGACGGGTCAGTGTTTGCGGCGCGCGCCGCGCTCGCGTCGCGGGCGCAGGGCAAGTACGAAGAGTTTCATTGGGCTCTGATGGGGATGGCGGGGCGGGCCGAGGAAGCCTCTGTCATGCAGGTGGCTGAACAGGTCGGACTGGATGTCGCACAGCTGCGCCGCGATATGGACGCGCCTGAGATCGACGCGCATATCGCGGCCTCGATGGAACTCAGCCGCACGCTTGGCTTTAATGGCACGCCGTCATTCGTGATCGGCGATGCGCTTGTGCCCGGTGTCATCGAGGCCGATCAGATGATCCGGCTGGCGGAGGAAGCACGCGCGGCAAGTCAACAACTTCAGACCGGCGCCGCTTCGTATCCTGCGGCCTTGATTGCATCAATCACGGCAGCGCTTGGCCGTTCTGTCGCGACCTCGACCGTGCGTGCGTTGAGGTCGGCGGAGACATTGGCCTCCGGATCGAGGGCAGTGATTTCTTTTGTGATTGCAGCCGTGCAGTGGCCGCAGCTCATTTCCCGGACGTGGAATTTCATGCGGGGTCCTTTCGTGAGTTGAAGACCAGATAGAGATTCCAGCAGGTGGAAGGTCAATCGGAAGAAATCAGCCAAAAGAAAAAATTGGTCGCGCCCCTTGAGATTCCAGTGACTGGAAGCCCTATGTCAGTCTCGAAGCCAATCTGAAGGGATTCGTCATGACCCATAACGTGCACACCACCTTAAGTATCGAGGGCATGTCCTGCGCGTCGTGTGTGGGCCGTGTCGAAAAGACCCTTTCTGCGCTGCCGGGCGTCTCTGATGTCTCGGTCAACCTGGCGTCAGAGCAGGCACGGCTATCAGTCGATAGTTCAGACCGGTTGCAGGATGCCGTCGAGGCGCTCGACAAGCTGGGGTACCCGGCGCGCACGTCCCGGATCACGCTTAACATCGCGTCGATGTCTTGCGCGTCTTGCGTCGGGCGGGTCGACAAGGCGCTCGCGGATGTACCGGGGGTGCTGTCGGTCACGGTAAACCTCGCTGCGGAGACGGCCGTGGTCGAGTATCTGGAAGGTGCGGTCACATCTGCCGACCTGATGGCTGCAACGGCTGATATTGGCTACCCGTCAGAAGTCGCAGAGGCGAACGCCAGCCAGTCACGCGTCGAACGTAAGGCCGAGGAAGCGGATGCGTTGCGTCGCAACGTCCTGCTCGCGGCTGGCCTGACCCTGCCGGTCTTCATGCTGGAGATGGGATCACACCTTATCCCCGCCTTTCACATGGTTATCGAAAGCAGTATCGGGACGCAGACATCGTGGATCATCCAGTTTGTTCTGGCGACCATCGTTCTCTTCGGTCCGGGCCGACATTTCTTCACCAAGGGCATACCGGCGTTGCTTCGCGGCGCACCGGACATGAACAGCCTCGTCGCCGTCGGAACGGGGGCTGCCTGGAGCTACTCGGTCGTCGCCACCTTCCTGCCCGGACTGCTGCCTGAAGGCGTGCGTGCGGTCTATTTCGAGGCCGCTGCCGTTATCGTGGTGCTGATCCTGATCGGACGCTGGCTCGAGGCTCGCGCCAAGGGGCGGACGGGTGCCGCGATCCAGGCTCTTCTGGGGCTTCAGGTGCGGACCGCGCGTGTCCTTCGCGAAGGAGAGACCGTCGAGTTGGACGTCGACGCACTGAGGCAGGGCGATACGATCCTCGTGCGCCCGGGCGAGCGCATTCCGGTAGATGGAGAGGTCGTCGAGGGATCAAGCAATGTCGACGAAAGCATGATCACCGGCGAACCCGTTCCAGTCTCAAAAACTGCTGGAGCCACCGTGACCGGCGGCACAGTCAACGGAACGGGCAGCCTGACCTTCCGAGCGTCGCGCGTCGGGGCCGATACCACTCTCGCGCAGATCATCCGCATGGTCGAAGAGGCGCAGGGTGCCAAACTGCCGATCCAGGGGTTGGTGGACCGGGTCACGCTCTGGTTTGTGCCTGCCGTCATGGCGATGGCTGCCCTGACGGTGGCGGTCTGGCTCGTGGTTGGCCCGGATCCGGCGCTGACCTTCGCGCTTGTGGCAGGTGTATCCGTGCTCATCATCGCGTGCCCCTGCGCCATGGGGCTGGCCACACCGACGTCGATCATGGTGGGAACGGGCAGGGCGGCCGAGATGGGCGTGCTTTTCCGGAAAGGGGATGCCCTTCAGGAGCTTTCGAAAGTCGACGTGGTTGCGCTCGACAAGACGGGAACGGTGACAGAAGGCAAACCGACGCTCACCGATGTGGTCGTCGCCGAAGGGTTCGACCGCGATACCGTTCTCGCGCTGATCGCTGCCGTGGAGGATCAGTCGGAACATCCCATCGCCGAGGCCATCGTTCGTGGCGCACGGAGCGAGGGGATCGCTGTTCCTTCAGCCTCCGGCTTCCGGTCGGTGACGGGATACGGGGTCGCGGCCATGATCGACGGGCAGGAGGTGATGGTTGGTGCGGATCGCTACATGATCCGCGAGGCTGTCGATATCTCCGCCCTTGTCGAAACGGAGAGGGATTTGGCTGGTCGCGGTCGCACCGCGCTCTTCGCAGCCGTTGATGGCAGACTGGCAGCCGTGATCGCGGTCGCCGACCCGGTGAAATCCGCGAGCCGCGCGGCGATCTCCGCCTTGCACAAACGTGGTTTTCAGGTCGCCATGATCACCGGCGACAAGCAGGAGACGGCGGATGCCATCGCCCGCGAGACCGGGATCGACCATGTGATCGCCGGCGTCTTGCCGGACGGCAAGGTCGCGGCGCTCGATGATCTGAGGCGCGGCGGGCGAAAGATCGCCTTCGTGGGCGACGGAATCAACGACGCTCCCGCGCTCGCGCATGCTGATGTCGGCATTGCCATCGGCACCGGTACGGATGTGGCGATCGAGTCAGCCGATGTCGTGCTCATGTCCGGCGACCTGCGCGGCGTGGTGAACGCGGTCGAGGTGTCGAGGCGAACGATGTCGAACATCCGGCAGAACCTGGTCTGGGCGTTCGGATACAATGTGGCGTTGATTCCGGTGGCTGCGGGCGTACTTTACCCGGCATTCGGGCTGCTCCTGTCGCCGGTCTTCGCCGCTGGCGCGATGGCTCTGTCGTCGGTGTCGGTTCTGACCAACGCCCTCCGCCTCCGCCGTATCGCACCTGCAATGAACGAACGCCCCTCGGCCGAGAGGCGTGTCCCGCAAACCCGAACCCAACCGGCGGAATAGGAGACTCGTACCCATGAACATAGGAGAAGTCGCGGAACGCTCGGGCATCCCACCGAAGACCATTCGTTACTACGAGGATATCGGGCTGGTGCGCCCGCAACGAAGCGACAACGGCTACCGGGCGTTTCGCGAAACCGATCTGCACAAGCTTGCGTTCCTCGGACGCGCGCGCGCGCTGGGGTTTTCCATCGAGGATTGTCGGACGCTGCTCGGTCTCTACGAAGATGAAAACCGCGAAAGTGCACAGGTAAAGGCGATTGCTGAAGAGCATCTAGCCGCGATCGACGAAAAGATCGCGCAGCTTCAATCCATGCGGTCGACGCTTTCGCACCTCGTCAGATCCTGCCACGGCGATGACCTTCCAGATTGTCCGATCCTCAGCGACCTGGCGGGCAACCCCGCCTAGTCTTTGCATCGTGACCAGTGCCTTCGCCGCAGGTAAGGCGGCGCCGAGGATCCTGGATTGCCACCCTCCGGCGCATGTGGCGACGGGAAAGATGACGGAGCTCGACGCTCTAATTGTCTGATAAAAATAAATAATCCTGATTTTCCGGAACCCTCCAGCGCTGGAGGGTTGTTTCTATAGAAACCAGCCCGGAGGGTCATCATGTCAGACGCAACGCATCCGAATACTCAAACGTCAAAGTCCTCGTACGCTGCGCGGCAACCCGAGCGAGAAACCGCGTCGGGGCATTCGAGGTCATCCTATGGCAAATTCATCGCCATGATCGGCACGTCGACGGCGATCATGCTCGCATTGATGTACTTCAATACCTTCCAGTGGGCGCACCTGTTCTGGTCCGAAACGCGCTTCTACATGGCGTTCGTGATGGGGGCGGCCATGGCGCTCGTGATGCTGACGTTCACCGTTGCCAGAATCGAGGAGGTGGGAACGCGTGGCTTGCGCGACTGCATCTAGGCAAAGCTCAGATTACCTTCACAAACGAACAGAACAGCTCCCATCCGCATGCGGGCGGCAAAGCCGAATTTCGCCGCCACCTTGGCGAGCTTCTTTGTCGACAACGCCGGATGTCGGAGCGCGTGGTGTACGGCACTCTGAAGCGTTGCGCCGCGAAACTCGTACATGGTTATCCCGGGCCGGTTTTGCAAAACCCCGGCAGACTGCCGCGTCTCGGTTAATCCACGGTTAATCATGCGTTCGGTTGCAATCCTCAGGCCTATCGCTGCATCCGCGACTGTGGCGTCGCTTGCGTCAGGACTTGCCATAGGAAACGGGAAACGGGCTATTTGAGCCGGTCTGACAGCCTCTGCACGACATCCATCTTCTCGTGCAGGACTGCAATGATGACGGGAACGTCGATCACGATCCAGAATATGTAGTGATGCTGACACCGATGGATGCAAACTCCGTCAGGCAGCCTCTGGAATGATCTTGAGCGCACCCGACCATCGCCGATCGCGTCGAGGCAATCTTCGATCTGTTCAAGATACCTATCCGCTTGTTCGGGACCTCAGGAGTCGAGTGTGTACCGCCAGATGCCCCGGAGATCCTCCTCCGCGGCGAGAGTGATCTGATAACCGGGCATGGGATAGGTCAGACCCCAGCACGCTTGCGTTCTTCGCGCCGAATTTCCTCAACGGACTTGCCGGAAAGCTCGCCGCGACGCGCCTGTTCGACTCTGGGATCGAGGAAGTTGGCCAAAGCGTTGAAAGCTTCGTCTTCGTCCATGCCGTCGAGGGCAGGGGTATCGCCAAGCGCGCGGCCCAAGACATAATCTTTGATGCTCTGCCCCTTGAGAGCAGCAATGGCCTTCAGTTTCTGGTGTTCTTCCAGCGAGATGTCGATCGAGAGTCTGGGCATGTGGAAAGGATATTCAAATCCGACCCACATTACAACATTTGTTGGAATGCTCGGTTCGGTGGTGCCCCTGCTTTAGGCCAGCCCCACCTGAACACCGCCCTCTACCTGCCTTTGCACGGGGTAGGGTGGCGGGCAGGCTTATGTGTGCGTAAGGTGTGCACTGCGGGCCCGTTTCAAATGCTACCGGCCCTAAGGAGATCGCTGAATGCCCCTGAACGCAGCCACCGAGGCAGCGCGGTTGTCTATTGCGCCGATGATGGACTGGACCGACCGGCACTGCCGGCGGTTTCACCGCGAGATCAGCCAGCACGCGTTTGTCTACACTGAAATGGTTACCGCGCCCGCGCTCGTTCGTGGCGGGGCACGCCATCTTCTGCGGTTCAATCCGGCCGAGCATCCCGTGGCCCTGCAGATTGGGGGATCGGACCCGGCGGAGCTTGCAACAGCCGCGGCGATGGGGGCCGACGAGGGCTATGACGAGATCAATCTCAATGTCGGTTGCCCCTCCGATCGGGTGCAGTCGGGGTGCTTCGGGGCGGTTCTGATGGAGCGTCCGGGCCTCGTTGCCGATTGTGTGCGCGCGATGATCGCGGCTCAGCCCCGTCCAGTAACGGTAAAGTGCCGGATCGGCGTTGATCAGCAGAACCCGGCCGATGTCCTTCCCGATTTCATCGCACGGATGGGGGATGCGGGCCTCGGCCACGTTATCGTTCACGCCCGCAAGGCATGGCTGTCGGGCCTGAGCCCGAAGGAAAACCGCGACGTGCCACCGCTCGATTACCCTCTCGTGGAGCGGATGAAGGCCGAATTCCCCGAGATGCGGATCTCGATCAACGGCGGGATTGCGAGCCTTGCGGAAGCAGAGGCGTTCCTGGCCCGTGGCCTCGACGGGGTGATGATCGGACGCGCGGCCTATCACACGCCGATGGAGATCCTGGGGGCCGCGGATGGGCGAATATTCGGGGATGCCAGGCCACCCCGCGCGGCCCATGACGTCGCCCGCGCGATGATCCCGCATATCGAGGCGCATCTGGCGGAAGGGGGGCGGCTCCACGCAGTGACCCGTCACATGCTCGGGCTGTTCGCCGGGCGGCCCGGCGCGCGTGTCTGGCGGCGGATGCTGAGTGAAGGGGCCCATGAGGACGGCGCGGGCCCCGAGCTGATCGAGGAGGCGCTGGCCCGGATCCCGGAGGCCCGCGCGGCGTGACCGCGGCGCTCGGCACCGATCACCTGATCTTCCCGCCGCACCCGGCGACTCTGGCCTGGGTCCGCGCCGCGTATGACGTGGCCATGCCGCTTGTTGATGATCCGGCCCATGCCGGATGGTGGCGCCACGGGGCAACGTGGTTCGCAGGGGTGAACCTCTTGCCGAACGGCGCCGATGGCGCGGTCGGCGGTGTGCCGCTAGCGGGGCCCGCGTTCGATTGGCTCGCGGGGCAGGGGAGGCTGCCTGCGCGATGGGACAAGGCCCAGATCTCAGTCGTCCGTCCCGGCTATCCCCGGCAGGATCCCGGCGAAGCCGATGCTGCGCACCGGTTTCGCCGGCGCCGCGATGCGGCCCATCTCGACGGCCTGCTCCCGGTCGGGCCGGACCGCCGCCGCATGATGCGCGAACATCACGCTTTCATCCTTGGTTTGCCGCTGACGGAGGCAGGGGAAGGCGCAAGCCCGCTTGTCTTCTGGGAAGGCAGCCACGAAATCATCGCGGCGATGCTCCGTGCGGCCCTCGGTCCGCACCCGCAAGCCGATTGGGGCGCAATCGATCTGACCGACATTTATGCGGAAACCCGGAAACGCATCTTCGACACCTGCCGCCGCCGGACGATCCGGGTGAAGCCGGGTGGTGCGTATTTCCTCCATCGGTTCACTGTTCACGGGATTTCGCCTTGGGAGGACGGCGCTGAAGCCGCGCCGGAAGGCCGTGTGATCGCCTACTTCAGGCCGGAAAATAACATTAAATCATGGCTTTAATCCCCGAAGTCCCCGAGGGGTCCAAAAGAATAAAATGTAATCGAATTCACTAATATTGCATTAGTAAACATAATATTGCCACAATTCGAGCCTAGGTTGACCGACAGTAAACGAGTGAACCGTAACCCCCACCGGCCCAACGTGCTCTCTTACGGGTCGGAGCGGACAGCTTGGAGTAACGAGTATGGCGGACCGAGTTCCGACACCTCTGCTGGTCCTTGGCCTCGTCATGGCGCTCTGGACCGTGGCAACAGCCATCGGCGTCACTGACGGGCCAAGCGGCGGCTTTAACGACCCCATGAGGCTTCTCAAGGGCTTCTTCTAAGATCCGGCATCGCCACGCCGTCCAAGGCGCGCGGCACGCCCTCCGCGACGGCCCTTCGGGGCCGCCGTGCGGTTCGGAAGATCGTCCATGATCGCCCGGCGTGCCTCTGGCGACAGCCGTGCCCAGCCGGCGATTTCGTCGATCGACCGGGCGCAGCCGGTGCAAAGCCGCGTTTCGGGATGCACCACGCAGATCTTCACGCACGGGCTTTCGATCTCGTGTCTCTTCCAGATATCGTCGGTCACTGCGCCTGCCTCAGATGTGCCAGCCTGTCGAGCACACCTTGCAAGATATAGCTCGCGGCCACATGGTCGATCACCTCTTTGCGACGCGCCCGCGACGTATCCGCCTCAAGAAGCGCGCGTTCTGCGGCGACGGTCGAAAGGCGTTCGTCCCAGAAGGCGATGGGCAGGGGCAGAACCCCTGCAAGGTTGCGGGCAAAGGCCCGGGTCGACTGGCTGCGCGGCCCTTCGCTGCCATCCATGTTGCGGGGCAGGCCAAGGACAATACCGGTTATCGCGCGTCCCTCCGCGATCGCCTTGAGCCGCGCGGCATCTGCGGTGAACTTCACCCGCTTCACCGTTTCCAGAGGCGTCGCGACCGAACGCATCCCGTCCGACACGGCAACGCCAATGGTCTTCGTTCCGAGGTCGAGCCCCATCAGCGCGCCCACGGGCGGAAGCGCGGCCGCGAATGCCTCCATATCCTCTTCGATCACTGGGCGATTCCGGCATCGCGCGCGGCGCGCAGGATCGGCACCTGCATCGCCTCGTCGGGAAAGGCCCGCTGCGCCTCTTCCCAGATCGCCCGCGCCCGGTCCTGCTGGCCGAGAACCCCGAGCGCGCGGATCAGGCGGGCCCAGTCCTCGGGCGGCCCGCCTTCAGTCGCCAGCCGCTCCGACAAGCCGGTCACCATGCCCTCGATCATCTGCATTCGTTCCGCCGGGCTCATCTCTTCGGCGGCCGCGATATCCGCCTCCGTAGGGCCCCGCATCTGGGTTGCGGCGGGCGGCACGTAGTTGACGCCGGCCAAGAAGGCCAGATCCTCGATCTGCGCACGGATCGGCGTCACCCAGGGATCATCGGGGGCGGAGCCTTCCAGAAGCGCGCGGAAGATCCGGAAACCGACATCGGGCCGCCCGGTCTGAACCGCCAGAAGCCCCGAGTAATACCGCGCCGTTCCGTTTGCAGGATCAAGCTCCAGCGTTCGGCGCAGCACCGCCTCGGCTTCGGGAGAGACATAACCGCCCGCAGCCAGAACCAGCAGGTCCGCAAGCCGTGCGTAATCCGCCGCACCCGCACCGTCGCCCTTGATCTCGACGACCCGGGCCTGTGCTTGGCGGGCTGCGGTGAAATTGCCAAGCTGCGCCTCATAACGGGCAAGAAACTCATGTCCCTGAATATCGTTAGGTCGCTCGGCCACCGCGGCGCGAAGCTTTTCCATCAGATCAAGAAACTCCGCGTCTACATCGACGGGTGGGGAGGGCGGGATCTGCGATTCTGCCGCTGCCTGATCCGGTCGGGTCAGCCGCATTTCTTCGGCCATGTCGATCCGGGCCTGCAGCGGCAGGTCGGGATAGCCTGGCGCGCCTACGACGCTGTAGAGCAAGCCGCCACCGCCGATCAGTACCAGCGCCACGAACCCGGCGGCGACCATCGTCGCCGCTCTGGGCGCGGCACCTTCCGCCGCTTCTTCCGTAGCGGCGCGGTCGGCCTCAAGCAGGCGGCGCGATACCTCCAGCCTGATCTGCTCGGCTTCGGCCTCTGCAATGACGCCGCGCTCCAGATCCCGCTCCACTTCCTTCAGCTGGTCGCGATAGACCTGCACGTCGGAGACGGCGGAACCCTCCACCCGGCCATGCCGAAACAGGGCCAGGCCAAGAAGCAGGGTCACGAGCCCGGCGAGGGTTGAAGAGGCGATCCAGAACATCTTATTGGTCATCTATAGCCGCAGCCGGGCCTGCGAAAGCCCCGTCCGGCCGGAGACCGCGCGCCCCGATGTCGCATTTTGGCCGAAAGCGACGCTCAAGGCTTGGCATCTCTCGCGCAGCCGGACAAAAACAGGTCCGATGTGAGGGCCCGGGGATCAAGAAACCGACCGGGCCACATGAGGAACCGGGGCTGCCCATGCAACGCTATTCCGTTTTCGCCGTGGCGCGCGAAGCCATGCGCTTTCACAAGGGGTGGGAGCGCGCCTGGGCCTCGCCAGAACCGCGCAAGAAATACGATGTGATCATCGTCGGTGCCGGTGGCCACGGGCTGGCGACAGCCTATTGGCTCGGCAAGAACCACGGGATCAAAAACGTCGCCATTCTCGAAAAAGGCTGGCTCGGCGGCGGCAATACGGGCCGGAACACCACCATCATCCGCTCGAACTACCTCCAGGATCCGTCTGCCGCAATCTATGAAAAAGCCCGCTCGCTCTATGAGACGATGAGCCAGGATCTGAACATGAACGTCATGTTCAGCCCGCGCGGCGTGATGATGCTGGCCCAGACAGAGCATGAAATCAGAGGCTACAAGCGCACCGCCCACGCCAACTCCCTGCAAGGGGTGCAGACCGAATTCATCGGCCCCGAACGCGTCAAGGAACTCTGCCCGATCATCGAGATCCGCGGCCCGCGCTACCCCGTCCTCGGCGCCCTCTGGCAGGCCCGGGGCGGCACGGCGCGGCACGACGCAGTCGCCTGGGCCTATGCGCGGGCATGTTCCGCGATGGGCATGGATATCCTTCAGAAATGCGAGGTTACGGCTGTTCGCTCCGAAGGCGGCAAGGTCACGGGCGTCACCACGAACAAGGGCGATATCGACTGCGACAAGCTCGGCATCGTCGTCGCCGGCCATTCGGGCGTTCTGGCGGAAATGGCGGGCTTCCGCTTGCCCATCGAAAGCGTCGCGCTTCAGGCGCTCGTCTCCGAACCGATCAAACCCTGCATGGATGTCGTCGTGATGGCCAACACCGTGCACGGCTACATGAGCCAGTCCGACAAGGGCGAAATGGTGATCGGCGGCGGCGCGGACGGCTACAACAACTACACCCAGCGGGGCTCGTTCCACCACATCGAGGAAACGGTGCGCGCGCTCGTCGAAACCTTCCCGATCATCTCGCGGCTCAAGATGCTCCGCCAGTGGGGCGGGATCGTCGACATGACCGGCGACCGCTCGCCCATCATCTCGAAAACACCGCTGGAAAATTGCTTCATCAACTGCGGCTGGGGCACTGGCGGCTTCAAGGCGATCCCCGGCTCGGGCTGGGCCACGGCAGAGATGATCGCAAAGGGCGAACCGGGGCCACTGGCGGCAGAGTTCGGGCTCGACCGCTTCAAGGAAGGCCGTTTCATCGACGAAAGCGTCGCTGCGGGGGTGGCGCATTGATGTCGGCGTTTGCCGGCAAACGCCAGGCCGCGAAAGCGGTTGCGCAGCACCCGCATGCGGCGCGGCCGCCCGTCATGACGCCATACGACTCCCGTCTCGCGGGTCTCGTGGCCTATTCCCGCGGAAATCCGCCGTCGGCCACCCTTGGCCGACAGCCCCCCGCCATTCCTGCGGGTTCTGGCCCAAAACGCCACCCTGTGCATGCCGCTATTCCGGCGACTCGGGGCTCCCGGTCATCCTTTCCCACGCGAAAGGAGACCGCATCATGTCCGACTACGACACTCAGCACGCCCGTCACCACGGCCGGCCGATGGACTATTCGAACGACGGTTCCGGCATCGGCCTCTGGATCGTCCTCGGCCTTCTGGCCGCGCTTGCCCTCATCGGCATCCTCATCGCCGGTTCCGGCGGCGGCGCGGTTGATGGCGCGGCCCCAGCCACGGCCGAACCAGGCGTCATCGAACCGGCCACCGGCACGGGCGCTCCGAACTGACGACCCTGCCTTTCCGGATCGCCCCGGCGGGCGCTTTTGCGCGCCCGCCGAACCGGCGGCCTTGACCTTGGCGGAAGCGCTCTTACCTCCCCGACAAACGAATACGGAGAGGGCAAGATGCAAGCCATCCTTCGGCGCCTGCCGACATCTGAGCAGATCGAACGCAACAAGGCCAAGCTGGCGGGGTTCGCCGCCGGAATCGTTGTGCCGATCGTGGCCGTTCTATTCTTCGATGCCGTCCGCACGGGCGAAGGCCTCTACCAGCCGCCGTCCGAGCCTGTGGTCATCTACCCGAACCTCTGACCCTTCCGGGGGCCACGCCCCCATCCATCCACCACATAAGGGGATAGCGCCATGCTGATCCTCCACTGTCCCTATTGCGGGATCGATGCCGACGAGACGGAGCTTTCGCCGGGCGGCGAGGCGCATCTGAAGCGCTTCGGTCCCGGCGCCTCCGACGAGGAGTTCGAGGGCTACCTCTTCCACCGCGAGAACCCGAAAGGTGTTCATCTCGAACGCTGGCGCCACGCCCATGGATGCGGCAAGTGGTTTCACGCCGCGCGCTGCACCGTCACGCTCGAGGTCTTCGGCACGTATCCCGCGCAGGTCACCGAACCCCCGCAGGAGATCCGCGACGCCATCTCCGCCAAACGCCCCGGCTGGTCCTGGAGGGACTTCTCATGAGCCACCGTCTCACTTCCGGCGGCCGCCTCATCGACCGCGACCTGCCGATGGACTTCACCTTCAACGGCAAGCGCATGACCGGCGCGGCCGGCGACACGCTCGCCTCGGCCCTGATGGCGAACGGGCAGAAGCTCGTGGGCCGCTCGTTCAAATACCACCGCCCGCGCGGCATCATGGCCGCCGGCGCGGAGGAACCGAACGCGCTCATGAACCTCGGAACCGGCCGGCGGCTGGAACCGAACCAGCGCGCCACCACGACCGAGCTTTTCGACGGGCTCGCCGCGGCGAGCCAGAACCACTGGCCAAGCCTCGAATTCGACGTGGGCGCGGTCAACGCCCAGCTCTCCCGTTTCCTGCCTGCAGGCTTCTATTACAAGATGTTCATGTGGCCGCAGAGCTTCTGGAAGCATGTGTACGAACCCTTCATCCGCCAGTCCGCGGGCCTCGGAAAGGCGCCGAACGCCCGTGACGCGGACACATACGAACACTTCCACACCCACGTGGATGTCCTCGTCATCGGCGGCGGCATCGCCGGGCTTCAGGCCGCCACGGCGGCGGCGCAATCCGGCGCATCGGTCCTGATCGTCGAGCAGACCGCGCATTGGGGCGGCCGCGCTCCGGTGGATGGGGCCACGATCGACGGCAAGGATGCGGAAACCTGGGTATCCGAAACCGTCGATACGCTGGAAGGCCTGGAAAACGTACGCCTTCGCACCCGTATCATGGGGGCAGGGGTCTACGATCACGGCTATGTCCTGGCCTATGAACGACTGACAGATCACGCGCCCGAGATGGATGGCCCCCGCCACCGTCTTTGGAAAATCCGCGCCGGTCAGGTCGTGACCGCAACCGGCGCGATCGAACGCCCGCTCTCCTTCGCGGGCAACGATCTGCCGGGCGTCATGCTGGCCTCCGCCGTCCGCGACTACGTGGTGAATTACGGCGTCGCGCCGGGCAACCGCACGGTGATCGTCACGAATAACGACGATGCCTACCGCACCGCGCTCGCGCTTCATGATGCGGGGCTCACGGTAAAGGCCGTGGTCGATGCCCGCCCCGAGGCGAAGGGCGCGCTGCCCGAGGCTGTCCGCGCCCTCGGCATCCGCGTGGAAACCGGCACCGGGATCGCCAAGGTCAACGGTATCGCGAAGGTCGACGGCGTGATCCTGACGGCGCAATCCGGAACGAGCGAGGCGACCGAGGAACTCGCCTGTGACGTGGTCGCCATGTCGGGCGGCTGGTCGCCCGTCGTGCACCTCTGGTCCCATTGCGGCGGCAAGCTGACATGGGATGACGCTGCGGCGATGTTTGTCCCCGATCCGTCCCGGGCCCCCACCGGTGCCGACGGCAAGCCCTTCGTTCACACCGCCGGCAGCGCAAGCGGCCGGACGGATCCGGCGGGCGCGCTCGAAGACGCCACGCGGGCCGGGCTCGCCGCTGCCGGAGCAGGGGAGATGACGGCACCATCCGCCGAGGCCCCGGCAGAGGATCCGATCCTGCCCGTCTGGATGATGCCCGCAAACGCCGGCACGAATCTCAAATCCAAGATGTGGCTCGACTTCCAGAACGACGTGAAGGTCTCCGATGTGCAGCTCGCCGCCCACGAGGGCTATGAAAGCGTCGAGCACACGAAGCGCTACACCACCCTCGGCATGGCCACCGACCAGGGCAAGACCTCGAACATCAACGGTCTTGCGATCCTCTCGGATGCGCTCAATGCCCCGATTCCCGACGTCGGCACCACCACTTTCCGCCCGCCCTACACGCCGATTTCCATGGGCGCGATCGCTGGCGAGGCGCGGGGGAAACTCTTCCAACCGATCCGCCGCACCCCGATCCATGACTGGCACGAGGCGAACGGCGCCCATTGGGAGCCGGTGGGCCACTGGCGCCGCCCCTATGCCTTCCCACGGGAGGGCGAAAGCATCCATGACGCCGTGATGCGCGAGGTGAAGGCCACCCGCGAAACTGTTGGATTGCTTGACGCTTCCACGCTCGGCAAGATCATCGTCAAGGGCCCCGACGCGGGCCGCTTCCTCGACATGATGTACACCAACATGATGTCGACGCTTCCCGTGGGCCGCTGCCGCTACGGCCTCATGTGCACCGAAAACGGCTTCCTGACCGATGACGGCGTGGTCGCGCGCCTCGCCGATGACACCTGGCTCTGCCATACGACGACAGGCGGCGCCGACCGGATCCATACCCATATGGAGGAATGGCTCCAGACGGAATGGTGGGACTGGAAGGTCTTCACTGCCAATGTCACCGAACACTACGCCCAGATCGGCGTCGTGGGGCCCGACGCCCGCAACGTGGTCGAGGCGCTGGGCGGCGACATGGATCTTTCGGCAGAGGCGCTGCCTTTCATGCATTGGGCCGAAGGCAAGATCGGCGACTTCGATGCGCGCGTTTTCCGCATCTCCTTCTCGGGCGAACTCTCCTATGAAATCGCCGTCCCTGCGAGCCAGGGGCGCGCCTTCTGGGATGCACTAATCGACGCCGGGCAGGCCTTTGGCATCACGCCCTACGGTACCGAGGCCCTGCATATCATGCGGGCCGAAAAGGGCTTCATCATGATCGGTGACGAAACCGACGGCACGGTAATCCCGCAGGATCTGGGCCTTCACTGGGCGATCTCGAAGAAGAAAGAGGATTTCCTCGGAAAACGGGCCCAGGACCGCGCGCATATGACGGATCCCGACCGCTGGAAGCTCGTGGGGCTCGAAACCCTCGACGGCTCGACACTTCCCGATGGCGCTTATGCGATCGAGGATGGCCGCAACGCCAACGGCCAGAAGAACGTGCAGGGCCGCGTGACCTCCACCTATCATTCGCCGACGCTCGGGCGTGGCATCGCCATGGGGCTTGTGCGCCACGGGCCGGACCGCATGGGGGAGGTGCTGCAGTTCACCAACCCGGGCGGCTCGCCCATTGAGGCGAAGATCGTCACCCCCGTATTCTTTGACCCCGAGGGGGAGAAGCAGAATGTCTGATCAGAAAAGCGCGCTTCCGGGTGCCCGCCATGACGGGCTCGTCACGGTTACCGAGGCCGGTCTGCGCGGGATGATCACGCTCAAGGGCGATCTCGCCTCCGACGCCGTGAAACATGCGGCGACCTCCGCCACCGGCACCGACATGCCCGGCATGCGCGGCATCACCACGGCAGGCAGCAAGGGCCTTGCCTGGATGGCCCCGGACGAGGTGCTGATCCTGCTGCCGAGGGGTGACACCAGCGCGGCACTCGCCGCGATCGCCGAGGCGCTGAAAGACGAACACCACCTCGCGGCGGATGTCTCCGACGCACGGGCCCTCTTTACCCTCGAAGGGCCGAAGGTGCGCGAAGTCCTCGCCAAGCTGGCCCCTGCCGACCTGTCCCCAAAAGGCCTTCCGCCGGGCGAGATCCGCCGCACCCGCGTCGCTCAGGTCGCCGCCGCGATCTGGTTCGAGAGCGACACGAAGGCCCACCTGATCTGTTTCCGCTCCGTGGCGGAGTATGTGTTCGGCCTCCTCTCCAACGCTGCCGATCCGGCAGCCCCGGTCGATCACTTCTGATCCGCGCCCGGAACTCTTTCAGTCCAGAGGGGGTTGACCAGACGAGTGGTGCGGCACAGGTATGCCGCAACGAAAACCCAAAGACCGAAAAGGGGGGCCCCATGGCTTTCGAACTTCCCGATCTTCCCTATGCGCACGACGCTCTCGCCTCGAAGGGCATGTCGAAGGAGACGCTGGAATACCACCACGACCTCCACCACAAGGCCTATGTCGACAACGGCAACAAGCTGATCGAAGGCACCGAGTGGGAGGGCAAGTCCCTCGAAGAGATCATCACCGGCACCTATGACAAGGGCGCGGTGGCCCAGAACGGGATCTTCAACAACATCTCGCAGCTTTGGAACCACAACCAGTTCTGGGAAATGATGGGGCCGGGCGACTCGAAGATGCCGGGCGAACTTGAAAGCGCGCTCACCGAAGCATTCGGTTCCGTCGACGAATTCAAGTCGCAATTCTCCGCCGCCGGCGCGGGCCAGTTCGGCTCGGGCTGGGCGTGGCTCGTCAAGGACACGGACGGTTCCCTCAAGGTGACGAAGACCGAAAACGGCGTGAACCCGCTCTGCTTCGGCCAGACCGCGCTTCTCGGCTGCGATGTGTGGGAGCATTCCTACTACATCGACTTCCGCAACAAGCGGCCCGCCTACCTCACGAACTTCCTCGACAACCTCGTGAACTGGGAAAACGTCGCTTCGCGGATGTGAGAACCGCTGAAACAGACGCAAAAGGCCCTGGAGCGATCCGGGGCCTTTTTCGTTATTGCTCCAGGTGCCGACACCACGCGATTGCAGGCTGCGGCTGCCAGAAACGGAAGGCTCATCGTCGTGCCCAAGTGTGGACACTACATTCCTCTCGAGCTGCCAGACGCAATGCATGCGATCCTCGAGGAAGGCGTCGCCGATCTGGCATGACCCATCAATTCCCGACCATGAACGGCTTCGCGCTGCCTTTTCGACAGTGCCCGTTACGCAGCGTCGAGTCAGGCAATTTGTCAGCCACCCCTCACTCCGGATGAATATCCTTCGGCGTACACCCCGCCTCCAGCACCACGGCAATCCAGTTCACGTCCGCCTCGAGCCCCCGTTCCCCAAGCCACCGCTCCTGCAACCTGTAGGCCGCCTCTTCCTGCGCGCCCGGGCAGTACCAGTGATGCACCGCCTGGCGGTGGTGAACGAGTTCGTGAAGCAGAACGCTCACATCCTCCGCATCCCCCGCATCCCAGGGCTCGACCAGGTAGACCGTCCCGCTGTCAGGGTCATAAAGCCCCCGGGTCCGCCCATGGCCGCGCCCCGCCAGCCCTGAAAGCCCGGCTGCCCTTTCCGGCTGGATCAGCAGGATCTCCGGCAACTGATCCCGCCGCTCCCATGGCGCTTCCCGGTCCAGCCAATCCTCAAGAACGGTTACGAGCGTGCCCATATCCGTCGCGTGCCGCCAGGCCGGATCGGGATCAAGCCGGAACCCCGCCTCTCCGGGTACGGCAGAAACAAGCATGCAGAGAACCGGCGCTGCCAGCCAGCGGCCGGCGCGATCAAGGAAGGTCATGACGTGATCCCTTCGGGCTTTGTAAGTTGACGTTTGGATGTTAGGCTTTGCGAAACAGGCGCGCAAAAGACCTGTTTTCACTGGGTGCTGAAGAAAATTCACTCGCCATGGGACGCAAACTGCCACCCTTCGCCGCCGTCCGTGCCTTCGAGGCTGCGGCACGCCTCGGCAGCTTCTCGAAAGCTGCGGATGAGCTGTGCCTGTCGCCCTCCGCGATCAGCCACCAGGTCCGCGCGCTGGAGGCGTTCCTCGACACCCGGCTCTTCGAGCGTGACGGCAACCGCACCGTCCTGACGCTGACGGGCCGCGCCTATGCCGGGCGGCTCACCGGGCTCCTCGATGCCTTCGACGAAAGCACGCAGGATGTCCGCCGAAGCGCGTCAGAGACGCTGCGGGTCCTCTGCACCCCTGGCTTCGCCGCCCGCTGGCTCGTCCCCCGGCTCGATCGCTTCGCCTATCCCGAAACCGTGCGGCTGCGCGTCTCCGTGGGCGCGCCCTCCACCGATTTCCAGTCGAACGACGCCGATGTGGTGATCCACTGGGCCGACAGCCCCGTGCCCGGGTGCGAGATGCTGCCACTCATGCAATCGGGCCGCTATCCCGTCGCCGCACCCGCTCTTCTCGACCGCCACCCAATCTCCGATCCGCGCGACCTTCATCATCTGACGCTGATGCATGACGAAACGATGGATAAATGGGGCGAATGGTTCGCGGCGGCTGGCTGCCCGGCGCCCGTATTCCCGCGCGGCCCCGAATTTCCGAATTGCGAACTTGCCACCACGGCCGCCGAACAGGGGCTCGGCGTGGCGCTCGCCTATGACATGATGGTGCGCGACACGGTCGCCACGGGCCGCCTCGTGCGTCTCTTCGATACAGTCACCATGCCCTTCGTGATCTACTCGATGGTCTACCAGAGCGCCCGCGCCCGCGACCCCCTCGTCACCGCGTTCCGAGACTGGGTGTTTGCCGAGGTGCACCCCGATGGCCGTCCCCAGAGCGCACGGGCGGCGGAATAGCGCTCAGCCGCGGCTCAGCCGGGCAAGGCAGGCGTCCACATCCGACATGACCTCCAGATGCGCCGTCAGCGAGGGATCGGCAAAGCCTTCCGCGATCACGTGATCGATCAGCCCCACGAGCGGGTCCCAGTACCCGTCCGTATTCAGAAGCAGGATCGGCTTCGAATGCAGGCCCAGCTGTGCCCATGTCAGCACTTCGAAGAACTCGTCGAGCGATCCCGCACCGCCTGGCAACACCACGATCGCATCGGCGTTCATGAACATCACCTTCTTGCGCTCGTGCATCGTCTCCGTCACGACGAAGGCGGTCAGGTTCCGGCGCGCCACCTCGCGCTTGAACAGGTGCACCGGGATCACGCCGAAGGTCTCGCCGCCCGCGTCCTGTGCCGCCGCCGCCACCGCGCCCATGAGCCCCACATCTCCCGCCCCGTAGACAAGCCGCAGGCCCGCTGTGGCAAGCCCCTTTCCAAGCGCCTCCGCCGATGCCCTGTAGGCCGGCCGCGCCCCGAAGCGCGATCCGCAATAGACGCAGACTGATCCGATCCCCTGTGTCATCCGACCTCCTTCAAAAACGGTGCTTTGACCCCTGTTATTCCTGTTGATAGTCTCGCTCAAGCCGCCGGAACGGGACGCCGGTCGCACGGGGATGCAAGAGACGTAAACAAGATGTCGAATGACAGCGAACAGGCCGGCACGGGCACCGGCAGCAGACAGGCTGTGTGGATTGCCGGGGGGCTTGTGATCGCGGCCATTCTCGCGGGCGTGCTCTGGCAGTCGCGCGAAGGCCAGGAAAAGCTTCCGCTCGACACGGCGGAAGAAGAGGCGCCGGCGCCCGCCGCGCCTGAACCGGTGGCGGCCGCAGATCCCGCCCCGTCCCCGGAACCGGCGCCCGAAGCTGCGCCTGCTCCGGCGCCCGAAGCTGCGCCGGAAGCCGACACCGAAACGGTCGAGGCTCCGGCCGAGGACGCTCAGCCCGCGCAGGAAGAGGCCACGGTGGCCGCCGCGCCTCAGGAAACGCCCGCACCACCCGACGCGCCCGCCGCCATTTCGCCGAGCTTCGATGTGGTGCGCGTCGAACCGGATGGCTCGGCCCTCGTCGCGGGGCGCGCGGCCCCCGGCGCCCGGGTGGAACTGCAGATCGACGGGGTCGCGGTTGGCGATGCCACGGCCGACGCCACGGGCGGCTTCGTCGCCATGCTGGATCTCGGTCAGGCGGCCATTCCCCGTGCGCTCTCGCTCTCGGCGAGCGACGGCAACGGCGGCACCCAGGCCTCTGAACAGGTCGTGGTCCTCGCGCCTGCGCCCGAACCCGAACCCGAGAATGGCGCAGCGCCGGAACCGGCCACCGAAGTTGCGGCACTGACCGATACGGCGGCGGTTGCGTTGGACGAGCCCGCCACGCCCGAACCTCCCGCGCCGGAAGTCGCCGAAGCCGATCCCCCGGCCGCCGAAGCCGCCGAAGCCGATCCCCCGGCTGCCGAAGCCGCCGAACCCGAACAGACGGCTACCGAAGCTGCCACCGGACCGGTCGAAGACAGGCCCGAGCCTGCCGCGCCCACCGTTGTTCTTGCCGACGACACCGGCATCCGCATCCTTCAGGACAGCGGCCCGGGTCCCGAGGTCACCGACAACGTTGTGATCGATGCCATCACATACGATGCGGAAGGCGAGGTCACCCTCAGCGGCCGCGCCCCCTCATCAGGCTTCGTCCGGATCTATATCGACAACGAACCGATCGAACTTGGCGAGATCGGCGAAGACGGCCAGTGGCGTACCCCGCTGCCACAGGTCGACACCGGGGTCTATACGCTTCGCGTCGATCAGGTCGATGCCGGCGGCGCCGTGATCTCGCGCACGGAAACGCCCTTCCAGCGCGAAGCTCCCGAGGCGATCCAAAACCTCCAGCCCACCAGCGGCAGCGCGCCCCGCGCCCCTCTGGAACTTGTCACCGTCCAGCCGGGCAACACGCTCTGGGGTATATCGCGCGAGGCTTATGGCGACGGCATCCTCTATGTCCGCGTCTTCGAGGCCAACCGCGACAAGATCCGGGATCCTGACCTGATCTATCCGGGCCAGGTCTTCAACGTGCCCGAATAACCGCTTCATGTGGCTGGAAATATCCCGGGGAGCCGACCGGAGGGAGGCGGGGCGGAGCCCCGGATTTGCCCGCCGGTCTTTTCCGGTGGCCCCCCCCCCCATACGCCGGACCTGGCGCCACGGCCCCCGAATTGCACCCGGCCCGCCTAGGACGCCTTAGGTCCTGCACCCTGTCGCAGGGACCGACATCGATCATCGCACGCTTCACCTCGACATCGGTGATCGTCTCGTCGACGTCTCCGGGGACCGGTGAAAGTGACGCTCTCCTCACATCGCAGAATAACCGCCGTCAATGGGCATCACCGTGCCGGTGACGAAGCTCGCCTCGTCCGACAGAAGCCAGGCCACCGCCTGGCCCACTTCGCGCGGGGCGCCCCAGCGATCCATCGGCGTCCGCGCCATGATCCCCGCCTCGCGAGACCGGTCCGCGCCCTCGCGGATCGCCGCCGTCATCGGTGTTTCGATCCAGCCGGGCGCGATGACGTTCACGCGCACGCCGTCCGTCGCCCAGCGGCCCGCCAGCGCCTTCGTCAGCTGTACGACGCCACCCTTCGAGGCGCTGTAGGCCGGGGCATGGGGGCCGCCGAAGAAACTGTACATCGAGCCAAGCGTCACCACGGCACCGCCGGACGCAGCCAGAAACGGGTGCGCGGCCAGTGCGCAGCGCATCGTGCCCACGAGGTTCACCCCGATCACCGCCTCGAACCCGTCGATGTCCCACTCGCGGTCCTTCAGCAGGATCCCGGCACAGGTCACCAGGCCGTCGAGACGCTCCAATCCCCGAAAGCCCTCGGAAACGCTGGCGGTGTCGGTGACGTCCATGTGCCTCACCCGCACCCGCCCGTCCCAGCGGGCCTCGGCCTCCCTCACTTCCGCCTCGGTTGCGCCGGTCACTGTCACCTGCCAGCCTCGCGAAAGAAGAACTTCCGCGATCCCCGATCCGATCCCTCCGGTTCCACCGGTCACCAGAACGTGCTGCATCGCTCCTCCGTCAGCCATTTCCCAATGCCTATCCGCTTGGTCCGGGTCAGGCCAGCGTGCTCTATGGCCATTCCCGCCCATCCGGCCTAAACACGGGGGTCCGACGAAGCCCTGCCAAGCGATACGCCCTCCCGTGACCACCACAGACAACTTCGACAACGACGCCCGCCGCTCGGGCTGGCGCACGATCCGCAAGGTTGCGCCCTATCTCTGGCCCGACGCCTTTCCCTGGGTGAAGCGCCGGGTCGTTCTCGCTCTCGTGGCGCTCTTCGTGGCCAAGCTCGTCTCCGTCGCCACGCCGTTTTTCTACAAGGCCGCGGTGGATTCGCTTACGGGCGAGGCCCCCGATCCTGCCTGGGCGCTGGGCGTGGGGGCCATCGGCCTTACCGTCGCCTACGGTGTCGCCCGGCTTCTGACGGTCGCCTTCCAGCAGGCGCGCGATGCGATCTTCGCCGCCGTGGGTCAGCGCGCCCTCCGCCAGCTTGCGCTGGAAACCTTCACCCATATCCACGCGCTTTCGCTGCGCTATCACATCACCCGAAAGACCGGCGGCCTCAGCCGGATCATCGAACGCGGGGTCAAGGGCGTCGAATTCCTGCTGCGCTTCATGCTTTTTTCGGTCGGTCCGCTCATCATCGAACTGGCGATGATCGCGATCATCCTCGCGGTGGTGTTCGACATCTGGTATCTCGCCGTCGTCACCGTGACGATCGCGCTTTACATCTGGTTCACTTTCAAGGTCACCGAATGGCGCGTTCGCATCCGCAAGGAAATGAACGATCAGGACACCGACGCCAACCAGAAGGCGATCGACAGCCTGCTGAACTTCGAGACGGTGAAGTATTTCGGCGCCGAAGCGCGCGAGGCGAAACGCTACGACGGCGCCATGGCGGCCTATGAGAAGGCGGCCCTAAAGACTTCCTATTCGCTGTCCTTCCTCAACACCGGTCAGTCCTTCCTGATCACTTGCGGGCTTGTCGGCGTGATGGTCATGGCGGCGATCGGTGTCTCGAACGGCACACTGACGGTGGGCGATTTCGTCATGGTGAACGCCTACATGATCCAGATCACCATGCCGCTCAATTTCCTTGGCACGGTTTACCGTGAAATCCGCCAATCGCTCATCGATATGGGCGAGATGTTCGATTTGTTGGAGCAACCCCGCGAAATCGAGGACAAACCGGACGCGAATGTTCTGAAAGTGCAAGGCGGCTCAGTCGAGTTCGACACCGTCGTTTTCGGATACGAGGCCGCGCGCCCCATCCTGAAAGGCATTTCCTTCACTGTGGGGGCGGGGGAGCGTATCGCCATCGTCGGCCCCTCGGGCTCGGGCAAATCCACGATCGGGCGTCTGCTGTTCCGGTTCTACGACGTCAACGGCGGCAGCCTGCGGATCGACGGGCAGGACGTGCGCGACGTCACCCAGGTCTCGCTGCACGATCAGATCGGCGTCGTGCCGCAGGACACCGTCCTTTTCAACGACACGATCCGCTACAACATCGCCTATGGTCGGGCGGGCGCGAGCTTTGCCGAGATCGAGGCAGCGGCGCGGGCCGCGAAGATCCACGATTTCATCCACTCCCTGCCCGAAGGGTACGAGACCGTCGTCGGCGAACGGGGCCTCAAGCTTTCTGGCGGCGAGAAACAGCGCGTCGGCATCGCCCGCACGCTTCTGAAGAACCCGCCGATCCTGCTCCTCGACGAGGCCACCTCGGCGCTCGACACCGAAACCGAACGCGAGATCCAGGCAGAACTGCGCGCCATGGGCGAGGGGCGCACGGTGCTGACCATCGCGCACCGGCTGTCGACCATCGTGGATGCCGACCAGATCATCGTGCTGGAAGCCGGCGAAATCGTCGAACGCGGCACCCATGAGGAACTTCTGGCGCATTCAGGCCGCTACGCCTCGCTCTGGGCCCGCCAGGCGGCGGAGCAGGACGCGGCCTGAACCGGGCCGGCGGCGATGCGCCTACCCGCGCGACGCCAGGTCTTCCGAAACGTATTCCCTCAGAAACGCCCCGTATCCCGGCGACACCCGTTTCAGATGCCGCTCTGCCAGCGCATGCACTTCCGGCAGCCGGTGAAACGGCACCGCCGGCCAGGCGTGATGTTCGGCGTGGTAGGGCATGTTCCAGGCCAGGAACCGCACCGCCGTCGTGGTCAGCGTCGTTCGCGTGTTTTCGAACATATCCGCCACCGCCGGGCAGCGGCCGTGTTCGGCCAGCAGGTAAAGCCTCAGCACCGGAAACCCTAGGATCAGCGGCAACAGCCACACCCAGAAAATCAGTGATGACCAGAACAAGGTAACCGCCAGAAGCGCATAGCCCAGAAGCATCAGCCGCGCTTCCCGCTTGATCCGGGGGCGGATCCGGTCGGTCAGATAGTCCACGTCATCTCCGCCGCCCGCATTCGCCAGAAGCACAATTATCTTGGCACGCCAATAGCGCAGACCGACGAGATACCACAGAAACGGCCCCCGGCCTTCGGGCTTCGGCACCTCGAGTTCCGGGTCCCGCTCGGGATCGTTGGTGAACCTGTGATGGGCCATGTGAAAGGCCCGGAACCACTCGAACGGCTGAAAGATCAGAAACCCGGTCACATGCCCCACGGTTTCGTTGATCCAGCCGGTCTCGAACGGCGTCTTGTGGGTGCATTCGTGCTGCAGCGTAAAAAGAAAGGCGAGCGCCACGCCAAGCGGCAACGGCATGACCCACCAAAGGGGAAGCCCGAAAGCCACGTAAACCTGGAAAACGAGTATCAGGCCGGCATGGCGCAGAAGATGCCGAAGTGCAGGGGCATCGTCGCGCGCGGTCAGCTCCTCGCGTGTCTCCGCCGGCACCGCGGCCAGAAAACCCTTGTGATCCAGAGCCTCACCCATCCTGGCGAAAGCCTAGGCGATCCGCCCGTTCAAACGAAGCCCCGGTGCCCGGCTGCAAGCCTCCGGGTCCGGAAAATCGCGGTTTCCGGCACACACTGTTCGGCGGAAATCCGCCGAACCCGCGCATCGCGCCTCATTTCCGCCGCAGCGGGCCCGGAGCCTCGCCGCCAAAGTTCCCTTACAGGAGGCGCCTTCGATGCATCCTCTGTTCCGTAGCCTGTTTCTTCTTGCCCTCTTTGCGCTCCCAGCGGCCCATGTCACCACCGGCGTGCTTTTTACGCTTCTCGGACAGTCCGCGCCGGGCATCGCCTCCATGGCTGATCGCGTGCTGACGCTCGCCCTCGTCCGGCCCTTCGGCGCGACGACGGCGGTCTACGTGCTCATGGGGATCGGTGCGACGCTGGCGATCCTGTCCTACATGAACGCTTCGCGCCGCGGGCGGCCGGAACGCCACCAGACCTGGTAGACGGCTACTCCGCCGCCTTGAGCGGCACGTCAGGCGCAACGTGGCGCGGGAATTCGGAGCCGGTGTCCCAGATGATCTCCGGCGCTTTCAGCCGACGCGCGGCCCGCTGCAGGGCCCAGTCCTGCGCGGCCCGGCTCGCCCGGCCGAGGGATAGCCGTGCCAGTGCCCGTCCGATCCAGTTGGCATAGGTCACGATCCAGACCCTCAGTGCCAGCATCGACGGCGTGAAGACAAGTGTCAGAACCGTCGCGATCCCGAGGCCGAACACCACCGCCGTTGCGAGCTGTTTCCACCAGAGCGCGGTGGGGCTGTCGATGGAATACCCGCCGCCGATGAAATCAAGCGACAGGCCGAACATCATCGGTGCAAGCCCCGCCATCGTGGTGATCGTGGTCAGAAGAACCGGGCGGATCCGCTGCTCCGCCGTCCGCACGATCGCCTCGATCCGCGGCATGTAGCGCGAGAATTCCTGATAGGTGTCGATCAGCACGATATTGTTGTTCACGACGATCCCGGCGAGCGCCACGATCCCCGTTCCGGTCATGATGATTGAAAACGGCTGGTTCATCACCAGCATGCCGATCAGTACGCCGGTGGTCGACAGAACGACGGCCATCAACACCAGCACGGCGTTGTAGAACGAGTTGAACTGCGCAAGAAGGATGATGAACATTAGCCCCAGCGCTCCGGCGAAGGCGGTCATCAGGAACTGGCCGGATTCTTCCTGCTCCTCCTGGTCGCCTGTCCACTCCCAGTCGATGCCATTGGGCAGGGGGCGCTCGGCCTCAAGCCACTCTGTCAGCACCCCGATGCGTTCGTTGGCATTGATGACGCTGCCGTCCTCCAGCGTCAGGCCCGGCGCCACATCGGCTTTGACGTCGAAGACGCGCGACTGATCCACCCGGTCGATCTGCGCCAGCCGTTCCACGGGCTTCCGGCTGATGAAGTTCGACAGGGGCACAAGCCCGTCATTCGTTCTGACCTTCAGGGTGTCGAGCGTCGCAAGCACCCGGTCGGTTTCGGGAAGCCGCACGCGAATGTCGATCTCCTCGTCCGACGACGGCACCCGCATCGTGTCGAGGAAGACGCCGCGCGTCACAAGCTGCACCATCGCGCCCACCGTCGCGACATCCGCGCCATAGCGCCCGGCCTTCTCGACATCGACGTCGATTTGCCAGTCGATGCCGGGCAGGGGCAGGGTGTCCTCCACCTCGATCAGCGCTTCGGTCGTTTCGAACTTGGCCCGCACGATCCGCGCGGCCTCGTACAAAGCGGCCTGATCGTCGCCCTTCAGCCGAAGGTGCACGGGCTTGCCCTGTGCCGGGCCCTGCGCAAGGTTCAGAATCTCGGTATAGATCCCCGGGATCTCGTCCATCCGCGCCTGCATCCGGTCCAGCACCAGATCGCCGTCAAAGTCCTCGACGGTCAGGTCATCCCGCGTTGCGGCGAAGGCCGCCCGGTCTTCCCACGGAATCAGCTCGATCTGCACCTGTCCGATCGTGTCGCGCGGCCCGCTTGCGCCGCCGGTGTTGTTGTTCAGCCCGGCGGATCCCGCGAAGGCGAAGGCGCTGTCGATCCCGTCCACCGACAGGATCACGTCCTCGACCTGCTTGACGAGGGCATCCTTCTCGCCCAGCGAAAGGTTGCCGCGCGCCCGCACATAGACGATCGCCTGTTCCGGCTCGCTCTCGACGAAGAACTCGACCCCGTTGTTGTTCGCCCCGTAGGTCATGAAGGTGACCATGACAAAGCCGATCACGGCAGCGATGGACACAAGCGGCATGATGGGGTTCGCGGCGATGAACCGGATGAAATGCCCGAACGGCGTCCTGCGATAGCCCGCGTCGATTTTCGTCCGCCGCCGCTCGATCCGCGCCGCGCCCAGCGCGACAGAGGCGCCCATGGCCGACAGGATGAACATCACCGCCCCGATCAGCGATCCCGCCACCGGTGACAGGCCGGCGGGCAGGATATAGGCCGGGTTCAGCACCTGCATGGCCGAGACGAACATCGCGTAAAGCGCGGCCGGCACCAGCACCGCACAGGCCGCCCAGGGCAGGCGGGATCGAAGCGCTTCGGAAGCATGTTCGAAGGTCCGGCTCATCCGGCCCGCGACCCCGCCCATCACCGGCAGGTAGATCAGCGCGACGACCAGCGAGGCCGACAGAACGAATATCAGCGTGACCGGCAGCATGCCCATGAACTGTCCCGGGATACCCGGCCAGAACAGCATCGGCAGGAACGCGCAAAGCGTCGTCGCGGTCGACGAGACAATCGGCCAGAACATGCGCTGCGCGGCTTCGACATAGGCGCGCATTGGTCCCGATCCCTCGCGGATCCGCCGGTCGGCATATTCGACGACGACGATGGCGCCATCGACAAGCATCCCCACGGCGAGGATCAGCCCGAACATCACGATGTTCGACACGCTGACCCCCATCATCGCGAGAAACGCGAAACAGAGCAGGAAGGAGGTCGGGATCGCGAAGCCCACCAGAAGCGCGGATCGCGAACCGAGTGCGGCCAGCACAACGATCATCACAAGCGCCACGGCGGTCATGACCGAGCTTTCGAGCTGCTTCACCATCGAATCGACGATCCGGCTCTGGTCGTTCGACGTGCCGACCGTGATCGCCTCCTGAAGCTCCACGGGCCAGCTCTCGCGCTCCGCTTCCACCGTCTCTCGCACCAGCGCGGCGGTGTCGATCAGGTTGAACCCTTTCCGTTTCACCACCTGTAGCGCCACGGTGTTCTCGCCGTTGAAGCGCGCCGTGCCTTCCCGGTCCTCGAAGGTCAGGCGAATGTCGGCCAGATCGCCCAGCGTCACCACCCGGTCGCCGTCGACCTTGACGGGAAGCTCCATCACATCCCGCTGATCGTCGAAGCTCGACGGGATCTTCACGGCGAAGGCGCCCTGCGCGGTCTCGATCTCGCCCGCGGCGATCAGTTGGTTGTTGTTGACGACGACGTTGATCAGTTCGCCAGCCGTCACGTTGTAGGATTCAAGCCGCAGAGGGTCGATCACGACCTCCAGCATCTCGTCCCGGTGCCCCGCCAGCGAAGCCTCGAGCACCGGCTCCAGCCCTTCAAGCCTGTCCTGAAGATCCTTCGCAACCCTCAGAAGCGTCCGTTCCGGCAGGGCGCCGGTGAGGTTCACGATGATGATCGGAAACTCCGAGAAGTTGAATTCGCTGATCGAATAGCGCTCATAGCCATCGGGAAACTGCGCTTCGGCGGAATCCATGCGGTCCCGCACATCGGCCATGACCTTCGTCTTGTCCCAGCCGAAATCGAATTCCAGCACCACGTTGGCATAGCCTTCGGCGGCGGTGGCCGTCATCTGGTCCAGCCCGTCGAGATCCGAAAGCTCGGTTTCCATCGGCTTGATCAGCAGTTTCTCGGAATCCTCAGCCGAAATACCGGGAAAGGGCACCGAGACCACGATCGCCGGGATCTCGATATCCGGCTCGCCTTCTTTCGGAAGGCTGACATAGGAATAGCCGCCGACCGCAAGGGACAGCACGATGAAGGCAAGGATCATCCTCGCCCGGCCGGCAGCCCAGTCGACGATGCCGATCATTGCGCGGCCTCGTCTTCATAGCTCGGCAGAACCGGCACGCCGTCGGTCACGAATTCCTGGCCCACGACGATCAGCGACACCTCGTTCTCAAGGCCTGAGACCCAGACGCCGTCCACGGTATCCCTCAGGATCGAGATCGGGGCGAAGGCCGCGCGGTTATCCGCGGCCACAAGGCGCACGCCAAGACGGCCGTCATTGTTGAGTGTCAGCGCCGATTGCGGGATCAGGTGCGCAAGCGCCCCATCCGCCGCGATGAATATCTCTGCGGTCTGCCCGTCGCGGATCGCGCCGTCGGCGTTTTCTACGGTCACGTCGACGCGGAAGGTTCGCGTATTTGGGTCGGCAGACCGGCTGAGGAACGTCACCTGGCCCTGCACCTCGCGGCCCGAGGCAAGCCGCGCCCCCGCCATGGCGCCAACGACGACCTTGTCGACCTCGGTTTCCGGTACGAACCCCACGAGCTTTATGGGATCGAGTTCGATCACCGTCGCGCACAGCGCTCCAGGCTGCAGGAACGATCCGATCTCCGCCGTATCGCTTTCCAGAAGCCCACCAAACGGCGCTCGGATTTCAAGCCGGTCAAGTTCCTTCTCTGCCGCCGCAATCCCGGCCTGCGCCGATTGCACCGAGGCCCGCGCCGACTGCACCGCGGCCTGCGCGGCCGTCAGTCGGGTTTCAGACGCAAAACCATCCTGGCTCAGCCGCGCCGCCGCCCGTTCGTTGATCTCGGCATCCGCAAGGCGCGCCTGCGCCTCGGCCAGCCGCGCCTGCGCTTCCGCCAGTTCACTGTCCCGCGTGCCGATATCAAGCTCGCACAGAAGGTCGCCCGCTTCGATCCGCGCCCCCCGGCGCAGCGGGTCGGATATCACCAGCCCGCTCACCTCGGCGCGCACGTCAACCTGCCGCGAGGCTTCAGTCCGGCCGCGCAAGATGACGGCATTGTTGATCGTATCGGCCTCCGACCGCTTCGCCACAACGTGCACCGGCGTCATCTCGGAAGTCACTTCCTTCTTCGGCACGACGGGCGCATCCGCGGCAGGCGCCTCTGCGGCCATTTCCACGGTTGCGTCGCCGGTGGCGAAGGAAATCAGGCGCTCGCGCTCGAACACCAGAAGGTAAAGCACTGCAACGACGGCGACTGCCGTCAATATCGAAACCGGTCTCATCTCTAACGTATCCTGGGGGCCAATGCCCACGTCATCGTCACGGGTGAAGTCCACACGGTGATACGAAGGTCACCGCGAACCGTATCACTTTTTTCCTAAACCGTTCAGTTCAAAATAGACGAACTGACCGCCCGCTGCAAGATCACCGGCGTGCGAAATCGCGCAAGGCAGCCAAACTCTGCGCACAACCCTTGTCGTTCCCCCGCGGGACCGGCTATCAGGGCGCGCGAACAGCGGGCGTGGAGGCCGGGCGTGGCGAACGAAGACAGCTTTATCAACGAAGTGAGCGAAGAGGTCCGGCGGGAGAAACTCTTCCGCTACATTCGCCGCTACGGCTGGATCGCGGTTCTGGCGGTTCTGATCCTCGTCGGCGGGGCCGCTTTCAACGAATGGCGCAAGGCCCAGGCCCGCGCAGAGGCCGAGGCGCGCGGCGACGCCGTGCTCACCGCGCTTGAAGCGGCAAGCCCCGAGGCCCGCGCCAGCGCACTGTCCGGCATCGACGGTGAAGGCGATGCCGCAGCGGTCCTTGCCATGCTCGCCGCCGGCCAGGCGGTCGAAGGCGGCAGCCCCGGTGCCGCGCTCGACCGGCTGCGTGCGATCGCCGAAAACCCCGAGATCGATCCCGTCTATCGCGATCTCGCGGCCCTGAAGGCGATCCTGATCGAGGCCCCCGATCTCGACCCTGAAACCCAGATCGCGCGGCTCGAGCCGCTGACGGTCCCCGGCGCGCCCTACAGCCTGCTGGCGCTCGAGGCCACGGCGCTTGCCCATGTCGCGGCGGGCGACACCGAGGCCGCGCTTTCCGTTCTTACCGATCTGATGTCCGACAGCGCGGCCAGCCAAGGCTTGCGTCGCAGGGCGTCTCAGTTGATTGTGGCGCTGGGCGGATCGCTCGAGGCAGGCTAAGGCCGAAGGAAGAGACTCCCCCGGTTGGGGGCAGGGAAGGGCAGGCAAGCATGATACGCACCGGTGCAGTGTTTACGGGCCTTTGCGCGCTGTTTCTCGTCTCGGCCTGTGGGCAGGACGAGATCCTTCCGGGCGAACGCCTCGATCTGCGCGCGCCGCTGAGCGACGAGGCCGCCGCCGCCCTGCCGCCTGAACCCGAGGCGCTTGGGCCGCAGCCCTTCAACGCCCCGGCCACGCAGAACCTTGCGGAGTGGACGCATCGTGGCGGCAATCCGCAAAAGGCGCTTTCGCACCTCGCCCTCGGTCCTACCCCCAGCCTCGTCTGGTCGGCCAGGATCGGCGAGGGCGACAATCGCCGCCAGCGCATCACCGCCGATCCCGTTTCGGCGAACGGGCGCATTTTCGTGATGGATGCGGCCTCCACCGTCTCGGCGGTGTCAACCTCGGGCGCGGTGCTCTGGTCCACCGATGTGGTGCCCGCTTCCGAACGCGATCGCGATGCCTCGTCCGGCGGGCTGGCCACCGACGGCCGGCGCGTCTTTGCCACCTCCGGTTTCGGCCGCCTCTCGGCCATCGATGCAGAGACCGGCGCGCTTCTTTGGGAACAGCGCCTCGGCGCGGCGGCCACTTCTGCTCCCACTGTCGAGGGCGACACGGTCTACGCCATCTCCACCGACAGCCGGGGCTGGGCCATCGATGCCGAGACAGGGCAGATCAAGTGGGAAGTCGTGAACGCTGAAAGCCCTTCTGGCGTCCTCGGGGCCGGCGCTCCCTCGGTCAGCGACCGGCTTGTCCTCCTGCCGTTCCATACCGGCGATCTTGTCGGCGTGCTGAAGCTTTCGGGCCTCCGGGTCTGGACGGCGCCCTTGTCGGGCGGGCGCGAGGGCCGCGTCTATGCCAAGATCACCGATGTCACCGGCGATCCCGTTGTGATCGGCGACCGGGTCTATGCCGGCAACCCAAGCGGCCGGTCCATGGCGCTCGATATCGGGTCGGGTGAACGGCTCTGGACGGCGGAAGACGGCGCGCAGTCCCCGCTCTGGGTCGCAGGCGGTTCGGCGTTCCTCGTCTCCGACCAGAATGAACTCGTCCGTCTCGATGCCGATACCGGTGCCCGGATCTGGGCGACCGAGCTTCCCTATTTCGTACAGCGGCGCGAGCGGCGGCAGAACGCGATCACCGATCACTACGGGCCTGTCCTCGCGGGCGGGCGGCTTGTCGTGGCTTCGGGCGACGGGCTTCTGCGCTTCTTCGATCCAGCCACCGGGCTTCTGACCCGCGAAGTCGAAATCCCGGGCGGTGCCGCCGCCCTGCCGATCATCGTGAACGGCACGCTTTACATCGTCTCTTCCCGCGGGCAGCTTCTCGCCTACCGCTAACGCGTGGCGGGGCGTCGCGTAAGCATCGCGGCAAAGCTGAACCACTTGGGCTTCTCGACCGCCGTTGCCGATGGATGCAGGCTTTCCGAAGGATCGCGGCCCACGACCCGCCGGCTCCTCAGCACGAAGAACTTGCCCCAGCCCCGCCAGCTTCCCGAGGACGGCGCCGTGGGATCGGTCGCATATCGTACGCGCCAGTCTTCGGGCAGGGCCAGCCCGCAGCGCACCGCGCGCTCCAGCATCCATGTCAGCGGTATATTGGCCAGGGGCCTCGCCTCCAGGAACCCGGCCAACTGTCCGCCCACGTCGCCGTGGGTTCCGCGGAACCACACCTGCTCCACATGGCCCGGAAAATCGTCGGGGGTATCCCAAAGAACCGGCTGAAACGCCTCCCGCGTCTCATCGAGCGCGAGTGCGTGGTATCCGTGCCGGATCGCGGGGCCGAGCGAATGATCGTGAAACTCATGCGCCCTTTCCGCCCAGCGCCAGACGATCGGCGCGCGGAAGCCCAGCGCCTTCACCGTGTCCCAGACCCCCACCATCTCGATCGGCGCCTCGGCATGGCAGAACCGCTTCACGAAGGCCTTGTGGGCCGATCCGCAACTCGCCCGCCTGTAGTGGCGGTAGGCGATCTGCACGTTCCGCTCCGTCGCGTGTTCGGCTTTGAGAAGCCCGACCCGGTCGATCACGCCCGCGAGCGAACGCACCGCATAGGCGCCCCGCGAATAGCCGAACAGGAAGATCCGGTCGCCCGGCCGGTATTGCGAGGCAAGCTTGCCATAGACCCGGCGGATCTGGCGGTTGATCCCGCGGCCCTCGATGATGTCCAGTGTGTGGCGCCATGTCTGCCACTGGATACCGGCCTCGTAGCGGATGGATGTGTTCGGTCCCGCGGCCTCGCACAGAAGCTTGAAGGTGATGCCCGCGTTGGTTTCGTGGCCCTCGTCAAGCTGCGACATGGTTCCGTCGATGATGATCACATGGTCGCGCGGGCCACGCACCGGGCGTGCCGGGCTTTGCTCGGCCCGGCCGAACCGGGACAGGACCCGGCGAAGTGCATGCATCATCGACATGGGGGCTCCCTATCGCGAAAGCCTTTCATAACCATGACTATGCGGTGCGCGGGGCCCTTTCGCCAAGGCCACGCGCTCTCAATTCACTGTCACAATCTGTGTCAGCTTCTGTGATCGACCGTAACAAAGTCGAACGCGCCATAGCCGTTGAAGCGCGTCATGGTCGCGGTCGAATAAGCGCCCATCCCGTCGAACAGGATGTAATCCTCTTCGGCGATTGTCTCGGGAAGCGAAACAGTTCCCTTGATCATGTCGAGACTGTCGCAGGTCGGGCCGAAAACGATCGCATCGAACCGGAGGCCCTCGCGCAGACTGCCATCGGGGGCGAAGACGGCCAGACGGTCGACCGAGCCGATAAGGCCTGCTTCCGCCATCCCGCCATAGATCCCGTCGTTGAGAAACAGCGTGCCGTTCGGACGCCGCGCTTTCACGCGGGCGCACAGCGCAAAGGCCTCGGCCACCATCGCGCGCCCGGGCTCGCAGACAAGCGCGGGCATCGCCTCGCCGAACGCGGCCCGCACGGCACGCGCGATCTCGTCGAAGATCCCCTCAAGCTCGGGCGCCACGCCGTTCCGATGTGCGGGGAAACCGCCGCCCACGTTCAGCCGGTGCAGGCGCACGTCCGCCTCCTCTGCCACCGCCGCGCAGCGCGAGATATAGGCCGTCCAGGCCTCCGCATCCTCGCATTGCGTGCCCGGATGGAAGGTCATCGAGGGGGTGAAGCCAAGCGCCACGGCCCGCTTCAGAAGGGCGGCTGCGAGTGCCGGCTCCGCTCCGAACTTCGAACCGAAATCGTAATACCCGCCCTTCACCGGCAGCTTCAGCCGCACCGAGATCTCGGTGCCCTCCGCCGGCACGACCGAGGCAAGCTTCTCAAGCTCGCCCATGTCGTCGATGGAATAGGAGCGGATGCCGAACCCCGCCGCGGCCCGGATCTCGGACATCGAGCGCACGGGGTTGTTGTAATGCATCACGGCCCTGGGGCTCACGCTCCGCACCTTCAGCATCTCGTCGGGCGATGCCACATCGAAGGTCGTCAGCCCGGCGGCCACCAGGTTTTCGACCACCGCCGTGTTGTCATTCGCCTTGACCGCATAGGTCACAAGCCCCGGAAAACCCTTCTGAAACCGCCTTGCCGTAGCCTGCAGACGCGCGGGCAGGAAATACAGCACCGGGTGGTCCGGCTGCGCGGTGCGCAGATGGGACGGAACGTCGGGCCAGACGGCAGGATGGCGGCTCATATGCAGGGTATCCTCTGGTAAGGTCTTGCCTCCCCATGATCGGTCGGGACCGCGCTGAATTCGTCTGGAATATCGCCGATTTCAATGGCAATGTCAGTCAAAATGACGATAAGACCGGTCAAAATGGATGATCTCGACCGACAGATGCTCAATCTCCTCGCCACGAACGCCCGCATCCCGGTCGCGACGATGGCCAAGAAGCTCGGGGTGGCCCGTTCCACCGTCCAGGCCCGGCTCGAACGGCTCGAAGTTTCGGGCACGATCGCGGGCTATACGCTCCGCCTCGGCGATGCGGCGCGGGCCCAGCGGGTCCACGCCACCGTCCTTCTGACCATCGAACCCCGTAGCACGCCCCAGGTGCTCTCTCGCCTGAAATCCTTGCCGGAAGTCATCCAGGTTCACACGACAACCGGCAGGTTCGATCTGATCATCGCGCTCGCAACCCGCACGACGGAGGATCTCGATACGATCCTCGACACCATTGGCATGATCCCGGGGGTGCGCAGCTCCGAAAGCCTGATCCACCTCTCGACGAAGATCGATCGCGGCATCTGAAAGGGCTCTGCTAGCGCGCGGTCTCCGTGTCCTCGCGCCACGACATCCACGCCGCCGCGAGGCTCGCCACCACGCCAATCCCCGCAAGGGCCGTCAGCCCCGGCGCCGCCGCGCCGTTCTTTACGGCAACGGCCAGAAGCGCCCATGCCAGCGCCAGCCCGTAAAGCGGCGCACCCGGCAGGGCCCGCTGCACGGCTAGCCCGGTGGCCAGCGCCAGGGTCAGCGCCGCCCAGGCCCATCCGGTGGCCCCCATCGCCACGCCGTATCCCGCGCCCAGAAGCGCAAGCGACACGAAGGATGCCGCCGTCAGCCAGCCCGCATAGAGCGCAAGCGGTGCCCGCAGCCACCAGTGATCGCCAAGCGGCGAACGGGCAAGCGCCAGAAGCGCGCCCCCCAGCATCCCCCAGATCATCACCGTGGCCCAGATTGGGCTCACCATCGCGACGGATATCCATGGCGTTCCCAGAACGAGGCTCAGGATCAGCGGCACCCGCACCTTGTCCCAGTTCGCATCCTCCGCCCGTCTGAAAAGGCCGAAGCCCGCCGATACGATCAGCCACAGATAGATCGGCCCCCAGATCGAGAAAGCGTATCCCGCAGGCTGCACCGGCGGGTCGATCTGCGGAATGGGATAGCGGTTCGGATCGAACCCGCCGAACCCCGACGTCCAGAACGGGGCGGATGCGAAGGCAACGGCCGCGCACAGTGTCAGGATCGCCTTCATGCGGCGGGTGTCGGTGGTTCGGGACGTTTCGGTAAGCCTGTCGGTCATGCTCTTTGAACATAGATCCGCCACTTGCGGTTCCAACTCCCCTGGTCACTTGGACGCGGGGTAGCGCAACACTATCTTTACCTTAGGGAATCGAGGGGGCGCGCGCGCCCCCGGACAGGCTTCGACGAACGGGGGACCCAGATGAGCCGGATCAAGGACGCCTCACTTGCCTATTGCGGGAAGGACGACCGGATTGCAGCGGCGAGTTACTTCGGAACCTACGCGGTTTTCTTCGCCACGCTGATCGGCGCGACGCTCCTCTGGGGCAACTGGCTCGCCATGGCACCCCTCGTGATCATCTGCGCCTTCGCCGGCGTCCGGCTCTACGTATTGCAGCACGACACGGGCCACTTCTCCCTGTTTTCCACGCGCTGGGGCAACATCTGGGCCGGCTACGGCCTTTCGATCGTGACGCTCACGCCGTTCCGCGCGATGCAGTACAATCACAACCTCCACCACGCGAACGTGGGCAACCTCGACAACCGCGAAACGGGCGAAGTGCACACCATGACGCTGCGCGAGTGGGAAGAGGCACCGTGGCACACGCGCCTCTGGTACCGGCTCTATCGCAACCCCCTGATCATGATCCCGGTGGGCGGGCTCTGGACGTATTTCATCCGCTACCGCTGGCCCAAGAACGCGGCCCATGTCGGATGGAAGGGCCTTCTCGCCCATAACCTGATGGTTCTGGCCTTCTTCGCGGCGATGTATCTCGCGTTCGGGCTTTCGGGCCTCCTGACCCTTTTCATCACCGCGGTCGTCTCCACCTGGATCGGAGTGTTTCTCGTCTATCTCCAGCACAATTTCGAAGACACCCACTGGGCGCACCGCGACGACCTCGATTTCGAGACGGCGGTGATCCAGGGCTCCTCGGCCCTCGATCTCGGCTGGTGGTGGGATCTGGGCACCGGCAACATCGCCTATCACGACATCCACCACCTGAACCCGCGGATTCCCTCCTACCGTCTGCGCCAGTGTCACAAGGCGCTCCGCGATCAGGGGATCCTGTCGCCGGAGGTGATCCGCTGGCCCGAGGCGCTTCGGAGCTTCACACTGAAGCTCTGGGACGAGGACGCGCAGAAACTGGTGCCCTTTCCGAAAATCCGCGCCCCGCGCGAAGCAGCGATCCCGGCGGAATAACCGCCCGAAACAAGGCCCGCAGGGCCGCCGCCCCACGGGCATGCGCTGCCTGCCCGGCTCTGACGCCGCGGCCTCAGTAAAGCCGCGTCTCCCTGTCCCGGTCGTGATTGCCCTGCACCTGGTCCAGCGTCTCGTCGGTCTCCACCGTGCTCTTCACCCACTCCGCCAGCGTCGGCGCGCTCCGCCGCTCGGGCCAGCTCTCCGGTGCCCAGAGCCTCGAGCGCACCGTCGATTTCGAGCAGTGCATGAACACCTGCTCCACCTCCACGACCAGCACCAGATCGGGCAGCCTGCCCTTCACCGAGTGGCGCGCGCGCAGGGGTTCGTCCCGCGCGATCCGGCCCGTTCCGGCGATGCGAAGCGTCTCGGTATGCCCCGGAACCAGGAAGATCAGGCCAACACGCGGATCGGTCATCAGGTTCTCGAACGTGTCCAGCCGGTGATTGCCCAGCCGGTCGGGGATGATCAGCGTCCGGTCGTCATGAACCTCCACGAACCCCGGCGCATCGCCTTTGGGAGAGATGCTTTGCCGCCTACCGACCCCGGCCGACGAAATCAGCACATAGGGCGACTGCGCAATGAACGCCTCGGCCACAGCGTTGATGCTGTCATGGTCCTTCTTGCTCGCATTCCCCGTCCATTCGGGCAGGATGTCGCGCAGCGCCTCCGGCGTGTCGACCGGTTCCGATATCGTCAAGGCCACGGGGGCTGTCCCTCCTTATTCCACGGTTTCAGTTCACGAAACCACAGACTCGGCCGGGCACAAAGTGAAAGGGCGGCCCTTGGAGCCGCCCCACAATCCTCACATGACCTGAAAGATCACTCTTCTTCGAGCGCCTCGATCGCTTCTTCAAGCTTCTTCTTCGAGACCTTCTTTTCCTTCACCTCGGCAAGTTCGAAGACGTAATCGATAACCTTGTCTTCGAAGATCGGCGCCTGGATCTGCTGGCGCATCTGCGGGTTCTGCTGGACAAACTCGAAGAACTGCCGCTCCTGGCCCGGGTACTGCCGCGCCTGGGTCATGACGGCCTGCGTCATCTCGGCATCGGTGACCTCGATCTTGTTCTTGCGGCCGAGTTCGGCCAGCAGAAGGCCAAGGCGCACCCGGCGCTCGGCAAGCTTCTGGTGTTCGTCGGTCGGCACGACCTCTTCGTGATCGTGGCCTTCGACCTCCGGATTTTCCTCGTGCCAAAGCTGGTGGGCGATCTGCTTGGCCTCGGTTTCCACAAGCGTCGGGGGCAGATCGAACGAGAACAGCTTGTCGAGTTCGTCAAGCAGCGCCCGCTTCATTACCTGACGCGCCGCGCCGCCATATTCCGCCGCCAGACGCTCGCGGATCTGGCCCTTCAGCGACTCCAGATCCTCGGCGCCGTAGCGCTTCGCAAGTTCGTCGTCGATTTCGGCCTTAGCGGGCGCTTTCACGGCCTTCACGGTGCAGTCGAAGACCGCTTCCTTCCCGGCAAGGTTCGCGGCCTGGTAATCCTCGGGGAAGCTGACCTTGACCTCGACCTCTTCCTCGGCCTTAGCGCCCACGAGCTGATCCTCGAACCCCGGGATGAAGCTGTTGGAGCCCAGGACCAGCGGGTAATCCTCCGCGGTGCCGCCGTCGAAGGGTTCGCCGTCGATCTTGCCGACGAAGTCGATCACCACCTGGTCGCCGTCCTTCGCCTTCGATCCCTTGCGCCGGTCTTCGAAGGACTGGGCGCTCTCGGCGAGGTTGTCGAGCGCCTCGTCCACGGCCTTGTCGTCCGGCTCGGCCACAAGCTTTTCGAGCTTCACACCGGACAGGTCGGTATCCGGGATCTCCGGAAGCGCCTCGTAGGTCATCGCGACCTCGACGTCGTCGCCCTCCTTCCACTCCTCGTTCGTCATCTTGACGTCGGGCTGGAAGGCCGGGCGGTCGCCCGTATCCTCGAAATGCTTCGCCATCGCCCCGTCGATCGATTCCTGCATCGCCTCGCCGAGAAGACGCTGGCCGAACTGCTTCTTCAAAAGCGCCAGCGGCACCTTGCCCTTGCGGAAGCCCTTCATCTCGACCTGGGGCTGCGCCTCGGTCAGCTTTTCGTTGACCTTCGCATCAAGCTCGTCGGCCGTAACCGTGATCTGGTAGCCGCGTTTCAGACCGTCGTTCAGGGTCTCGGTGACCTGCATGGGTGTCCTCACATAAAAGGGGGCCCGCCGGATGCGGGGACCGTCCGGAAAATCAGGCGCTCTTCTAGGGGGGCTCGGGGCGGGGTGCAAGGTGATTCCCGCGCCCTTCCGGCCCGTTGCGCGAACGCCGCGTTAACCGGCGCGGTGCGCGCAAAACCGGTGTACGCCCTGTGTACGCGCTGTGTACGCCGGGTGTACGCGACGTTATGCCCCGAAAAAGATCGTAACCCTGCCGTGCGGTGGTGCGGGTGGAGGGACTTGAACCCCCACGCCTTGCGGCGCCAGAACCTAAATCTGGTGCGTCTACCAATTTCGCCACACCCGCATCCGGGGCGCCGTTTAGCAAAGGATGCGTGGCGTTGCGAGAAGAGATTTCATGCCTCGGGCGGGAGTATTTTCGCCAAAATGAAGATCAGAGGCCAAGGTGCTGGAAAACCTTGGGAAGTTCTTCGGGAATGTCTTCGGCGATCAGCCCGGGCCCGAAGGAGCGCGCGCATTCGACATGGAGCCAGGCGGCGGTTGAGGCGGCTCCGATCGGCGCGTGCCCGCGCGCCAGAAGCCCGGTGATGAAGCCTGCGAGCACATCGCCCGATCCGGCGGTCGCAAGCCAGGGCGCGGCGCGATCGTAAGCCGCTGAATTTATGCGGCAGTTCCCGGTCTGATCGGCGATCACCGTATCCGCGCCCTTGAAGAGAACCGTACACCCCGCGCGTTCCGCCGCCGCGCGCGTGGCATCTACTTTCGAGTAGGCCGGGCCCGTCGTGGCAGGCTCTGCAAGCCGTTGTGAGATATCGGGAAAGAGACGCGCGAACTCCCCGCCATGGGGGGTGAGGACGCAGGTCTCGTGGAGCATCCCGAAAAGCGCGCTTGGGTCCTCCGCGAATGTCGTCAGCGCATCGGCATCGAGAACTGTCGCGCGCCGGGCGGTTAGGGCGGCTTTAACCATGTTGCGCGTAAGCTCCCCGGTGCCCATCCCGGGCCCGAGGCAAAGCGCGTTCAGCCGGTCGTCTTCTAGGAGGGTTTCAAGCTCGCCCGCATCGTTCGCCTCCCGCAGCATGATCGCGGTGAGGTGGGCTGCGTGTTCCGCAAGGGCCGGGGCAGGGGCCGCGACGGTGACAAGCCCCGCGCCGATCCGCAGCGCGCCACGGGCGGCGAGGCGGGCGGCACCGGTTCGGGTGGCGGGGCCGGAGAGGATCAGGGCGTGGCCGTGGGTGTATTTGTGTGTCTGTTCCGCTTTTGGCAACCGTAAGGAAACATCCCAAAGATAGCTCCGACTATCCTCGACGAGTGGTGCGCCCGTAACGAGAACGGCGCGAGGTACGCGTACTGTTCTGTGATCGGGTGATTGTCTCTCTCGAAACTTCGCGATCCCGATGTCCTTGATCGAAAGCGCCCCGGAATACTCAGGACCGTACGCCATAATGTGACCAAGTTTCGGGCTATCGAAGGTGACTGTAAGAGCAGAACGGGGAATTGTCGTTCCGGGGTGCCCCGAAGCAGATAAGCAGCGACCGCTGTCGAGGCAAAGACCTGACGGAGCATCAACTGCCACAGTGCGAGACGCATAGTCATCGCCGCCGAAGCCGCCAAAGTGCCGCATAAGAATTGCAAGATCGCCTTGGGGTGGACGAGTAAGGCCTGTCCCAAAAATAGCATCAACGTAGATGTCGGCGAAGGCGGGTCCATGAACCGGGTGATCCGAGCGAAACTCTTCCTCCGTAAGTTTGCGAATAGCACCCTCTCTTTGCCACCGCTCATGATTCACCCGCGCATCCGGCGGCAGCTTCGCCGGATCACCATAGAGAAAGACCTCCACCTCCCAGCCCCGCTGCTTCAGAAGCCGCGCCACGACAAAGCCATCGCCCCCGTTGTTCCCCGGCCCGCAGAGCACCACCGCGCGGTGCGAGGTTTTCGCAAGCTCGGGCCATTCCTCGAGGATCGCCTCGACGACGCCCCGGCCCGCCCGCTCCATCAGTTCAAGGCCGGTCACCTCGCCCGAGGCGATCGCGGCCTGTTCGATGGCGCGCATCTGGGCGGCGGTGAGAAGTTCGCTCATTTCCTACGCACATGTTTTCATTCTGCCCGATTTCGTGTCTATATGCACAAAAAATAGGCGCATAGGTTGGAATCAGGCGGGTTTCAGACCCCCATGAAGCCTACCGAATTGGCACTCCCCGAGGGAAGTGGTCTCACGCCCCGGGGAACCGCGGCATCTGCTTTCCAGGAGGAGATTTTTTCAGAATGAAAAAAGTCGAGGCGATCATCAAACCGTTCAAGCTCGACGAGGTGAAAGAGGCGCTCCAGGAGATCGGCGTGCAGGGTCTTTCGGTCCTCGAGGTCAAGGGCTTCGGCCGGCAGAAGGGCCATACCGAGCTTTATCGCGGTGCGGAATACGTGGTGGATTTCCTGCCCAAGGTGAAGATCGAGGTCGTTCTCGATGACGATCAGGTCGACGCCGCGATTGCCGCCATCGTCGAGGCGGCCAAGACCGACAAGATCGGCGACGGCAAGATCTTCGTCCTGCCCGTCGAGAACGCTTTGCGGATCCGGACCGGTGAAACGGGCGGCGACGCACTTTAGTCAGGGGGGCCAAGGCCCCGGAAAAACGGCCAAATTCAAGAAGGAAAAGGGCGACTATGAGTAAATCTGAGATGCTCAAGACCATCAAGGACGAGGAAGTCGAATACGTCGACATCCGCTTCACCGACCCGCGCGGCAAGCTGCAGCATGTGACGGTGATGTCGGATCAGGTTGACGAGGATTTCCTTGACGAGGGCTTCATGTTCGACGGCTCGTCGATCGCGGGCTGGAAGTCGATCGATCAGTCGGACATGAAGCTGATGCCCGATCCGTCGTCGGCCTATATGGATCCGTTCTTTGCGGAAAAGACGCTTGCGGTTCACTGCACGGTGCTCGAACCCGACACGAACGAACGGTATGAGCGCGATCCCCGGGGCACGGCGCGCAACGCTGAAGAATATCTGAAGTCTTCCGGAATCGGCGATGTGGCGTATTTCGGGCCTGAAGCGGAATTCTTCCTGTTCGACGACGTGAAATATTCCGTCGAGATGAACAAGGTGTCCTACGAGGTCGACGCGCTCGATGCGTCCTGGAACACCGATACCGAATACGAAATGGGCAACATGGGGCACCGCCCCGGCATCAAGGGCGGCTATTTTCCCGTGCCGCCGGTCGATGATGGCCAGGACATTCGCTCGGAAATGCTGTCGACGATGAAGCGGATCGGCATGAAGGTGGACAAGCACCACCACGAGGTGGCGTCGTGCCAGCACGAGCTGGGCCTCATCTTCTCGTCGCTGACCGACCAGGGTGACCAGCTTCAGAAGTACAAGTACGTGATCCACAATGTGGCGCACGCCTACGGCAAATCGGCGACGTTCATGCCGAAGCCGATCGCGGGCGACAACGGCACCGGCATGCACTGCAACATGTCGATCTGGAAGGACGGCAAGCCGCTCTTCGCGGGCGACAAGTACGCTGACCTGAGCCAGGAAGCGCTCTACTATATCGGCGGGATCCTGAAGCATGCCAAGGCGCTGAACGCGTTCACCAACCCGTCCACCAACTCCTACAAACGCCTTATCCCGGGCTTTGAGGCGCCCGTTCTTCGCGCCTACTCGGCGCGGAACCGTTCGGGCTGCGTGCGGATCCCGTGGACCGAAAGCCCGAAAGCCAAGCGTGTGGAAGCCCGTTTCCCCGATCCGTCGGCGAACCCGTATCTTTGCTTCTCGGCGCTTCTGATGGCCGGGCTAGACGGGATCAAGAACAAGATCGATCCCGGCGAGGCGATGGACAAGGATCTGTACGATCTGCCGCCGGAAGAGCTGGAAGGCATCCCCACCGTCTGCGCGTCCCTGCGCGAGGCGATGGAGGAACTCGAGGCCGACATGGACTTCCTGCTTGCGGGTGACGTGTTCACGAAAGACCAGATCGAAGGTTACATGGAGCTCAAGTGGGAAGAGATCTATGCCTTCGAGCACACGCCGCATCCGGTTGAATTCAAGATGTACTACAGCTGCTGAGTGAGTTTGAGCAGCAGATGTTCGGGGCGTCCTTCGGGGCGCCCCGCTTTGTTTCGGGGGCCGGGAGGGGGCGCTGCCCCCACCGCCCGTGCCGAGCGGCCCCCCGGAGTATTTTGCCAATGTGGAGGGGCAGCCTGGCAGACGGGGCATTGCCGGGCCAGGCAGCATTGACGATGATGGGCCGGGCGGAGCGTGCGGGGTGACGTTTGTGAGGCAGGCATGAAGATCGTCATGGAGGAGGCCTGGCTTCAGACACGTCGTCTGAAGCGGCATCTGTTTCTCGAGGCGGAACGCGTGAAGCTGAACCTTCAGGGCCGACGGCCCGGATTCAAGGTTTTCTGCGTCGGCCGTGGCAAGACCGGCACGACATCGATGGAAGCCGCGCTGCGGGGGCTTGGCTTCCTGATGGGAGATGAAATCGAACTCAGGTATCGCCATTTCCTGTACTGGGCCGACCGCAACTTCGAGCCGATCCTCCGGTACTGCGCGCGCTACGACGCGTTTCAGGACCTGCCGTTTTCAGCGCAGGACACGTTTCGGTACATGGACGACGGTCTCCCCGAGTCGAAATTCATCCTGACCGTGCGGGGAAGTTCCGAGGAGTGGTATGACAGCGCGGTGCGCTATCAGATCAAGCGCCTTGGTACGGGCGGGTCCTTGCCAGACCGTAAGGCGCTGGAGCGGGCGCCGGATTTGCGGCGGGGCTGGACGCTTAGGATCACGGAGTTCTATGGAACCACACCTGAATCGCCCTTCGACCGGGATCTGGCGATTGCGGGTTACGAAGCGCATAACGCCGCCGTAAAGGCGCATTTTCGGAACCGCCCAGATGATCTTCTTGTACTGAACGTGGCGGAGCCGGGATCCTACGGAAGAATGCTCGATTTTCTCGGCATGACCAGTTCCGAAAGAGAGTTTCCCTGGCTGAACAAGACCTAGAGCGCGGGAAGCCAGCTTTGCCGGAACGGCTCTCCTGACGCGACCGGGAGCGATACGGGGCGGTCGTCGCGGGCAGAGGCGTAGATTGCCGTGACGAGTTCGATCGAGGCGCGCGCATCAGCCAGGGTCACTGGGCCCGAAGGTGCGCCGGAGAGCGCGTCGGAAATTGCGGCAAAGAGGCCGGCATAGCCATTTGGCCCCTCTTGTGACGATGCGACGATGGCGTCGACTTCGGGCTGGCGGGTAGGATCGCGTGCGAGATAGGCCCACTCACCCTCGGCCGGCTTGTAGGGATTGGTGCCGCTCTCCGCCGTAAGGTTCTGATACACAAGGCGGATGCGCGTTGTGTCGCTGGCCGCGCCGAGGGTGACAGAGCTTGTCACGGGGGTGCCGTCGGTGAGCGTGAGGGCGAGGGCGGCGCAATCCTCGACCTCGATCGGATTGGCACGGGTGGCCAGCCGCGCAAAGACAGAGGCGACGGGGCCCATCGCAAAGCTTAACCAATCATGGGCGTGGATCGCGTGCCCGAGGATCGCGCCCCCCATCTCGCCCGCCCAGGTGCCGCGCCAGGGAACGGCGTAATAGTCGCCGCCCCGGTTCCAATGGGTTTCGAGAGCGGCGGCCAGAGGCGTGCCGAGAAACCCGCCGTCGCGGAGGGCGGAAAGTGCCCGGGCGGCGGGGCCGAAGCGATATTGAAAGACGGGGAAGACGCGCGCCGTGCTTGCGGCTTCGGCCACTTCGATCCGGTCGATTTCGGCAAGGCTGGTTGCAAGCGGCTTTTCGCAGATCGTGTGTTTGCCCGCTGCGAGGCTGGCAAGAATTGCTTCGGTGTGGAGATGCGGGGGGAGGCAGATGTCGACGATATCCAGGTCGGGATCGGCGAGCAGGCTTTCGAAATCGTCGGTGACAGTGAGTTCGCCCGCGATGGCTCGGGTGCGGAAGAGGTCGAGATCGCAGATCGCGGTGACCTCGAAGCGGTCGGGCAAGGCGCGGTAGGCTTCCAGATGCTGGGCCCCGATTCCGGCGCCGACGATGGCGGTGCGCAGGGGATCAGCCACGTTCGGCCAACTCCTGCGCGCGGATCGCTAGCTCCATTACCGCGAAGGGATGGGTTTGGGGCATCGCAGTTTCGGACCGGTCGCGAATGTCGGCAAGGAGCCGGTCGAAATAGGGAAGCGGACCGCCGGCGCAATCGATCCGCGTGTTTTCAGTTCGGTTCACGAGGTAGAGGGTGTCGGTGCGGTGCGGCTGACCGATATCGGTGTATTTGCGGATCTCGATCGTGCCCTCGGTGCCAAGCAGAAAAAGCCGACCGTCGCCCCAGGTGGGCAGGCCATCGGGCGTGAACCAGTCGACGCGGATGAAGCCGTGGCCGCCGGGCGTGGCCAGGGATGCCTCGCCGTAATCCTGGAAACCGGGGTACTCGGGGCGAGTGGTGTTCTCGACATGGGCGTGGAGGATGCGGGCCTCGGACGAGCCAGTGAAATAAAGGACCTGATCGATCTGGTGCGAGCCGATATCGGTGAGGATGCCGCCGTAACGGGCCCGCTCGAAATACCAGGGCGGGCGGGTTGAAAGGTTCTGCTTGTGGGGGGCGAGCGTCACGACCTGCACGACACGGCCGATGGCGCCTTCGGCCACGAGTTCTTCGGCCCGGGCGACGGCGGGCACCTGGAAGCGCTCGGAGAAGTTGACCGACCAGATGCGACCGGTTTCGTATTGCGTCCGTTGCAGGGCTTCAAGCTGTTCGAGCGTGGTGCATCCGGGTTTGTCCGTCATCACGTCCTTGCCATGGCGCATGGCTTCTGCGGCAAGGGCGGCGCGGTCCGCCGGGACGGCGGCGATAAGGATGAGGTCGATCCCGGGATCATCGAGGATCGCCTGCTTGGTGACGGTGCGCGGAACGCCGGGATAGGTTTCGCGGAACTTGGGTTCGGTGACGGCGGGCCCGTGCGTCCACCACGCCTTGAAGGTCGCGCCACGGGCAAGAAGGTGGGAGAGCATCCCGAAGATGTGACCGTGATCAATTCCGAGAACGCCGATTGAAGGGCCTGTCATTCTGGGATCTCCGGTTGTGTCGGGGCGCCGGATCGCGCGGCGCGTTCGATGGCGTCAATCAGTGCATGGGCGGCGAGCGCCGAGCGGGCCGGGGCAACGGGAGAGTGCCCTTTGCGCAGGGCAGCGGCGAAATCCGCGATGACGTCACGGTGCCAGTCGGAGGTAAATGCCATCGGATCGGCCCCGGCGCCGGATGAGGCAACGGTGCCGATCGTTTCCGAGCTGCCGTCTTGGCGGTTAATCTCGATCTCCGCGGCACGCAGGGCGACGGAAGCGTCGCGGTAGTGCAGGCGAATTTCCTCGGTGCGGCCCGGGAAAGCGGCAGTCGTGGCGAAGAGGGTGCCGACCGCACCGCCCTCGAAAGTGAGGCCGGCGGTGACGAAATCCTCGGCTTCCATGTCGTGAAAGCCCGTGGTCGCCGTCATGGCGGTGAGCGACGTGATGGGGGGCGTGAAGGTCAGAGCAAGGTCAAGAGTGTGGATGGCCTGGGTGAGAAGGACACCACCGCCGTCGCGGGCATAGGTGCCGCGTCCAGGTGTGTCGTAATAACTTTGCGGGCGCCACCACGGGACAGAGATTTCGGCGGCGCGGAGCGGGCCGGGCGTTTCATCCGCGATCCACGCCGCAAGGTGGCGGGCTGAGGGACGCACACGGTGCTGAAGGACAATTCCAAGCGGGATACCGGCGGATTCGGTGATTTGGCAGAGGCGGGCGGCGGCGGCAAGCGTACGCTCGATCGGTTTCTCCATGAGGATTGGCTTGCCGGCGGCGGCAAGCGCTTCGACGATTTCCTGCCGCTGGTCAGGGGGCGTGGCGAGGATGACGAAGCCGATGCCTGGATCTTCCGCGATTTCGGTCAGGGATGCTGCGGCGTCTGGCCGGAAGGGAAGGGGGCCGGCCTGGGCGTTGATGAAGCGTTCTGCCGAGCCCGGGCTGCGGGCCAGGACGCGGGTCAGCCGGATCGAATCTGCGAGATCCGCCAGTGCCGCGGCATAGGTCGCGCCGACCATGCCTGTTCCGATCAGGGCTACGTTGACTGGGTTGTCCGGCATGCATTCCTCCGTCCCCTGGAGCAGTCTTTCGCGCCGGCGCGTGGCCCGCAAGCCCTAACGGATTACGAAGGCAGGCGCGCGGCCGAGAGGGATGGGGCCAAGGGAGACAAAGCCATTCTGAAAACTCAGAGGCGCGTCGATGGTGCGGGGGTTGCCTGTGAGCCCTGCGAGGATTTCGAGCCCGCGCTCGAGCGTGTCGGCGATGCCTTCCGGCAGGCTTCCCGAAGCGCGGGCGACGGCCACCATGTCGCGCCAGTTTGTGGCACGGATCGTGATCCGGCCTTCCGGGGTGCCCTTTGGGTCGACCGTCAGGCTACCGGCGGCGTCGAGCGCCATATCGCCCCAGCGGGCAGAGGCGCCTTCGAGTTCGAGGCGAGTGATCTGTGGACGGCGATCCTCGATGGCGCGCCTGTCCCACGGGGCGTCGAAGGCGACGCGTGCCTCGAGCGTCATTTCAGCGATCACCTGAGGCAAAAGGCCGGTGGGATCAATGATACGGAGCAGCGGTGCGGCGGGTTCCAGATCTCGGGTGGCGAAGCGGATGTCGTGTGCAAGTGGGTCTTCGTCGAGCCGACGGGTGACGAGAGAGCCCGAGGCCAGCGCGGCCGTCCAGCCCGCCGTCGAGGCGAAGGTCAGGTGTTCCAGGGTGATGTCGCTGTCGTCGAGGGCAAGGTTGGGCCCCGGCACGAGACCGAGAAAGCCCTGCATCGTCTGCGACCGGATTTCGATCCGTTCGAAGGGCGAGGCGATGGTTTGGGTTTCCGGCCAGGTGGCGGTGACGCGCGTCGGGGCATAGGCCGCGGCCGTGAAGGAAAAGACCGGCGCGTTCCAGGCGAGGCCCGTATCGGGATCGGCGAGGGCAAGATCTGTCAGCCGGGTTTCGAGTGTCAGGGGAAAGCCCCGCGTCGCGACCTCTGCCTCGGCTTGCCAGCCTTCGCCTTCACGGGCCTGTAACCAGGTGTCGATCCCGCGCGTTATGCCCTGCTGCGCAACGACCCACCAGCCGGACCACACGATGGCCGCGAGGATCGGGAGGGCGAGGAGTTTTCGCATGGCTGCCCTTTTCGGTTGGTGCCGTCCATGATTTAGAGAGTGCGGACAGGAAGGGCCAGCCGGATGACAGAACGCGACCTCTGGGTCTTTGGATATGCCTCCCTGATCTGGGATCCGGGCTTTCCCGTAGCCGAGCGTCGGGTGGCACGGCTGAAGGATTTCGCGCGCAGTTTCTGCATGCTGTCGGTGCACCACCGGGGTACGGAGGAAGAACCCGGGCTTGTTCTGGCGCTTGACGCGCATCCGGGCGCGGCCTGTGAAGGCGTCGCCATGCGCGCCGAACCGGGCAGCGAGGCGGAAACGATGGGCTATCTGAGGGAACGCGAGCTGATTTCGTCGGCCTATCTCGAACAGACCGTGCAAGTGCGGCTGGAAGACGGGCGGGAAGTCGCGGCGGTGACTTATGTGGTGGACCGGGCACACCGCCAGTATTGCCAGCTTTCGCTGGAAGAGCAGGCGGGACGGATCGCTCACGCCGTGGGCGGGCGCGGGCCGAACGACACCTATCTGTTCAATACCGCGCAGCACCTTGACGAGCTTGGCATCGCCGACGAGGAGTTGAGCTGGCTTGCCCGCCGGGTGCGGAAGATCAAGGCCGGACCACAATAATTTGCGTGTTGGCAGGGGCAGACGCAGCCTCTATTGTGTTTAACAACGATAACCAGCGGCAGGACAGGCCTACATATGGACCGGCTGGAACGAGAGGCGCAGGCGCAGTTTACCCAACCGGTGCGGCAGATCATCCTGATGATCATCGTGCTGCTGCTGGTAGGGGGATTGGCCTATATCGCGTGGCCAACGGTGGCGCCGGTTTTCCTGGCGAACCTTTGGCTCAACGGCGTGATCGGGGCGGTCTTCGTGATCGGGGTGCTCGCCTGTTTCTGGCAGCTCTGGCAGCTTGTCTCGTCGGTGATCTGGATCGAGGGCTTCGTGCAGGAACGGCCCGGGCACCAGTTTACCCGTGCGCCGCGTCTTCTGGCCTCTCTCGCTGCGCTTCTGAGGGCGCGGGGTGCGCGGGCACAGCTTGGCACTTCGTCCTCGCGGTCGATCCTCGATTCGGTGGCAACGCGGATCGACGAGGCGCGGGATATCACGCGATACATCGTCAACGTTCTGATTTTCCTTGGTCTTCTGGGCACGTTCTATGGCCTTGCGACGACCGTTCCGGCGGTCGTCGATACGATCCGATCGCTGGCCCCCGCAGAGGGCGAGGATCTTGGTGGGGTCAACGTTTTCTCCCGTCTCATCACCGGGCTCGAGGCGCAGCTCGGCGGAATGGGCGTAGCGTTCTCGTCCTCGCTGATCGGGCTTGCGGGATCGCTCGTCGTCGGACTTCTCGAACTTTTTGCAAGTCACGGGCAGAACCAGTTCTACCGCCAGCTTGAAGACTGGTTGTCGACCATCACGCGGGTCGGCTTTGCCGGTGGGGATGCCGATGGCGACAGCGGGGGCGGCGGAGCGACGGCGGCGGTGCTTGACCACATGGCCGAGCAGATGGATGCTCTGACGACCCTTTACGAGTCATCGGACGCGTCGCGCAATCTTGTGGATGAGCGGTTGAGCAACCTCGCTGCGAGCGTGGAGCGTCTGGTCGAGCGGATCGAGCGCGAGGACACCGCAGAGGCGACGCTCGCGCGGTTGGCGGCAGGGCAGGAACGCTTGGCCGCCGCGTTGGAGTCGGGTGTCGGCGGCGGCGGCGAGACGGATGCCGAGGCGCGTATGCGGCTTCGCTCGATGGATGTGCAGCTTCTGAAGATCCTCGAGGAACTGGCCAGCGGGCGGCAGGAGATGATGGACGACCTTCGTGCCGACATCCACAACCTGACCCGCGCGGTCGAGGCGCTGGGCCGGGGCGGTTGACCCCATGATGCGCCGCGCGACAAACCGCGTGTCGGGCTCGATCTGGCCCGGCTTCGTGGATGCGATGACGGCGCTACTGCTGGTTCTGATGTTCGTGCTGACGATCTTCATGATCCTGCAATTCGTGCTGCAGCAGACAATCACCGGGCAGGAAACCGAACTGGATGAACTGGCAGGCGAGGTCACGGCACTTGCGCAGGCACTGGGGCTGGAACAGCAGCGGGTGGCCAATCTGGAGGACCGCGAGGCGGAGCTTTCCGCGAGTCTGAGCGCGGCGCGGGACGAGGCGGCGAGCCAGCGCGCGCTGATCGCGACACTCAATGCACAGGTTTCGCAGCAGGCCGACGAGATCGCCGAACAGAGCGCCGCGATCACGAGTTTTGAGGCGCAGGTGGCCTCGCTTCTGTCGCAGCGCAATGAAGCGCGCGATCAGGTGAGTGCGTTAGAGGAGGCGCAGACCCGGCTTATCGACGAGCAGGAGGCGTTGCAGCTTGCCCTGGCGGCGGCCCGGGACGAGATTGATTCCGCCGCCGAGGCGGCCCGGCTTGCGGCTGCCCGGCGCGCGGCGCTCGAGGCCTTGACTGCGAGCCTCGAGGCCGAGCGGGACGACCTGTCTGAGGAACTGAGCGAAGCAGAAGCAGCACGACTTGCCGATGCTGCGGCAGCGGAAGCCCTTCGCGAACGGCTGGAGAATGCGGATGCCGAGCTGACGGCAATGACGCTCAGGCTTGAAGAGGAACGGCAGGCAGCGGAAGAGACGTTGACGCTTCTGGCCGCCGCCCGCGCGGCAGAGGAAGGGCTGACGAACCGCCTTGCCGAAGCCCTGGCCGATCGCGCGGCGCTGGCCGAGGAACTGGCGGTGCTCGAGGGCGATCGGGATCAGCTGAACGAACGGCTTGCCGCGGCAGTCGCGGCGCAGGCGGCGCGGCGTGAGGAACTTGCGGCGGCGGAGGCAGAGGCCGCTGAGCAGGCCGGGACGCTGGAGGAAGTGCAGGCTGCGCTGGCCGCGGCGGAGGCGGCGTTGCAGGCCGAAACTACGGCGCGTGCCGAAGCGGAGGCCCGGCTGACCGCGCTTGGCGAGGACGTGGCCGCACTTGAGGTGAGTGCCGAGGAGATGACCCGGCAACTGACGGCAGCGCTTGCCGCCGAGGCCGCGCAGTCGGCAGAGGTCGCGTCGCTTCTCGAAGATCAGGAGCGGCTGCGCGACAGTCTCGCCGCAGCGCTTGCCGCCCAGATCGAGGCGGAGCAGGCCGCGGAGGACGGCTTGAGCGAGGCGGAGCGGAACGCGCTTCTTCTGTCGCAGGCCAATGAGGCGCTGGCCGCGGAGGAGGCCAAATCGGCGGAGGGCCTGCGGCAGGTCGCAGCGCTGAACGGGCAAATTGCGGAGTTGCGCAGCCAGCTCAATTCCCTGCAGGGGCTTCTCGATGCGGCGGCGGAACGGGATGCGGCGGCGCAGGTACGGATCGAGACGCTTGGCTCAGACCTCAACACTGCGCTGGCGCGGGCCGCGGCCGAGGAACGGCGGCGGGCAGAAGCGGAGGCGGAGCGTGCCGAACTGCTGGCTGAACGAGCGGCGCGGCTCGAGGAGGAAGCGCGGGATCTCGAACGCTATCGGTCGGAGTTCTTCGGCCAGCTGCGCGATCTTCTGGGGCAGCGCGAGGGCATCGAGATCGTGGGCGACCGCTTCGTGTTCTCGTCAGAGGTGCTGTTCGAGATCGGCTCTGCCGACCTCTCTCTCGAAGGAGCAGACCAGATCGCCGGCGTGGCGCGGATCCTGCAGGAGGTTGCCGGTGCGATCCCGTCCGAAATCGACTGGATCCTGCGGGTCGACGGGCATACCGACGCGACACCGATCACCGGCGCATCGCGGTTTGCCGACAACTGGGAACTGAGCCAGGCGCGGGCTTTGTCGGTGGTGCGGTTCATGACCGAGCAGCTTGGCTTCCCGCCGCAGCGGCTGGCGGCGGCCGGGTTCGGGGAATACCGGCCGGTGGCGCCGGGCTCTTCACCCGAGGCGCTGGCGGCAAACCGTAGGATCGAGCTGAAGCTGACGGAGCGTTAAAGCATCCGACTGAAAACCTGAATCGCGGGGATTCCTGTTGGAGCTGATTTGTGATTCATCCTGTCTGGGAGGAT